>JBGQLG010000075.1:0-22682 GCA_041499965.1 Methylomirabilia bacterium
CATCCCCCAAGGGGGCTGGGGCGCGGACAAGTTGAATCGGGGGCGGCTCGCTCGCCGGGCCCGGGGCGACAACGGCGACGACGGCTCGCCATGATGGCGCGCCCCGCGGCCCGCACGCGCGATCCCGGCGGCACCTGATTCCCCGAGAGTCATTGGCACCGCTCTCGAGACGTCGGGCAGGATGTCGGGCGCGATTCCGTGGTCGGTCATCAGGGTGGGCAGTTTTCCGGCCACCCTCCTCGTGAAGTCCCGGGAGTGCTGGGGAATCCTCGCGTGGTTCTGCCGGCACCGTTGTTGCTGTGTTCCCGTGCGCGCTCCGGGGTCGAGGGGAGCGACACCAGTGGGAAGGGGTTCGCATGAAGACGACGGCAACGACGCCGTGGGCGCTGATCCTGGCCGGGGGGGACGGCACCCGGCTCAGCTCCCTCACCCGGCGCGTCTCCGGCGATCCACGGCCCAAGCAGTTCTGTCCCCTTCTGGACGGCGGTGAAACGCTGCTGGACCGGACGCGCCGCCGCGCCGATCTGCTGAGCCGCGACGACCATCAGGTGGTCGTCGTCACCCGCACCCACGAGCCGTACTATCGATCACTCGCCGCCGATCTGGCGCCGGGCCGTCTTGTCGTCCAGCCCGCCAACCGCGGCACGGCGCCGGGCCTGCTCTATCCGCTGCTGCGGATCGCCGAGCTGGCCGGCGACGTTCCGCTGGCGGTGTTTCCCTCCGACCACGTCGTCGACGACGACGCGGCGTTCGTGCGCGCCGTCTCGGGTGCACTCGAGTCCGCGAGCGCGCGTCCCGACCGGGTCGTCCTGCTCGGGATCGAGGCGAGAGCGCCCGAGACCGAGTACGGCTGGATCGAGCCCGCCGCCCAGCCCGAGCTCGTCGACGGCGAGCCGGTGTTTCCGATCCGCCGCTTCTGGGAGAAGCCCTCGCCGGAGCTCGCCGAGGCACTCCTCTCGCGCGGCTGTCTGTGGAACAGCTTCGTGATGGTCGGGCGGGTCTCGGCCTTCATCGACCTGATCGCGACCGGCACGCGGCCGCTGCTGCGCGCCTTCGCGCCCCTGCGCCGCGCGCTCGGCTCGCCGCACGAGAGCGCGGTGGCCGAGCGCGTGTACGCGGCGCTGCCCGAGCTGAACTTCTCCCAGCGCGTGCTGGTGCCGGCGGCCGAGCGCCTCGGCGTCGTACGCGTCAAGGGTGTGGAGTGGAGCGACTGGGGCAACGACGAGCGCGTGTTCGCCGCGCTCCGCCGCACCGGCTGGCGCCCGGCCTGGCTGGAGCGCGTCCCGCTCGCCGTCGCCGGGTAGCGCCGGCCGTCGGGGCGCTGGCCGGCGCGGGCCGGCGATTGACCGCGGGCCCAGGTGCGGATACCGTGAGAACTCGTGGACGCGTTCAAGGACACGGTCGCGGTCGTCACCGGCGGGGGCAGCGGCATCGGCCGCGCGCTGACGCTGGCGCTGGCGCGCCAGGGGGCCCGCGTCGTCATCGCCGACCTCGACGAGGCGGCGATGGACGGGGTCGCGCGCGCAGCCCGCGACCTCGGCGTCGAGGCCCTGGCGGTCCGCACCGACGTCACCGAGCTGGCGCAGGTCCAGGCGCTGGCCGAGCGCGCCTGGAAGGCGTTCGGCGCCGTCCACGTCCTCTGCAACAACGCCGGCGTCGCGGCCTGGGGCGGGCTCGACAAGGCCACGCATCGTGACTGGCAGTGGGTGCTGGGGGTCAATCTCTGGGGCGTGATCCACGGCGTCGAGGCGTTCGTGCCGCGGATGATCGCCGGCGGCCAGCGCGGCCATATCGTCAACACCGCCTCCATGGCCGGGCTGATCGCCAGCCAGGGCCTGGGCGTCTACAACACCTCGAAGTACGCCGTCGTCGGGCTGTCGGAGACACTGGCCAAGGATCTCAAGCCCTACGGCATCGGCGTGTCGGTGCTGTGCCCGATGGGCGTGCAGACGCGCATCATGGAGTCCGAGCGCAGTCGCCCGACCGCGCTGCGCAACGAGCCGGGCGCCGCCGAGCCCGCCGTCGGGCTGATCGGGCGCTACCTGGCGCCGGAGAGCGTGGCCGACATGGTCCTCGACGCCATCCGTGCCGGCGAGCTGTACGTGATCACCCACGACGAGGGGATCGAGCCGCTGCGGCGCCGCTTCGACCGGATGCAGCAGTCGGTCCTCAGGCGCCGGAAGGCGTAGTCACGTCCTGAGCGTGCCCGAACCCGTCGTCCGCTGGGCGCGCGAGCCCGACGAGCTCGCGCACGCCGTCAGCGAGCTGAGCCTGGCCTCCGAGGTGGCGCTCGATACCGAGGGCGACAGCCTGCACCATTATCCCGAGCGGCTCTCGCTGATCCAGCTCGGCGTGCCGGACGGCAGCGTGTGGCTGGTGGATCCGCTCGCGCTCCCTGATCTCACGCCGCTGGCCCGGCTGTTCACCGACCCGTCGCGCACGCTGCTCCTGCACGCGGGCGACAACGACCTCGTGCACCTCAAGCGGCGCTACGGCCTGGCCTTCGGCACGGTGTTCGATTCCGCGATCGCCGGACGATTCCTCGGCGGCCGCGCGCTGGGGCTCGACGTCCTGCTGGAGACCTATCTGGGCGTCACCCTGCCGCCCTCGCGTCAGAAGGACGACTGGTCGGCGCGGCCGCTCAGCCCGTCCCAGGTCACCTACGCCGCGGCCGACGTGCAGCACCTCTTCGCGCTCCGGACCCGGCTGCTCGACGAGCTGGAGCGGATCGGCCGCCGGGCGTGGGTCGAGGAGGAGTGCGCCGCACTGGCCGCGCAGCCGGCGCCCGAGCGCCCCGTTGATCCCGACCCCTGGCTCGGCGTCAAGGGCGCGCGGGACCTGCCGTCGCGGGGCATGGCGGTGCTGCGCGAGCTGTGGGGGCTGCGCGAGGAGCTGGCGCGCGCCGCCGATCGGCCACCGTTCAAGATCTTCAACGAGGACACGCTGCTGCGCGTGGCCCAGGCGCTGCCGGGTGACCAGGAGGCGCTGGGCGCGATCAGCGGCATCACGCCGCGCGTCCTCGGCCGCTGGGGCCAGGCCATCCTCGGCGGCGTCGAGCGCGGGCTGGCCCTCGACGAGAGCCAGCTGCCGGTGCTGCCCCGCCACAAGCGGCCGGTGATCCCGGGCGCGATGAGCCGCCGGATCGAGAAGCTCCGCCGCTGGCGCGCCGGCGCCACCGAGGAGATCGGGCTGGAGCCGGGCGTGCTGCTGCCCAACCGGCTCATCACGCTGATCGCCGAGGCGGCGCCGAGTACGCTCGATGATCTGCTCGCCGTCGAGGGCGTGCGCCGCTGGCGCGTGGAGACGATCGGCCAGGCCGTGCTGGCCGCGCTGAGCGCGCCGTGAGGGCGCGGCGATGTCCATGACGGAGCCGTGGTGACCGAGCCATGGTCCGGCAACCTCGTCGACGACGACGCCGGCCTCACGCGCATCCTGCGTGAGGCCCGCGCGGTCGCCGTGCTGGGCGCCAAGGCCCAGCCCTCCCAGCCCGCGCACTACGTTCCGGCGTACCTGGCCCGTGCGGGCTATCGCATCCTGCCCGTGAACCCGACGCTGGCCGGCACACGCATCCTCGACCAGCCGGTGGTGGCGACGCTGGCCGATCTGCCGGGGCCGGTGGATGTGATCGACGTGTTCCGGCGCCCGGAATACCTACCCGGCCACGCCGCCGAGATCCTCGCGCTGCCGTGGCGGCCGGCCGTCGTGTGGTTCCAGCTCGGCATCCGCAACGACGCGGCGGCCGAGCGCCTGGCCCGGGCCGGCATCCGCGTCGTGCAGGACCGCTGCATGATGCCCGAGCACCGGCGGCTGCTCGCGTCCTGAGCCGGAGACTCGTCCGCGACTGGGCCGCGCGCGGCGACGACTTCGCGGCGTGGGCCCCGGGGGTTGCGACTCTCCGGCGGCGCCCATGGCTCGCCTCTACGACGCGAGCGGGGCTCGCTCGGCCCCCCATCCCCCAAAGGGGGCTGGGGTTGCGCCTGTCGATCGTTGGTGGCTCGCTCGCCCCGCCGGCAGCGATCGCTGGCGGTTCGGCTTGCCCTGGTTCGCCGCCGGAGACTCGCAACCCCCGGGGCCCACGCCGCGAAGTCGTCGCCGCGCGCGGCCCAGTCGCGGACGAGTCCCTGACTCAGGGCGGCCGGGCACGCAGGGTGAACAGCTCGCCGAAGACCGGGTGCAGGTCGGTGGGGATTCCCTGATCGAGGCGGCGCGCGATCTGCGCCAGCGCGGCGTCGCCCTCTGCCGGTAGCGCGGGCCAGCGCAGGGTCACGCGATTGAAGCCGCGCCGCAACCGGCCGGGGGGGAGGTCGAGCGTCGCTCGGCTCCAGCGATCGGTGAGTGGCGCGCGGCCCACCGGGGCGCCGTTCACCGCGACGGCCAGCTCGCCGGCCCGATCACCGGCCACGCGGGGCAGTCGCGCGGTCAGCGCCAGCCGCACCGCCTCGACGCCCTCGGCGACCAGGCAGAAGTGGCTGGCAGGCCAGCGCGCCCGGTAGAGTGCGCCGGCATCCTGGCCGAAGCCGCTTCCACCCTCGTAGCGGTCCAGCCATCGCCAGTGATACGGCGGGTGCAGGAGGTCGACCGCGCCGCCGCCCACGCCGTGGTGCCTGATCAGCTCGGCCTCGACCTCGTCGCCGAGCGGTCGTCCGCGCGCCGCCAGCAGCGCACGGATCGTCTCGACGACTTCGGGATCGAGCCCATCGCCGCCGGTCGATTCGTGGCCCAGCTCGGTGATCGCCGCGGCCATCTGCCGGTGTGCGGACGACAGCGCGGCCGCGCTCAGCGGCGCCGCGCGCGATGCCGCGTAGGCGCGCAGCGCCGTCTCGATCGCCGGCGAGGCCTGCAGCGCTGCGGCCAGCCACTCGCGCGCGAGGGCCGGGCCTGGCCCTGCCTCGAGGTCCGGCGGCTGTCCCCAGTGCGCGGTGTAGAGAGCGGTCAGGAACTTCACCGTCGCGTCCGTGTCGGGCGCGATCGCGGCCGTTCGGCGGGCGTCCGCGCGCCTCGATGTCCGCTGTGGCGCCGGCTCGACCACACGCTGCACCTCGGCGGCGACCGCCGCCATCGTGACGCGCATCCCCTCGACCGTCAGATGGCAGTAGTCGAGGAAGAGCCGTCGGCCGGGGATCTCCGGGCTCTCGGCGGCGAGCACCGCCGGCAGGTCGACGCACGCGATTTCCTGCGCGGCGGCCCCTTCGCGGATGGCGTCGCGCACCACGGACGTCGCCGACGGGAGCGGAGGGAAGTTGTCCCACGCGCGGGCGTCCACGGCCGCCGCGTAGGCGGCGCGGGCCTCGGCCGCGCGGCCCCGCGCGGCGAGGGCGTCGCCGAGCAGGCGATGCGACGTCGCCGACACGCCGCCGTCCAGCTCGAGCATCGCGCGCGCCGCGTGCACCGCCTCGGGCCCGGCGCCCGCTTCGAGCGCGCCGAGCGTCCGCGCGTGGGCGGCGTGCCAGCGGGCGGCGGCATCGCCAGGCAGCCACGGTACCGGCCGGTCACGTGGCCAGTCACCGAGGCTCACCTCGGGGATCACGACCACGAGCGAGACACCGCCCGCCTCGGCGAGGCGCGCGAGGATCTCGACGGTGGCGCTTGCGCTGGTCCGCGTCCGCTCGTCGGCGAGCCGCCGCAGGCCGGCCATGCCGCCGGCGCGCAGCGCCTGCGCGGCCTCGGCGCCGTCGGCGGCGGAGACGTCCGGGAAGAAGGGCAGGCGTAGCGGCCAGTTGTTGCCGGCGAACACGACCATCACGTCGGGATCGAGCTGGAGCGCCGCGCCCGCCAGCTCGGTGAGCGGTGGCGCCTGCAGATTCACCATCGTGAGATCGAGGACCTCGTAGATCCCTTTCCCTCGCGCGGCGGCCAGTCGCTCGGCGAGCACGGTGGCCGGCGTCAGCCCGGGGGCGTAGAACCAGCCCGCCGCGGTGGATTCGCCGAGCAGCACGATCCGCAGGGGCAGCAGCGAGCGCTTGGGCTCCAGGCGCGAGTGGGGCGGCCACCACTCGCGGGTCAGCGCGGTGTCGTCGCGCACGAAGACGAGCCGGCCGTCGCGCGTGTCGGGCATCCAGATGCCGATGGGCGCCGACTCGTCGCCCCGGTAGCGGGCGGCGATCTCGTCGGCGGTCTCGACGGGCGTACGCTCGGCAGGCGCCTCGACCGGACCGGTGAGCTCCGGGGACACGCCGGTCGCCTGGCCCTCGGGCGACAGCAGGCGGCGCGCGAGGTCGTCGCAGGCGTCGCGTCGAGGGTCGCGACCGGGGGCGGCCGGGCTCACGTCCTCAGACGAACGTGTAGAGCACGGCGCTGATCGCGCGCTCGCGGGCCGGCCAGGCCGCGCGGCGCACGGCCGCCACGCGGACGGCGTCGGGGAGGGCGGCGCGATCGACCACGAAGTCCTCGAGCACCAGCGCGTCGATCTCCGTGCTGGCGAAGCAGGCGAGGGCGTCGGCGGGTGTGCACACGATGGGCTCGTCGCGGACGTTGAACGACGTGTTGAGCAGGACCGCGCACCCGGTGCGGCGCTTGAACGCGGAGAGCAGGCCGGCGAAGCGCGGGGCGGTCGCCGGGTCCACGGTCTGCGGCCGGGCCGAGCCGTCGACGTGGGTCACCGCGGGGAGCGCGATGGAGGAGCGGACCGGACAGGTGTGCAGCATGAACGGCGAGGCGTGGCCCAGCGCGAAGTGCTCGGCGGCGTCGGCGCGCAGCACGCTGGGGGCGAAGGGCCGGAACGCCTCGCGCCGCTTGACGAGGCGGTTCAGCCGCTCGCGCAGGTCGGGGGCGCGCGGGTCGGCCAGGATGCTGCGCGCGCCGAGCGCGCGCGGCCCGAACTCCATGGCGCCGTGGAACCACGCCACGACCTGGCCGGCGGCCAGTCGATCGACCGTCGCCTCCAGCAGCGCGGCCTCGCGGCCGCGGAAGTCGAGCACGTCGAGGGCGGCGGCGGCGAGCTGCCCGGCGATCTCGTCGGAGGTGGCTCGCGGGCCCAGATAGACGTGCCCGAGCGGCTCGGTGCTCACCCGCCGGCCGGTGAGCGCGCGGTGCGCCAGAGCCGCGGCGCCGAGACAGCCGCCGGCGTCGCCCGCCGCCGGCGGCACGAACACTCGCGCAAACGGTCCCTCGCGGGCGATCCGGCCGTTGGCCACGCAGTTGAGCGCGACGCCGCCCGCCAGGCAGAGATGGGGCGAGGGCACGCGGCCGTGCAGGTAGCGGACCTTGTCGAGCAGGACCTCTTCCAGGCGCGCCTGGGCGCTACGCGCCACGTCGTGGTGGAAGGCCGTCAGCTCGGACTCCGGCGCGCGCGGCGGCCCGCCCAGGCGCTCGCCGAGCGCGTCGGCGAACATGCGGGGGCCGGCGAGGAAGTCGAAGCACGATGGATCGAGCGCGTACTGGCCGCCGGCGCCGTCGCGGACGATCGTGCGCATGACGTTCAGCAGCCGGGGCTCGCCGTAGGGCGCCAGCCCCATCACCTTGTACTCCCCGCTGTTCACGCGGAAGCCGAGAAAGGCGGTGATGGCGCTGTAGAAGAGCCCGAGCGAGTCCGGGAACTCGACCTCCTCGAACAGCGTCAGGTCATCGCCGTCGCCGCGGCCGTAGGTGGTCGTCGCCCACTCGCCGACGCCGTCCACCGTGAAGAGCGCGGCCTCGGGGAAGCCGGAGTAGAAGAACGCGCTGGCGGCGTGGGAGGCGTGGTGCTCGAACGTCTCGACGCGCCCCTCGAAGCCGAGCCCCTCGCGGATCTCACGCTCGGCCCGGAGTGGATCGAGGGCGGCGCCACCGTCGGGGCGCCGGCCCGACCAGAGCTGGCGCGCGAGCTTCTTCACCGGCGACTCGTAGAACGCCACGCAGTCGACGTCGGTGACGTCGAGGCCGCCGGCCTCCAGGCAGAACCGGAACGCGGCCACCGGCAGCCGCGCGTCGTGCTTGAGCCGCGAGAAGCGCTCCTCCTCGGCCGCCGCCACCAGCCGGCCGTCCTGCAGCAGGCACGCCGCCGACTCGTGGTAGTAGGCCGAGAGGCCGATGACGTTCACCGCGCTACTGTACAATGACGCGTCATGGCCGGTGAGTACGCGTTCATGATGAAGGACCTGCGCAAGGTCGTCCCGCCCAAGCGGGAGATCCTGCGCGGCATCTACCTGTCGTTCTTCCACGGGGCCAAGATCGGCGTGCTCGGGGCCAACGGCGCTGGCAAGTCGTCGCTGCTGCGCATCATGGCCGGCGCCGACGACGACTTCCTGGGCGAGGCCGCGCCCGCCGACGGGCTGCGCATCGGCTACCTGCCGCAGGAGCCTCAGCTCGATGCCGCGCGCGACGTGCGCGGCAACGTCGAGGACGGCGTGGCGGAGACCCGGGCGCTGCTCACACGCTTCGAGGCGGTCAGCACCAAGCTCGGCGAGCCGCTCGGCGACGACGAGATGGAGAAGCTCCTCGAGGAGCAGTCGAGGCTGCAGGACCAGATCGACGCCGTCAACGCCTGGGATCTCGACCGGACGGTCGAGCTCGCGATGGACGCGCTGCGGGTGCCGCCGGGCGACGCCGACATCGGCAAGATCTCGGGCGGCGAGCGGCGCCGGGTCGCGCTCTGCCGCCTCCTGCTGGCCAGGCCCGACATGCTGCTGCTGGACGAGCCGACCAACCATCTCGACGCCGAGTCGGTGGCCTGGCTGGAGCGCTTCCTCAAGGAATATCCGGGCACGGTGGTGGCGATCACCCACGATCGCTACTTCCTCGACAACGCCGCCGGGTGGATCCTCGAGCTCGACCGCGGAAGCGGCATCCCCTGGGAGGGCAACTATTCGTCCTGGCTGGAGCAGAAGCAGCTTCGCCTGGCTCAGGAGGAGAAGGCCGACCAGGCTCGCCAGCGCACCCTGGAGCGCGAGCTGGAGTGGGTGCGGCTGTCCCCGCGCGCGCGTCAGGCCAAGAGCAAGGCGCGCCTCCAAGCCTACGAGGCGATGGTCGACGCACCGTCCGCCGAGCGGCTGGACAAGCTGGAGATCGCCATTCCGCCGGGGCCGCGCCTGGGCGACCTCGTCGTCGAGGCGGATGCGCTCGTGAAGGGCTACGGCGACCGCGCGCTGATCGACGGGCTGTCGTTCAAGCTGCCGCGCGGCGGCATCGTCGGCGTCATCGGCCCCAACGGCGCCGGCAAGACGACGCTGTTCCGGATGATCGCCGGGCAGGAGAAGCCGGACGGCGGCAGCCTGCGCGTCGGCGACACGGTGAAGCTCGCCTACGTCGATCAGAGCCGCGACACGCTGGACGCCAAGAAGACCGTGTGGCAAGAGATCTCCGGCGGTGCCGAGATCCTCGAGGTGGGCGGCCGCAAGCTGCCGTCGCGGGCCTACGTGGCGTCGTTCAACTTCAAGGGCACCGACCAGCAGAAGACGGTCGGCATGCTCTCGGGCGGCGAGCGCAACCGCCTGCACCTGGCCCGGACGCTCAAGAGCGGCGGCAACGTGCTGCTGCTGGACGAGCCCACCAACGACCTCGACGTCGACACCCTGCGCGCGCTCGAGGACGCGCTGCTGGAATTCGCCGGCTGCGTGGTGGTGATCAGCCACGACCGCTGGTTCCTCGACCGCATCGCCACCCACATCCTGGCCTTCGAGGACGAGGGCCGGGTGGTGTGGTTCGAGGGCAACTACGCCGACTACGAGGCCGACCGCCGCCGCCGCCTCGGCGCCGAGGCCGACCGGCCGCACCGCCTTCGCTACAAGCGCCTGCCCGGCCGCTGAGAAGAGCCCGACTGTCTCGGGGCACCCCGGCTGCGCCGGGGTGCCCGAGCGCTGGGGGGGGTGGGGGGCCATGTCGGGGCCCCCCATGTTCTCTATCGCCCCCCATGTTCTCGACCGCCCTCCATGTAACAGCACACCAGCACGTTCTCACCGTCGCGCCGCACGCGGCGCAGGCGGATCTCGCGGAAATGCGGGCGCAGGGCGGCGGCGACCTGGCGCCCGTCGCCGCGCAGGTGCCGGTTGATGACCAGCCGGCCGCCCGGCGCCACCAGCGGGACCAGCGCCTCGGCCAGCGGCAGGCCGATCTCCGGCGGCGCCGCGTAGGCGGCGTCCTCCATCACGAAGTCGAACTGGCGACGGACCTGCGTGAGCCACGGCACGATCCGCGTCGCGTCGCCGCACAGGAACTCCAGTCCGCTGAGGCGGCGTAGCCCGAACCAGTCGCAGGCCACGCGCACGATCACCGGATCGCGCTCGATCACGGTGATCTCGCGCGGCTGGGCGAGCCGCTGCAGCATGTGCACCTGGGTGCCGCCGCCGAGCCCGACCAGCAGCACCCGCGGACGCGGCGGCAGCCCCACCGCCGCCAGGGCGTGCCACCAGTACTCCTTCTTGAGCGGCTCCCAGTTCTCGTCCAGCGGATAGATCGACAGGATGTCGCCCGCCACGATCAGCCGCCGCTCGTTCCGGTAGTCGACGACCCGCACCCGCCCCGTCGTCTGCGTCGTCGCCTCGAACACCGTCCGCGATTTCCGCCCGTCCGCGCGCCCAAACTCCTCCAGCATCGTCCGATCGACCCTCACCTCCGCCTCGTCCCCCGTCACCGTTCGTCCACCTCACGCTCTTCGAGTGTCGATTCTCCACCGCCACGGGTCGTCACGGCTTCACGCCGGTCCGAGCGTGGGCTCCGCCCGCACGATCTTGTTCCCAGCGCGCTCCCGGACGAGTACGCGGTCAACATCGGGATGTCCGACCCACATCACACGCTCTCACCCCGGCGCCCGTCCGAGCGCCGGCTTCGCCGGCGCAATCCTGTCCTGGGGGGAGGCAGGCGCGAGCGGGCCGTCAGGCCCGCTGCGCCGTCGGAAGGGGGGCGAAGCCCCCCTCCGAGGGGTTTACCGCGGTTGCATCCGGATCGCGCCGTCGAGCCGGATCGTCTCGCCGTTGAGCATCACGTTGGTGATGATCTGCTCGGCGAGGGCCGCGTACTCGTCGGGCTGGCCCAGACGCTTGGGGAAGGGGACCTGGTTGGCGAGCGACACGCGCACCGCGTCGGGCAGCGTGCCGAGCAGCGGGGTCTCGAAGATGCCCGGCGCGATGGTCATCACCCGGATGCCCTGCTCGGCGAGGTCGCGGGCCACCGGCAGGGTCAGCCCCACGATGCCGCCCTTCGACGCCGAGTAGGCGGCCTGGCCGATCTGGCCATCGAAGGCGGCGACCGAGGCCGTGTTGATGACGACACCGCGCTCGCCGTCGGCCGTCGGTGTGTTGCGCGCCATGTGGACGGCGGCCAGGCGAATGCAGTTGAAGGTGCCGATGAGGTTGACCTGGATCACGCGCGTGAATTCCTCGAGCTTGGCCGGGCCGGCCTTGCCGAACGTTTTCATGGCGGTGCCGATGCCCGCGCAGTTGACCAGGACGTTGAGCCCGCTGCAGGCGGCAACCGCGCGCTCCAGCGCCGCGGCGACCTCGTCCGCGCTCGTCACGTCGGCCGGCGTGAAGGCGGCGGCCGGGCCGAGGCCCTTGGCGACGTCGGCGCCGGCCGAGGCCGTTCGATCGAGCAGGGCGACCCGGGCGCCGGCCTTGACCAGCCGCATCGCGGTGGCCCGGCCCAGGCCGGAGGCGCCGCCGGTGATGACCGCTTTGACCGCGCTCAGCTCCATGACTGTCCTCCTGACCGGCGCATTCTAGCCGAAGGTTCACCGTTTGCCCACGCCGCGAGCGTTTGGGGTGGGGCGCAACGCGCGCAGATACGTTATGCTTGGCCCCGATCGGCATGCGAACGCCTTACGCGCCCACGAGCGCCCGCCGTATTCTGTGCGTCTATCCGCGCTACGCGCGCTCGTTCGGTACCTTCCAGCACGCGTACGGCTTCTTCGGCGGCCGCGTGCGCGCGTTCATGCCGCCGCAGGGGCTGCTGGTGGTGACCGCCTACCTGCCGGAGTCGTGGACGGTGCGCTTCGTCGACGAGAACTCGCAGGCGGCGACGCCCGACGACTTCCAGTGGGCCGACGCGGTCTTCGTCTCCGGCATGCACATCCAGCGGCCGCAGATCCACGACGTCATCGCGCGGGCCCATCGCCACGGCCGGTCGATCGTCGTGGGCGGGCCCTCGGTGTCCGGCTGCCCCGAGTACTATCCGGACGCCGACTTCATCCACGTGGGCGAGCTGGGCGACGCCACCGACCGGCTGATCGAGCACCTCGACCGCGAGCCGGGCCGTCCGTCCGCCCAGATCCGCTTCGAGACGGTCGAGCGGCTGCCGCTGGGCAGCTTTCCCACGCCGGCCTACGAGAAGATCCGGCTGCGCGAGTACTTCATCGCCAACATGCAGTTTTCCAGCGGCTGCCCGTACTCGTGCGAGTTCTGCGACATCCCGGCGCTGTACGGGCGTAACCCGCGGCTGAAGACGGCCGAGCAGGTGCTGGCCGAGCTCGACCTGATCGCGGCGGCGGGGGCGACCAGCGTCTACTTCGTCGACGACAACTTCATCGGCAACCAGAAGGCCGCGCTGGAGCTGCTGCCGCACCTGGTCCAGTGGCAGACGCGCCACCGGTACCCGCTGCGCTTCGCCTGCGAGGCGACCCTCAACATCGCCAAGAACGAGCGGGTCCTGGCGCTGATGCGCGAGGCCGGATTCATCACGGTCTTCTGCGGCATCGAGACGCCGGAGCCGGAGGCCCTGCACGCGATGTCCAAGGACCAGAACCTCCGCATGCCGATCCTCGACTCCGTGAAGCGGATGAACAGCTACGGCCTCGAGGTCGTCTCCGGCATCATCCTCGGCCTGGACACGGACGGGCCCGATACCGCCGACCACATCGTCGAGTTCATCCGGGCCTCCAACATTCCGGTGCTGACGATCAACATCCTCTATGCGCTGCCCAAGACCCCGCTGTGGAAGCGGCTGGAGGCGGAGGGGCGGCTGCTCAGCGGCGAGGGGCGGGAGTCCAACGTCGAGTTCAAGCTGCCGTACGAGACGGTGCGCGACATGTGGCGGCGCTGCATCACGGCCGCCTACACGCCGGAGGCGGTGTACGAGCGATTCGCCTACAACATCACCCACACCTTCGCCCGGCGCAAGAAGTACCCGATGAATCCCCAGCGCGCCTCGTGGGAGAACATCCGCATGGGGTTCGGCATCCTGGGCCGGCTCCTGTGGCGGGTGGGCGTGCTCAGCGACTACCGCCGCACCTTCTGGCGGCTGGCCTGGCCCGCGTTGAAGAAGGGTGACATCGAGCCGCTCATCCACGCGGCCATCGTGAGCTACCACCTCATCGCGTTCACGCGCGACTGTCTGGAGGGGGTTGGCGAGGCGTCGTTCTACGCGCCGACCACGACGGTGTCGACGCAGTCGGCGGCCGCGGTGGTTTGATCATTAGAGTGGGGGCCCCGAGATGGCCCCCACACCCCCCGACGCTCGTCCCGCCGCGGCGGAGCCGCGGCGTTCCTCGATCTCGCGGATACCGCAGGGGCCCCGAGATGGCCCCCACACCCCCCGACGCTCGTCCCGCCCCGGCGGAGCCGTGGCGTTCCTCGATCTCGCGGATGCCGCAGGGGGGCCCGACAGCCCGACGACGGCTGGGGTCAGGCCGCTTCCGCGGTGTGCGCCCAGAAATCGTCGTCGCGATCGTGGTGGGCCAGCCGCGGCGGCAGCTTCTTGCGGTGGAAGAAGTCGCACATGATGCGGTTGGCCACGGCCCAGTCGTCGCCGTACACGCAGTGGTGATGCGGGCACAGCGCGGCATCTCCGGAGAGTTGTAGACCGCACGAAGCGCAGAGACTCATGCCCCTCGAGTAAGCGAAGCCCGTGCCAGGCGCCCGCCGAGCAGCAACCTATACGCCGCGCGCCCACATCGGGCTTGGCCCCGCGCGGGCCTTTGCCGTAGAGTGCGTCAGTCGTTCGCCAGATTTCCCCATCGAGAGGAGTCCTGCATGCAGGTGTGGTTGTGGATCGCGTTCTTCGTCGTCGCCAACCTCCTCGGCGTGACCGTCTTCAAGGCCGCCGTCACCCTGCCGTGGGAGGAGGCGCTCCTCCCCGCGCTGCTGACCGTGCCGCTGGTGGTCCTGTCGGCGGTCGGCGCCACCCGCATCGTCTCGGCCTGGCAACGCTCGGGCGAGTAGCTTCTACAAAGCGACTGCGTGGCACCGGCCGTGCACTCGAAGTCCATCGTGTGAGGCGCGTGCGTTCACGTGAGCCTTGAAAGGAGTGTCGCGATGGACATCCTCCTGTGGATCGTGTTCGGCCTGGTCGTCGGTCTGGTGGCGCGGCTCATCATGCCGGGACCGGACCCGGGCGGGATTATCCTCACGGTCGTGCTCGGCATCGTCGGGGCCATGCTCGGCGGCTGGCTGGGGCGCGTGATGGGCCTGTATCGCGAGGGTGAGGCGGCCGGATTCATCATGGCCGTCGTCGGCGCGATCGTCATCCTCGGCCTCTACCGGCTCGTGCTGCCGGGCCGCCGCCGCATCTGATTTCGCGAGGGCGCCCCTCCGACCGAGGGGCGCCCTCACGTCACCTCCCAGCACGTTGCGGATCGGGAACGCCAGCACCTCGAACAGCCTCGCCTTCACGCCACGATCTTTCCAGGCCTCGTAGGTGACCCGGCGCGAGAGCGTGACGTCCGCGTCGAACACGCGTTCGAGCTGCCGGGCGAACGCCCGGTCGTAGACGATCAGGTTCAGCTCGTCGTTGAATGCGAACGAGAGGTTGTCGAGGTTGGTGCTGCCCACCGTGGCCCACACGCCGTCGATCACCATGGTCTTGGCGTGCAGGAGCGCCGGCGTGTACTCGTAGATCTCGACGCCGGTCCGCAGGAGGTCGCCGAACTGCGCGCGGCTGGCCTCGCGCACCAGGTTGTGATCGATCACCGCCGGCACCAGCACGGCCACGCGCACCCCGCGCCGAACGGTGCGCAGCATCGCCTCGCGCATGGTGTCGTCGAGGACGAAGTACGGGTTGGTCACCCGCACCGACGTGCGGGCCGAGGACAGCGCGAGCAGCAGCGTAGTGTACATGGCCGCGCTGCCGCTGGCCGGTGAGCTGCGGGCCACCTGCGTGTAGATCTGGCCGCGCGGCTCGATCGGGCGAGGGAAGTAGGCCTCGCCGCCGAGGACCATGCCCGTCACCTCCAGCCAGTTCTCGGCGAAGACCGCCTGCAAGTACTCCACGACCGGACCCTCCACCCGCACGTCGGTGTCCCGCCAGTGGTCCTCGGTGCGCCCGTTGCCCATCCACTTGCGGCTCACGCCGGCACCGCCGGTGTGGCCGATGCGGCCGTCGACCACGACGATGCGGCGATGATTGCGTTTGTAGTAGCGGCGGAAGACGTACTGGCTCAGCGGCCGGAACCACGCCACGTGGCAGCCGGATACGCGCATGCGATCGAGGTGTCCCGAGTCAGAATCGCTGACCTGGCAGGGCGCGCTCCCGGCTGGCGGCGTGGGCGGCGGGGCGACAGGGTCCCTTGGGGTTCCGTTGGCTTCGATCGTGTAACGCCACACGTAGGACCAGGCTCCGACCATCCCTTCGCGCACCGGGTCGTCTCACGCGGAACCTCAGGGGATCCTGTCGCCCCGCCGCCCACGCCGCCAGCCGGGAGCGCGCCCTACCGAGTCGGCGAATCTCTGACGCTGGACGCTAGCCGGCCTGGCGCCGGTCGAAGACCCCTTTGCGCAGCTCCGGCTCCGGTCCCGACATCGCCTCCGGCCGGGCCAGCCGGGGCAGCGTCACCGGCCGCCCGTCGCGGGCCGAGCGATAGATGGCCTCCACCAGGCGGACGTCCTGCAGCCCCTCGATCCCCGACGGCTCCGGCGCGCGGTCCTGCAGGATGCAGCTCGAGAAGTAGGCCAGCTCGGCGGCGAACTGATCGGTCGGCTCGAATGCCAGCGTCTCGCGCTCCCCGCGCCGGCTCAGCGCGAGCGTCACCGGCAGGTCGTGGCGGTAGGCGTGGGCGAGCTCGATCGCGCCGTCCTCGCCGAGGATCCGCAGCGCCGCCGCCGGCTCCTCGCCGAAGCTCGTGTGCAGATGGGCGAGCCGCTCGTCGGGGAAGCGGATCAGCGCCACCGCACCCTCGTCGACGTCGCCACCGTAGCGCCGGCCGGTCCGCGCGGCCATCGCCATGACCTGGGCGGGCTCGCTGCCGAACAGCGTGCGCGCGGCGTGAATGCACGTCACGCCGAGGTCGTACATCGTTCCGCCGCCCAGCCGCCGCTGCAGCCGCGGATCGTCGCCGTCCTCGATGCGCGTCGTGTAGTCCGTGCTGATCGTCTTCGGCACGCCGATGGCGCCGCTGCGCACCAGCTCGAGCGCCTTGGCGTGGGCGGGGTGGAACTGCAGCCGGTAGGCGAGCATCAGCTTCACGCGGTGGGTCTGGGTGGCGCGGATCATGCGCCGGCACTCGTCGGCCATGACGGCCATCGGGCTCTCGCAGAGCACGTGCACCCCCGCGCGGGCGGCGTCCACCGCGTAGTCGCAGTGCAGCGAGGTGGGCAGGGCGAGGTACACGGCATCGACGTCCTCGCGCTGCACGCACTGCCGGAACTCGTCGAGCTGGTAGGCGGCGGCGCGGAACGGCTGCCCGACGGCCTGGGCCTGGGCTCGGTCGCCGGCCACGATCGCCGCCAGCCGCGAGTTCTCGCTGGCCCGGGCGAAGGCCGGGAACACCGGATGCTGCGCGAGGTTCCCGAGGCCCACGACCGCGTACCCGATCTGTTTCGCCATCGTCCTATTCCTTTGCCGTACGGCTTGCCAAGCCTGCGGCACGTACGTGTGAGGACTTTTGCCAGAGAAAGTGCAAGCCGGAGGCCAGCAGTCAGCTCGGGCGCGCGCCGAGACGCCAGATCCGGCCGACCGATCACTTCAGCCCAGCCGGTTGGGGCTTCCGAGATCGCGGGCTCAATATCTGGGTCTTGCCGATATATCAACAAGTGAATAGTGTTGGCTCATGCTGGTCGATCGACTCCTCCGCCAGGGAGCGATGACCGAGCTCGTGGGAGCACTGTCCTCGGGACGCACGAGCGTGCTCACGCTCTGCCTGCGCGCGGCCACACGCCGCGGCGGGCTCGTTGCGCTCGTCGACGTCGATCACGCGTTCGATCCCGTCTCGGCCGCCGCCGCCGGCGTCGATCTCCGTCGCGTGCTGTGGGTGCGCGGCGAGGGCCGGCGGCGTGACGCGCTGAAGGCGGTCGATCTCCTGGCGCGGTGCCCGGGCTTCGCCTTGGTGGCGCTCGACGTCGGTGAGTCGCCGCCCCGCCTGTCACTGAGCTCGGCCTTTCGGCTGAGGCTGGCGGCGCGCCGCTCGGGTGTGGCGGTGCTGCTGGTCGGCGCCCGGCGCGTCGTCGGCGGCGCCGCGAGCCTGTCGGTGCAGACGCGACGCGACCGGCTGGCCTGGGTCGGGCCGAGCCTGATGCCCCGCCGTCTGGCCGGAATGTGCACCGGGCTGCAGGTTGTCCGCAAACAAGGTGCGCCCGGGCCTACCGAGATCGAGCGCTTCTGGTGGACCGCATGAGCCGGGTCGCCTGCGTGCGTGTCGAGGCCTTCGCCGCGGCCGCCCTCGAGCGCTGCGAGCCCGCCCTGCGCGAGCAGCCACTCGCCGTCGTCGTCGGGGCGCCGCCGGTCACGCGCGTCGTGGAGGCCAACGCGCGCGCCCGTGCCGAGGGCGTGGGGCCGGGGCTCAGCGAGGCCGAGGCGCTCGTGCGGTGCCCGGCGCTCGTGCGGCGCCCGGCGTCGCCGGAGGCCGAGGCCGCCGCACGCCACGCGCTGCTCGACGCCTGCCTGGCCGTGTCACCGAGGCTGGAGGACGCCGCGCCCGGGATCGTCCACGTTGATCTCGGCGGGCTGCGGCGCCTGTTCGGTGACGACGCCGAGATCGGTCGCCACCTGGGGCGCCAGGCGCGCACCGTCGGGCTCGAGGCGCGCGTGGGCATCGCGTCGAGCCGCGCCGCCGCGAGTGTGGCGGCGCGCGTGGGCCCCGTGGTGCACGCGCTGCCGCCGGCCGGCGAGCAGGCGGCGCTGGCCGCGGTGCCGCTGTCCACGCTCGCCTGGCCGGTGGAGCTGGCCACGGCGTTCACGCGCTGGGGTCTGGTGACGCTGGGAGATCTCGCGGCGCTGCCGCGCCACGGCGTGGGCGCGCGGCTGGGCCGCGCCGGCCTGGCCGCTCACGATCTCGTCACCGGTATCGATCGCACGCCCTTCCGCCCGTGGACGCCGCCGCCGTTCTGGGAGGAAGCGCAGGGGCTCGACTGGGACATCGCCACGCTCCCGGCGCTCGTCCCGGTGCTCGCGCGCGTGCTCGAGCGGCTGTGCGCGCGGCTGGTCGCCGCCCACCTGGTCGTCGACGTCATCGAGGTGCGGCTGGCGCTCGCCTCCGGCGGCCATCACACGCGCTCGGTGGCCCTGGCCGCGCCGCTGGCCGAGCCCACACCGATCGTCGCGCTGCTGGGCCTGGAGATCGAGGCGCATCCGCCGCCGGCCGCCGTCACCGCGGTGGCGCTCAGCGCCCGCGTCGTCCCGCGTCGCGTCGCTCCCAGCGGTCTCTGGCACCCGCCGGCGCCCGCGCCCCGTGACCTCGCCACGGTGCTCACGCGCTTGACCCTGCTGGTGGGCGGCGCGAACGTCGGCACCCCGGTTGTCACCGACTCCCACCGCCCCGACGCCTACACGCTCGTCCCCTTCGACAGCGCGGCCGGCACCGATGACGACGATGTCGGACGAGACACTGCCGGCAGCGACGTGCACGCAACACACCCAGCCGTTGCCAAGAGCGAGCCCCTGCCAGTGGCCGGCCCGCTTGCGCTGCGACGCCTGCGCCCTCCGCGCCGCGTCGAGGTCGACACCGCCGACGGTCGTCCGACGCGTGTGCGAGACGCCGGGGGTCTCGACGCCGCCGTGCTGACGTCCGCCGGCCCCTGGCGCCTCTCCGGCCACTGGTGGGACACCGACGCCTGGGCCCGCGACGAATGGGACGTCGCGCTCTCCGACGGCACTCTCTGGCGCCTCTCCCACGACCGCCTCACCCACACCTGGCTCCTCGACGCCCTCTATGACTGACGTCGATCTGTTGTGGCGATGTTCGATGGCACATGGCCACGGCTCCGCGAGGTGGGGGGGCCAGCGGGGGGATGCGGCTCCGCGTGTCGGGCGCGGGGGCCGCGGGCGCGCCTGCGTGGCGAGCCGTCGTCGCCGTTCGAGCGCAGGGGCCGGGTCGCGAGCCGCCCACGATTCAACTTGCTCGCGCGCCAACCCCCTCTGGGGGATGGGGGGCCGAGCGAGCCGGGCCCGGAGCGAGTTACGGCGACAGGCGAGCCACGCAGGCGCGCCCGCGGCCCCCGCGCCCGACACGCGGAGCCGCATCCCCCCGCTCGTCCCCCCGCCGAGCGCGAGCTGAGCGCATGTTCGTCGAGCTCCACGCCCAATCCGCGTTCACGTTCCTGGAGGGCGCCGAGCAGCCGGAGACGCTGGTGAGCGAGGCGGCGCGGCTGGGGATGCCGGCGATCGCGCTCGTCGATCGCGACGGCGTGTACGGGGCGGCGCGGTTTCATCGGGCGGCGGAGAACGCCGGCGTGCGCGCGCTCATCGGCAGCGAGCTGACGCTGGCCGACGGCGCCCGGCTGCCGGTGCTCGTCGAGGACCGCGACGGCTATCGCAATCTCTGCCGGCTCGTCACACGCCTCAAGCTCGGCGCCCCCAAGGGCGCGGGGAGCCTCGCCCTCGACGACCTCGAGCCGTACGCCAGCGGGCTCGTCTGCCTCACCGGCGGCCGCCACGGCCCGCTGGCCGCCGCGGTGGCGCGCGGTGATCGCGAGGGCGCGCGGCGAACGCTCGATCGCCTGGCCGGGATCTTCGGCCGCGACAACTGCTTCGTCGAGGTGCAGCGCCATCTCGACCGCGCGCAGGAGCGCGACCTCGATCGCCTCGTGACGCTGGCCGGCGACGCGCGGCTGCCGCTGATCGCGACCAACCAGCCGCTCTACGCCCGGCCGAGCGGCCGCGCGGTGGCCGACGTCTTCACGTGCATCCGCGAGAAGACCGATCTCGATCACGCCGGCCGCCGGCTCACGGCCAACGGCGAGCGCGACCTCAAGGGCGGGCTCGAGATGGCGCAGCGCTTCCGCGATCTCCCCCAGGCGCTGGCCAGCTCCGGCGAGCTGGCGCTGCGCCTGGCCTTCACGCTCAAGAACCTCGGCTATCGCTTCCCCGATTTTCCGCTGCCCCCGGCCACCGGCGCGCTCGAGCACCTGCGCGAGCTGGCGCGGGCCGGCGCCCGCCGCCGCTACGGCGATGGCCCGCTGGCCGAGCGGGCGCGCCGCCAGATCGCCCACGAGCTGGACATCATCGGGCGCCTCGACCTCGCCGGCTATTTCCTGATCGTGTGGGACATCGTCGAGTTCTGCCGGGCCACCGACATCCTGGTGCAGGGGCGCGGCTCGGCCGCCAACAGCGCGGTGTGCTACGCGCTCGGCATCACCGCGGTCGATCCGGTCGGCATGGAGCTGCTCTTCGAGCGCTTCCTCAGCGAGGCACGCGGCGAGTGGCCGGACATCGATCTCGACCTGCCGAGCGGCGAGCGCCGCGAGGCGGCGATTCAATACGTCTACCGCCGGTACGGCCGTCACGGCGCCGGCATGACCGCCAACGTCATCACGTACCGGGGGCGCAGCGCCGCCCGCGAGGTCGGCAAGGCGCTCGGCCTGCCCGGCGAGCTGCAAGACCGGCTCGCGCATCTGGTCTCGAACTGGGGCTACCAGGATCCGACCGAGGTGCTCACGCAGCACCTGGCCGAGGCCGGCTGCGATCCCTGCCACCCGCGCATCCGCAAGTTCGCCGCGCTGTGGACACGGCTGCAAGACCTGCCGCGCCACCTCGGGCAGCACTCGGGGGGCCTGGTGATCGCCGGTGGCCGTCTCGACGACGTGGTGCCGCTGGAGCCGGCCACGATGCCGGGCCGGGTGGTGATCCAGTGGGACAAGGACGACTGCGCCGCGCTCGGCATCGTGAAGGTCGATCTGCTCGGGCTGCGCATGATGTCGGTGCTGCAGGACTCGATCGGGCTGGTGAGCGAGACCGGCGGCGAGGTCGACCTGGCGCACCTGCCGGCCGACGACCGCGAGGTGTATGCGGCGCTGCAGCAGGCCGATACGATCGGCGTCTTCCAGGTCGAGAGCCGCGCCCAGATGGCCACGCTGCCCCGGATCCACCCGGAGACGTTCTACGACCTCGTCGTGCAGGTCGCGATCATCCGACCGGGGCCCATCGTGGGCGACATGGTTCATCCCTACATCCGCCGCCGGCGCGGCCGCGAGCGGGTGACGTACGCGCACCCGAGCCTGGAGCCGATCCTCAAGCGCACGCTCGGCGTGCCGCTGTTCCAGGAGCAGCTCCTGCGCATGGCCATGGTGGCGGCCGGCTTCAGCGGCAGCGAGGCCGAGGAGCTGCGCCGCGCGTTCGGCTTCAAGCGCAGCGAGCGGCGCATGGTGGAGATCGAGGCCAAGCTGCGCGCGGGCATGGCGCGGCAGGGGATCGAGGGGAGCGCGGCCGACGAGATCGTGCGCGCGATCACCGCCTTCGCCCTGTACGGGTTCCCGGAGTCGCACGCGGCGAGCTTCGCGCTGCTCGCCTACGCCAGCGCGTGGCTGAAGGTGCGGCACCCGGCGGCGTTCTACACGGCGCTGCTCAACAACCAGCCGATGGGCTTCTACCATCCGGCCACGATCGTGAAGGACGCGCAGCGGCACGGGCTCGTCGTCCGGCCCGTCGACGTCGCCCGCTCGGGCTGGGCGTGCGCGGTCGAGGCCGCGGACGGCGGGTGGGTGGTGCGGCTCGGCCTGCGCTACGTCAAGGGGCTGCGCGAGAGCGCCGCCCGCGCGCTGGTGGCGGCGCGGCAGGCGCGTCCGTTCGTCTCGGTGGTCGACGTCGCCGCGCGCGCCGGCCTGGCCGGCGACGAGGCGCAGACGCTGGCGGCCATCGGCGCCTTCGCCGCGCTCGGCGGCCAGCGGCGCGCGGACCTGTGGGCCGCCGCGGTGCCGGCGCCGGGCCCGCTGTTCGCGGCGGCGGCCGCCGTCGAGCCGACGCCGGCCTCACCGCTCGTCGAGATGGACGCCGACGAGCGGCTGGCCGCCGACTTCGCCGGCACCGGCGTGACGCTCGGACCGCATCCGATGGCGCTGCGCCGGCCCATGCTGGCGCGGGCCGGGGTCGTGCGCGCCGCCGAGCTGCGGCAATGCGCCGACGGCGATACCGTGCGCGTCGCCGGCAGCGTGATCGTGCGGCAGCGGCCGGGAACGGCCAAGGGATTCGTGTTCCTCAGCCTGGAGGACGAGACCGGCATCGCCAACGTGATCGTCACCCCCGGGCTGTTCGCGCGCCATCGCCTCGTGCTCGTCACCGAGCCGGTGTTACTCGTGGATGGAATTTTACAATCGCAGGACGGCGTGCTTTCGGTACGCGCGCATCGGGTCAGGCCGATACCGGTCCGCGGTCACGCGATTCCCTCTCACGATTTCGGCTAGCGATTTTTCGCTGACGCGCGGTGACGCCGTGGGGGCGGGCGCGCGGGCCGCGGGCGCACGCCGGGGCCGCGGGCGCGCCTGCGTGGCTCGCCTGTCGCCGTAACTCGCTCCGGGCCCGGCTCGCTCGGCCCCCCATCCCCCCCCGGGGGGTGGGGCGAGACCGCGTGGAAGCGTGGGCGGCTCGCGAGCCGAGCCCGGAGCGAGCAACGGCGACGACGGCTCGCCACGGAG
>JBGQLG010000076.1:0-22508 GCA_041499965.1 Methylomirabilia bacterium
CCCGCCCGCGTGAGGCCGTAGATCACCTGGGCCAGCGCGCAGTTCGCCGGCGTGGCCACGTCGTCGGAGACCTCGTCGGGTATGCGAAAGATGAAGCCGCCGGGGCGCAGGTAGTAGTAGTCGCCGTACGCGTTGTTGAAGTACGGCGCGGTCCCGGCCACGCGGTTCGCCCGGGCCTTGCGCGGGCAGCTGCCCATCTCGTCGCGCAGGCACACGGGACAGCGGCCGCACGGGAAGAAGTAGAGGAATGCCACGCGATCACCCTCGCGCAGCGGCGAGCCCTCCGAGTCCACCGTGACGCCGGCGCCCAGGCGGGCGACGCGCCCGCACATCTCGTGGCCGAACGTCAGATCGCGCGGCAGCGCGCCGTAGATCTCCTTCATCTCGCCGCGCCAGATGTGCAGGTCGGAGCCGCACACGCCGGCGCGCGTGAGCCGGACCAGCACGGCCCCCGGCTCGGGGTCCGGCACGGGATACTCGCGCAGCTCGAAGTCGCCGCCGTACGCCTTGAGCACCGCCACTCGTCCGTTCATCGTCGGCTCCTCTTTCGGCGGCACCGCGACATTCCCGTGGTCCCGCCGGGCCCCAAGGTAGGCGAGCCTTCGACCCCCGTCAACGCGCCCCGGTTCAGGGGCTGTCGGCGGGGAGCAGGAAGACGCGCGTGCACCGTACGCTGATGCCCTCGTCCTGGCCGAGATCCGGGCGGACGATGACCAGGCGAACGCCGTGGCGCGCGGTGACGACGACGAGGTGGGCCTCGCGGGCGCTGACGTACCAGGCCCGCGCCCCTGCGCGGAGCCCGCGGCTGAGCCGGAGACCAACCCCCCCGGAAATCGGCCGCCACCGCACGCAGAGCGGCTGCAGCATCGCCCCGGCCACAACGACGACGACGAGGGACACGACGGCGGCGGCCTCCACCCTCCTCGGCGCCAGCATCACGGCTCCCACCAGCCAGAGGAGCGCCCAGGCGAGCAGCCCGTCGGCCCAGCGCAGCCAGCGGCGGCGATCGATCCAGCACAGGACCGCGTCCGGCACCGGCCGCATCGGTGTCGTCATGCCGACGATCGTACCGCGTGGCGATAGGCGCCGGGCGCTGTTATAGTCCCCGCGTCCCCACGACGGACAGGAGGGCACCGTGAAACTGCTCTACTTCGACGACTTCAAGCTGGGCGTGCTCAAGGGCGAGTCGGTGGTCGACGTCTCGGCGGTGGTACAGGACATCCCCCACATCGGTCCGCACGATCTCATCAGCGGGCTGATCGCGCGCTTCGGCGAGTACCGCGCCAAGCTGGAGGCCGCCGTCGCCAAGGGCAGCGGGGTACCGGTCGGCGGCGTGCGCGTGCGGCCCCCGATCCCCAAGCCCTACAACATCGACGCCATGGCCGTGAACTACATGGAGGACGGCACCCGCACCGAGCCGGCGCCGATCAACGCCTTCCACAAGTCGCCCAACAGCATCATCGGCCCCGGCGACACCATGGTGCTGCCCGACGTCCCCGCCACCATCTTCGAGGGCGAGGCCGAGATGGCCATCGTCATCGGCAAGCGCGCCTCCAACGTGCGCGCGGCCGACGCCATGAGCTACATCTTCGGTTACATGAACTTCATCGACGGCTCGGCCCGCGGCCTGCCGCCGGCCGGCAACGTCTTCTACCAGATGAAGTCGCGCGAGACGTTCTGCCCGATCGGGCCCTACCTGGTCACGGCCGACGAGATCGCCGACCCGCACAACATCCCCATCAAGCTGTGGGTCAATGGGCAGCTCATGCAGAGCTTCAGCACCAGCGACATGGCCCACAAGATCCCGCGCTGCATCGAGTGGGTCACCTCGATCCATACGCTCGAGCCGGGCGACGTCCTGGCCACCGGCACCAACCACCGGGGGCTGAGCGCATTCCAGAACGGCGACGTGGTCGAGCTGGAGACGCAGGGACTCGGCCGCCTGCGCTTCAACATCCGCGACGACCTCAAGCGCACGTGGTCGCGCGAGACGCGCCTGCAGCGCCAGGAGAAGAAGCTGGAGCCGGCGACGACACCGCAGCTCACCGGGAAATACACGCCCACACCGAAGTGAGTCAGGCCGGCGCGTGCGGAGTCTCGTGAATCTCGTGTAACCCGGTGCCGCCCCTGGGTCGGGCGCCGGGGCCGCGGGCGCGCCATCGTGGCGAGCCGTCGTCGCCGTTCGAGCGCAGGGCTCGGCGAGCGAGCCGCCAACAAATCGAAGAGGCCACGCCCCACCCCCCCTGGGGGATGGGGGGCCCGAGCGAGCCGTGCCCGGAGCGAGTTACGGCGACAGGCGAGCCACGCTGGCGCGCCCGCGGCCCCGGCGTCCGACCCAGGGGCGGCACCGGGTTATACGAGATTCACGAGCGTTCGCGCAGGGCGGGCAGGACCTCGCGGGTGAAGCGCTCGAGCTGGGCGAGCTGGTCATCGCCCACGAAGCGCAGGCACAGATCGGTGACGCCCGCGTCGGCGTAGCGGCGCAGGGCGGCGATTACCACATCGGCCGGGCCCAGGCCCATCGTGCCGCGCGAGTGGACGCCGCCGCCGTAGTAGGCGGCCAGGAACTCGGTGGTGAACCGCTCGGCGGCGCGAGGGTCGTCGTCCATCCGCACGGTGGTGTAGACGCAGAGCGGCCATGCGCCGACAGAGCGGCCGCGCCGGGCCAGGGCCTCCTCCGCGCGCTCGCGCACAGTCCGGCACTCCTCGGCGTGGACGTAGGTGGTGATGATGCCGTCACCCAGGCGGGCGAAGCGCTCGAACTGCGCGGGCAGGAACTCGCCGCGGTTGGCGGCGGTGATGAGCACCGGCGGCCCCGCCGGCGCCCACGGCAGCGGCCCGATCGTGTGCTCGGTCAGCTCGTAGTCGTGGCCCCGCTGGCTCACGGGCTCGCCGCGCCACAGCGTCCGCCAGACCTCGACGTGCTCCTCCAGCCGCCGCACCCGGCGCTTGTGATCGGCGCCGCACGCCGCCCACTCGCGCTCGGCCGAGGGCAGGCTCCAGCCGACGCCGACGCCAAGCACGACGCGCCCTCGCGAGATCTGGTCGACGTTGGCGATCTGGCCGGCGAGGACGACGGGATGCCGCAGCGCCGGCAGCAGCACGGCGGTACCGAGCCGGACCCGCGTGGTGATGCCGGCCATGTAGGCCAGCGTCGTCAGCGGCTCCAGCCGGGGCTTGGCCACCACGCTGTCCCCCACCCACACGGCGTCGTAGCCGGCCGCGTCCGCGTGACGGGCCATCGTCCAGCACTCCTCGACGGGCGGGCGACGAGCCGAGTGCATCACGACACCGCGCGTGGGGATCAGGACACCGAGGCGCATGGGCTGGTAGTGTAAGCGAGCCCGCCCCGAGGAGGAGGCGTTTCATGGCCGGCACGTCCGCGCGCGGTCTCGTCCATCTCATCGGCAGCGTCCCGCTGGCCACCACCGAGGAGGTCTTCCGCACGCTGGCCGCCTCGCTCGGCGACCTGCTGAGCCGCGTGCCGGACGGCGAGACGGGCGAGCGCCGCCGCTGGGTCTGGTGGCAGCGCACGATGCTCGAGCGGCACCCGGCCATGGAGGTCGATCGCGAGGCCGGCCTGCTCGAGCTGCGCCAGTGGGACGGCTCGCTGCTGCGCCACTCCGAGCTGCTGCGCTTCCGGGCCGGCGTCGATCCCACCACCGTGCAGTTCGAGACCGGCTACGCGGGGGCCGCGCTGGCGTCGTGGCGCACCTTCGACACCCTGCGGCGAGACGGTGTGCTGGCCGACGGCGTGCGCTTTCAGGTCTGCTTGCCGACGCCGATGTCGAGCGCCTGCATGTACGTGAGCCCGCGGGCCCAGGACGACTACCTGGGCACCTACGAGCGCGCACTGCTCGGCGCGCTCCGCGACATCGTCGCCGCGATTCCGCCGGCCGCGCTGAGCATCCAGTGGGACATCTGCCAGGAGGTGCTCGTCTACGAGAACTACTTCCCGACCCGCCCGCCCGACTACAAGGCGCGGATCACCGCGCTGCTCGGCCGCCTCGGCGACGCGGTCCCGCTCGGCGTCGAGCTCGGGTATCACCTCTGTTACGGCAGCCCGGCCGACCAGCACCTGATGATGCCGAAGGACACCGCGATCCTCACCGAGCTGGCCAACGCGATCTTCGGGCGCGTGCAGCGCCCCGTGGATTTCCTGCACCTACCGGTGCCCCGCGAGCGCGACGACGCCGCGTATGTCCTGCCACTCCACGCGCTCCGCCTGCCGCCACGCACCCAGCTCTACCTCGGCCTGATCCACCACGCCGACGAAGCCGGCGACCGACGCCGCATCGCCACCGCCCGGGCCGTCACGCCGCAATTCGGCGTCGCGACCGAGTGCGGCTGGGGCCGGACCGATCCGACGCGCGTCGGCAGCCTGCTGGAGAGCCACCGCCGCGCCGTCAGCACTCTGCTCGGCGCCTGACCGTCTGGAACGACGGACCGCGCCGGCAGCCGCTGACGCGCTCAGTCGTCCTGCGAGAGGATCACCGCGGTGTACGGGCCGAACCCAATGTCGCCGCCGAACGGCATCGGGTCGCCGGAGCCACCGGCGAGAGCCGTGACGTCGAAGCTCGAGTGATCGGTGAAGACGGGACTGTATCCACCCCAGTCGCTGTTGAGGCGCACGCGCCACCGGCCGCCGCGGGGCAGGCCGATCCGGTAGGCGTCGTAGGCGCGATTGGCGAAGTTGAGCACCACCACGACGTCGTCGCGCGGCCCCCCGCGATCCCAGCGGTGGTACGCGATGACCTTGTCGCCGTCGTTGACGTGGTGCACGTGGATCTCGTGGCCGCGCAGCCCGCGCGTCGTGTCGTACCAGTTGCGGCGCAGGCGGATGAGATCTCGATACAGGGCGCGGATGCCGGCGAACCGGACGGCCTTCGCCCAGTCGAGCTCCCGGGCGTCCGACCACGCGCCCCACTCGAGGAACTCCTGCCCCATGAAGAGCATGGGGATCCCCGGCGCCGTGAGCACAACGGCGGCGCCCAGCGTGGAGCGCTTCTGCGCGAAGAAGCCGTCGGCGTGGCCGGGCTCGATGAGCTCGGGAACGCGGGCCTGGCCAGCGCTCTGGGCTACCTCGTCGTGGGACTCGGTGTAGATCACGCGCTGGAAGGCATCGCCGTTGAACCGCTGGGCGATCAGGTCGCGCAGCGCGGTCATGCTGCGCGCCCCGTCCTCGTAGGCGAGGAGGGCGGCGCGCAGCGTGTGCAGGAACCCGGCGCCCCACTGCGCACCGAATCCCGCCCCGCCGGCCCCGACGCTCTTCGTCAGCCACTCGTCGTCGTGCATGTCCTCGGCGATCATCAGCTTCCACGGCTGACGGTCACGCGCCTCGGTGTTGATCCACTGCATCAGGCTCCAGCCGTCGGAGATGTCGGCGCCGTGGTCGGTGTCGGAGCCCCCCACGTTGCGGATCCAGCCGGTGGCGTCCCAGCGCAGCCCGTCGCAGCCGCGCGATTCCAGCCACCGGAGCGCGTTATCGCGCAGGTATTGCCGGACCTCACCCCGCCCGTAGTCGGGGCGGGTGTCGCCCCACGGCGTCCGGCGGCGCTCGTCGTTGTAGAAGTAGATGCCGCCCTCCTCGGGACGTCCGCCCGGGCTCCAGCCGTCGAACTTCCAGAGGTCGAGGTCATCCGGCCCGAGGTGGTTGTAGACCACGTCGTAGATCACGGCCAGTCCGCGGGCGTGCGCCGCGTCGACCAGCCGTCGCAGCCCGTTGGGGCCGCCGTAGGACGCCTCGATGGCGAAGATGTACGCGGGGTTGTAGCCCCAGGAGACGTCGCCCGAGAACTCGTCGGCCGGCATGATCTGCACGGCGTTCACGCCGAGATCGACGAGGTCGTCGAGCCGACTGATGACCGTATCGAAGTTGCCGCGGCGCCCGGTGGCGGCGTCGAAGCGGAAGGTGCCGACGTGCAGCTCGTAGATGACCAGCTCGTTCCACGGCGGCATCGCGTAGCCCGTGCTCTGCCAGACGAAGGCGGGGTCGGCCACGATGCTGTTGCCGGCCGAGCTGGTGAGCGAGCGCGCGTAGGGATCGTTCTTCCACAGCGGCGCCGCCAGGGCGGGGTTGGCGACCACGAACTTGTACTGGGCGTCGATGCCGACGCCGGCGACGTCGGTCGACCAGTATCCGCGCTCCTCGGGCGAAAGCGGCGTGGCCGTGGTGCTCCAGCCGTTGAAGGAGCCCGCCACGCACACCGCCGAGGCGAACGGCGCCCACACCCGGAACGCCACTCCACCCGGGTAGGTCACGGCTCCCATGCCCTCGTGCATCGCGGCTGGCCTACGCGCGGACCGCGCCGAGCCGCCCGTCCTCCACCACGAACGACGCCAGCGTGTCGGCCGGCGCCCGCGGCTGGGTGACCGTGCGCATCGCGCGCAGGTCGATCCGCATCCGCGCCGGCGTGAGCTCGACCCGCACGTACCCGCGTCGCTCGGAGTTGCCGAAGCGCAGGTGCGGGTTGTCGCCCATGATCGCGTCGATGTCGGCCTGCTTGCGGCCGTTCTGCGACGTGATGGACGTACCGACGACCTCGGTCGCGACCACCGGCGACGTGGCCGCGTCGAAGTCGGCCTTGAGGTCGGCCACCCAGAACATGTGCACGTCGCCGCCGATCACGACGGGGTTGGCCGGTTTGCGCTGGCCGAGATAGTCCAGCAGCCGGCGGCGCGCCACCGGATAGCCGTCCCAGCCGTCGGTCCAGAACCGCTGGCCGGGTCCCGGCTTGTGGTCGAGCTGGGCCATGAGCGTCTGCTGGGCGATGACGTTCCAGCGGGCGCGCGAGCGGTCGAGGCCCGTCTCCAGCCAGCGCTCCTGGACCTCGCCCAGCATGGTCAGCTTCGGGTCGAGGCGCTCGGCGCAGTCCTCGACGACGGCCGAGCCGCCCCGGCCCGGTCCCGCGCAGGGCTGGTGCGAGCGGTACTGGCGGTCGTCGATCAGGTGGAACTGCACGAGATGGCCGAAGGCCACCCGGTGATAGAGCCGCATGTCGGGGCCGAGCGGGACCATCTGCCGGCGCAACGGCATGTGCTCGTAATACGCCTGGTAGGCGCCGGCCCGCCGCCGCAGGTACCACTCGCGCGGATGGTTCTGCTCGGAGCGATCGTCGGCGTAGTCGTTGGAGACCTCGTGATCGTCCCAGGTGACGATCCACGGGCAGGCGCCGTGCGCGGCCTGCAGGTCGGCATCGGTCTTGTAGAGCGCGTGGCGGATGCGGTAGTCGTCCAGCGTGTGCGGCTCCGGCGCCCCGTGCTTGCGCACGTGATCGCGGCCCCACGACGACTCGTAGATGTAGTCGCCGAGGAAGACCACCACGTCGAGGTCGTCGGCCAGCATCCGGTGATAGGCGCCGTAGTAGCCCTGCTCGTACTGCTGGCAGGAGGCGAAGGCGAAGCGGAGCCGGTCGAGGGCGGCGGTGGGCGCGGGCGCGGTGCGCGTGCGGCCGATGGCGCTCACCTCACCGCCGGCGCGGAAGCGGTACCAGTACCACCGGCCCGGCTCGAGGCCGTCGACTTCCACGTGAACGGAATGCGCCCACTCGGCCGTGGCGGCCACGGTGCCCCGCTGCACCACGTGGCCCATCTTCTCGTCGGTCGCCACCTCCCAGTCGACGCCGACGACGTCCGGCGACATCCCACCGCCGGGCTGCAGCGGCGCCGGCGCCAGCCGCGTCCACAGCACGACCCCGCTCGGCAGCGGGTAGCCCGAGGCGACGCCGAGCGTGAACGGCGAGGAGGCGAAGCGTGGCTGGGCCCACGCCCGCCGCAGAATCGGCCCGCCGAGCTGCGCGGCGCCGAGCGCGAGCGCACCCGAGAGGAACTGCCGGCGCTCGAATCTCACCGCCCGCTATCTTGCATGCCAGCGGCCCTCGATCCACACGAATCCGCCGCCCCGCGGGGCCCAGTGGCCCGGCGCCCACACGTAGCCCGGCGTCTGCGGCACCGCCCAGTAGCCCGGCACCCACACGTAGCCGCGACGGCGCCAGGCCCAGTGGCCCTGGACCCAGACGTAGGCCGGCCCGGGCGAGGGCGGCGCCACTTCCACTTGCATCGGCGGCGGGGGCGGAGGTGCCGTGACCACCGGCGCCGGCTCCGCGACGACGCACCCGCCGAGCAGTCCGCTCGCGATCCCGACCAGCAGCATCCTGCGCATCGTGTCTGCACCCACGTGATGTCCTCCACTTGAACGAGATGGTCACGACGTTCGTTCGACGCGCGGCCGCGACCCGTCGTTTACACCTGCCCCTCCCACGACGCGTCGGCCACCTGGCGCCAGCGCGCGCGGATGCGCGCGATCTCCGCGGCGGGCAGCGCGCCCGCCGCCAGCAGCGCGGCGTTGGCGCTCCAGCGATCGGGCTTGGTGGTGCCGACGATGGCCGTGTGCACGCCGGGTGCGCTGAGCGTGAAACGCAGCGCGATGGCCACCGCCGTGTCGCCCTGCAGGAAATCGTAGTCGAGGGCGCGCAGGCGCGACCAGTAGTCCTGGTAGTAGGATTCCGCCGGCTTGCGCGCATGGCGCCAGGCCACGTTGGCCAGCGGGCGCTTGGCGATCACGCCGAGGCCGCGCGCACGGGCCAGCGGCAGCGTGAGCTCGAGCGCCTGCTGATCGGCGATGCTGATCGACGTCTGCAGCGTGTCGAAGCGGCCGCACTCGATCGCGTAGCGCGCCGCCTCGCCGTCGCCGCTGTAGCCGACGTAGCGGACCCAGCCGCGCTCGCGCGCCTGCTCGAGCGCTGCGATGACGTCGCCCTTCTGCAGGTGGGCCAGCGAGCAGCTATGGAGCTGGACGAGATCGAGACGGTCGGTGGCCAGCCGCTTCAGACTGCGCTCGATGCTACGCAGCAGCGACGCCGGCCGCCAATCGGCGCGGCCCCAGCCGCCGGTGTGACCGCACTTGGTGAAGAGGTGGACCTGAGCGCGCCGGGCGCCGAGCGCCTTGCCGATCAGCGTCTCGCTGTCCTCGTAGCACTCGGCCGTGTCGACCACGTTGAGGCCGGCGTCGATCGCGCTGTCCAGCAGCCGCGCAACGGTCCGCGCGCTGACCCGCTGGTAGCCGATCTCCGAGCCGCCGAAGCCCAGGATGCTGGCCTGCATGTCGGTCCGTCCGAGGCGTCGCCGCTCCATGCCGCTCCAGAATACCCCGCCGAGCCGAGGCGTCTAAGCAACCAGAACAGCCGGGTAGCCGGCGAGGAGGAGACGCGATGAAGACCGTGGCGGCGATCATGATGGTGGCCTTGCTGCTCATCCCCGGGGTCGCGCTGGCCAACTCGGCCACCGACGCCGCCCTGGGCCTCGGCGCCTTTGCGGTGTTCAATCAGATCATCTCGGGGACCGGCATCTTCGGCGGGCTCGCGGGCCGGCCGGTCGTGGTGGCGCCGCAGCCAGTGGTCGTGGCGCCACAGCCCGTCTACTTCGCTCCGCCGCCCCCGCCCTACTATGGCCGGCCGGTCGTCGTCGCGCCGCCCGTGTATGGCCGGCCGATCCCGGTGTGGGCGCCCGCGCACGCGTACCCGGCGCCCACCCACGTGTACCACCGGGCCTACGGGCACCGCGGTCAGGGCTGGGGCTGGGGCCGCGACCGCCACTGATCCACTGACGCGGCCGCGTCAGGCTCGGGTTCGCCGGGCCTGACGCGGCCGCGGCTCGCTCACCTCGCCGCCGCCCACCGCTCGATCTGCACGCGACCGACCAGCACGTACTTCCCCGTCGCGTCGGGCTTGAAGACCGACGCCTCACCTTCCTTGATCTCGAACCAATCGCGACCGAGCGCGTCGAGGATGTTGGGCTTGTGCGTGACGATCAGGGTGTTGGTGCCGGCGTCCGGCACCGCGCCGATCATGCGGCGAAGCGCTTGCGCGCGCCGGTTGTTCTCGTTGGGTGTCACGACCTGCCCGCCCTCCGACACGTCGGCCGTGGCCTGGGGATCCTTGCCGGCGATCAGCCGCGCCGTCTCCACCGCGCGATAGAAGCGGCTCGAGTAACACTTGCCGATCGGCACGCCGGCCGTCTTGAAGGCGTCCCCGACCGCCTTCGCATCGGCCCGTCCCTTGTCGTTGAGCTGCCGCTGCTTGGCGACGTTGTCGAGATTCAGCGGATCGGTGTCCGCCTGGTCGGCGTGGGTCGCCCCGTGACGGACGACGATGACGTGGCCACCGCCGCGCAGCTCCTTGAGGATCTCCGCCACGGCCGCGGCCTCCTGGCTCCACGCGGGCCCGACCAGCAGCCCCAGCAGCAGCGTCGCGATTGCACCGAGCACCATGCGCATGGCTGTCGCCTCCTAGTTGATCGTCCCCAACCGACCGGTCTGCGGTAGTGTAGACGGCCGACAGCCCCAAAGGAGAGACGCATGAAGATCACCCACGTGACCACGCGCGTGCTGCGCACGCCCGCCGACAACCCGCTGGTCGTCGGCCTCCCCGCCCCCACCGACACGCGCGACTTCGTCACGCTGGAGCTGGGCACGGACCAGGGGCTGGTGGGGCTCGGCCTCACGTTCTTCGGCGGGGCCCTGACGCCCGCGCTCAAGGCCGCGGTGGACGGCCTGGCCGGGCTCGTGGTCGGCGAGGATCCCACCCAGGTGGAGGCCATCACGGCCAAGTGCCGGCGCGCGGCCGGCAGCTCGGGCCCGGGCGGCCTCTTCACGCTCGCGCTCTCGGCCGTCGACATCGCGTGCTGGGACCTCAAGGGCAAGGCGCTCGGCCGCTCGGTGTGCGCGCTGCTCGGTGGTCTGCGCGACCGGGTGCCGACGTATGCCAGCGGCGCGCTCATGCGCCCGCACTCGATCGACTACCTCGCCAAGGCCGGCCCGCGCCTGCGTGACATGGGCTTCCGCCAGATGAAGATGCAGTGCGGAAGCGAGCCCACGCTGGGGGCCTCGATCGAGCGCGTGCGCGTCATGCGCGAGGCCATCGGCCCCGATATCGACCTCATGTGCGACATCAACCAGCTCTGGAGCGTGAACCAGGCCATCGAGGTCGGCCGTCGCATCGAGCCCTACCAGCTCTTCTGGCTGGAGGACCCGACCACCCACGACGACTATCCCGGCCTGGCCCGCATCGCGGACGCGCTCGGCACGCCGATCGCCGCCGGCGAGTACCACTACGGCATCGTCCCCTTCCGTCACCTGCTGGAGCATCGCTCGATCGACATCGTGATGATCGACCTGCTCCGCGCCGGCGGCATCACCCAGTGGATGAAGATCGCCGGCATGGCCGAGGCGTTCAATCTGCCGGTGGTCAGCCACCTGATCCCGGAATTCCACGTGCACCTGATCGCGGCCATCCCCAACGGCCTCACCGTCGAGTACATGCCGTGGACGCTGCAGCTCTTCGAGGAGACGCCCGTGCTGGACAAGGGCCACCTCGTCGTCCCGACCCGGCCGGGCCTCGGCCTGGCCTTCGACCAGAACGCGCTCAAGCGCTACCAGGTCGCCTGAGGCGCGGGCGCGCGCATGGCCCTGGATCCTCGGCGATTCGAGTCGCTGCAGTACCGCCTGGTGGGACCGCACCGCGGCGGCCGCGTGGTCGCCGTGGCCGGGCACCCGACCGAGGCGATGACGTTCTACTTCGGCGCCTGCGCCGGCGGCGTCTGGAAGACCACCGACGGCGGGACCTACTGGGAGAACGTCTCCGACGGCTTCTTCGAGACGGCGGCCGTCGGGGCGCTGGCCGTCGCGCCGTCCGATCCCCACGTCATCTACGCCGGGACCGGCGAGGCGTGCATCCGCGGCAACGTCTCGCACGGCGACGGCATCTACCGATCCACCGACGGCGGCCGCACCTGGGCGAACCGCGGGTTGCGCGACACCCGCCACATCGGGCGCGTGCGCGTGCACCCGACCGATCCCGATCTGGTCTACGTCGCCGCGCTCGGCCACGCCTGGGGCCCGAGCCGTCAGCGCGGCGTGTTCCGCTCGCGCGACGGCGGGGCGAGCTGGCAGCAGGTGCTCTTCAAGAGCGAGGGCGCCGGCGCGGTCGATCTCTCCATGGACGCGCAGAACCCGCGCATCCTCTACGCCGCGGTCTGGCAGGCCCAGCGGACACCGTGGGGCATGGCCAGCGGCGGGCCTGACTCCTCGCTGTGGAAGTCGACCGACGGCGGCGACACCTGGACCGACATCAGCCGGAATCCGGGTCTGCCGCGCGGCGTGCTGGGGCGCATCGGCATCGCCGTGTCGCCGGCCGACGGCCGGCGGGTCTACGCCGTGGTCGAGGCCGACGACGGCGCTCTGTTCCGCTCCGACGACGGCGGCGCCACCTGGCAGCGCGGCAGCGAGGAGCCGGGGCTGCGTGGCCGCCCCTGGTACTACATGCACGTCTTCGCCGATCCGCGCGACGTCGACACGGCGTGGGTCGCGGACTACTCGCTATGGAAGTCGTCCGACGGCGGCAAGACGTTCGGCGAGGTGGCCACGCCGCACGGCGACAACCACGACCTGTGGATCGATCCGGCCGACGCGCGCCGGATGATCGAGGGCAACGACGGTGGCGCCTGCGTGAGCTTCAACGGCGGCCAGTCGTGGTCGTCGATCTACAACCAGCCGACGGCGCAGTTCTATCACGTGTGCGCCGACGATCAGCGCCCCTACCGGATCTACGGCTCCCAGCAGGACAACTGGGCGATCAGCCTGCCGAGCCAGTCGCATCGCGGCGCCATCACCCCGATCGACCAGGTGCAGCCGGGCGGCGGCGAGAGCGGCTACATCGCGGTGAAGCCGGGCGACGCGAACATCGTGGTCGGCGGCTCGATCGGCACCGGACCCGGGATGGGCCGGCTCATCCACTACGACCACCGCAGCGGCCAGGAGCGTGTCATCAGCGTGTGGCCCGAGCAGTACGGGATGGGCAATCCGCCCGCCGAGCATCGCTATCGCTTCCAGTGGACCTTTCCGGTCTTCTACTCGCGCTGGGATCCGCGCGAGTTGTGGATCGCGGGCAACCGTATCGTCCGCTCCGTCGACGAGGGACAGACGTGGGAGATCGTGAGCGAGGATCTCACCCGCAACGACGCGAGCAAGCTCGGCCTGTCGGGCGGGCCCATCACGCGTGACAACACCGGCGCCGAGGTGTACTGCACGATCTTCGCGCTGGCCGAGTCGCCGCACGAGCGCGAGGTGCTGTGGGCGGGCACCGACGACGGGCTCGTCCACCTCTCGCGCGACCGCGGGAAGAGCTGGCTGGCGGTGACGCCGCCTGACCTGGGCGAGTGGGCGCTCGTCAGCGTGCTGGAACCCTCGCCGCACGACGCCGCCACCTGCTACCTGGCCGCCACCCGGTACAAGCTCGACGACACGCGCCCGTACCTGTTCAAGACGAGCGACTACGGGCGCACGTGGATGCGCATCACGGATGGGCTGCCGGAGGGCGAGTTCACCCGCGTCATCCGCGAGGACCCGAACCGCCGGGGCCTCCTCTACGCCGGCACCGAGACGGGCGTGTGGGTGTCGCTCGACGACGGCCGCGCCTGGCAGCGCCTGCAGTCCAACCTGCCGGTGGCGCCGATCCACGACCTGATCGTGAAGGACACCGATCTCGTGGTGGCCACCCACGGCCGCGCGTTCTGGATCCTCGACGACCTCACGCCGCTGCACCAGATGGCCGCGGCGATGCCGGACGGCGACGCCCACCTGTTCGCGCCCCGCCCGACGGTGCGCTGGCGCACCTACCGGGGTCACGGCTCGAAGCCCGGTCCGGGACGCGAGGTGGCGTATCGGATGGCGGGGTCAGTCGGCTACGCCTACCGGCTGGTCGAGACGCCCACCGGCGAGAAGAAGGAACAGCCGATCGACGCCGGGGAGAACCCGCCGAGCGGGGTCGTCGTCCACTACTGGCTCAGAGAAGCGCCAGCCGGCGACCTCACGCTGGCGTTCGTCGGCCCCGGCAGCCTCGAGCTCCGCTCGTTCACGAGCCGGCGCGAGGCCGCCGCCGCGACATCGGTGGCGACGTCACTCGACGCGACCGGCAGCGAGGCGCCCGGGGCCGCGACGCCCGAGCCCGCCGGTGACGACGAGCCGCGCCCCACGAAGCGCGCCGGCGCCAACCGCTTCGTCTGGAACCTGCGCGGCCGCGACGCCACCAAGCTGCCCGACAACAAGGGCCGCGGCGGAACGATCGAGATGCTGGCGGCGCCGCGCGTGGCCCCGGGGAGCTACGAGGTCCGGCTCACCGTGGGTGGGAGCACGCTCACCCAGCCGATCGAGATCGCGCGGGATCCGCGGGTGCCGGCCACCGATGACGACCTGCGCGAGCAGTACGCGTGGGCCACTCGGAGCCACGACCTGCTCACGCGCGTGCACGACGCGGTCCTCACGCTGCGCGACGCCCGCGCGCAGGCCGAGACGTGGGCCGGCCGTGCCCAGACCCCGCGGGTCAAGGACGCCGCGCAGACTCTCGCTCGCACGCTGACGGCGATCGAGAACGAGCTGATCCAGGTCCGGGCCGACGACCCGCGCATGTTCCCGGCCAAGCTCAACTCGCGGCTGGCAGCGGTCGTGACCCTCATCGAGTACTCGGACGCCGCCCCCACCCAGGCCCTCCGCGAGCTGTCCGAGAGCCTGGGGAGCCGCATCCAGGCCGAGCTGACGAAGCTCGACCGCTGCCTGAACCAGGACGTCGCCGCGTTCAACGCCCTCTGCTTCGACGAGGGGGCGGCGGCGATCGTCGCGCGGCCGGGGGCGCGCTAGTATTCCGAGTGAGCGATTCGCCGACAGGCGCCTCGCCGGCTCGTGGCGGGGGCGGCGGGGCGAGCCTGCGGAGAGCGCCGCCGTCACGCCGATGGCTCGCCTGAACGACGCAAGCGGAGTTCGCGCGACCCCCCATCCCCCAAGGGGGGTTGGGTCGTTGACCAGTAGAACGTTGGCGGCGCGCTCACCCCGCCGAGCAGCGACGGTGGGAGGCAGGCTCACCATCGGTCGTGACGGCGGCGCTCTCCGCAGGCTCGCCCCGCCGCCCCCGCCACGAGCCGGCGAGGCGCCCGTCGGCGAATCGCTCACTCGGAATACTAGGATACGAACGAGACCGTACGTAAGGGCCCCTCACGCGGGGTCCCATACTCAACCCTGAAGGGGGAGCCCGTGCAGACGCCCAAGCCCGTTCCCGAGATCTATCGTCGCCTCGGCATCCGTCCCGTCATCCACGGATCCGGCACCACCACGCGCTACGGCGGCTCGATGCTGCGGCCGGAAGTGCTGGAGACGATGCGCGAGGCGTCGCAGGCGCTCGTCAACCTCGACGAGCTCAACGAGGCGGCCGGCGCGGCCATCGCCCGCATGCTCGGCGCCGAGGCGGCCTTCGTCACCGCCGGCGCCAGCTCCGGGCTCATCCTGCAAGCCGCGGCGTGCATTGTCGGCAGCGATCCGGCGAAGATCACCCGCCTACCCGACACCGCGGGCATGCGCAACGAGATCGTGATCCAGCGTGCGCACCGCTTCGCCTACGACCAGTCGTACCGCGTGGCCGGCGGCCTCCTCGTCGAGATCGGCCTGGCCCGGCGCACGCAGCCGTTCGAGCTGGAGGCCGCGATCGGCGAGCGCACGGCCGCCGTCGCCCACCTGATCTCCCCGTTCACGAGCCCGCCCGGCATCCTGCCGCTCGAGCAGGTGGTGGCCATCGCCCACAAGCGCGGTGTGCCCGTCATCGTCGACGCGGCCTCGATGCTGCCGCCCCGCGAGAACCTGACGAAGTTCCTGCGCCTCGGCGCCGACCTGGTGAGCTTCAGCGGTGGCAAGGGCATTCGCGGGCCGCAGTCCACCGGCATCCTGGCCGGCCGCCGCGACCTCATCCGCGCCGTCGCGCTCAACGCCAGCCCCAACCAGGCGCTGGCCCGGGCCGCCAAGACGTCGAAGGAGGAGGTCTGCGGGCTGGTGACGGCGCTCGAGCTGTTCATGGCCGAGGACGAGAAGGCCGAGATGAAGCGCTACACCGAGGCGTGCACGGCGATCGTCGAGGCGCTGGGCGACATCCCCGGCCTGCGCATCGTGGTCGAGCACGACCACGTCAACCGCGTCATCCCCCACGCCGTCGTCTACTTCACGCCCGACTGGGTCGGCCCCTCCCCCCACGCCGTCCAGGTCGCCCTCGCGAAGGGCGAACCACACATCTACGTCCAGCAAGGCGCCCACCAGGGCGGCTACGGGGACGAGATCGCCATCGACGCCATCAACCTGCAGCCCGGCGACACGGAGATCATCGCCACGCGCCTGCGCGAAGAACTCATCCGCCGCTAGCCTCGTCGCCGGATGGCCGCCCTGAAGGGGGGCGGCCCGTTTCGAAACGTCCTCCGTCTCAGACCACTGTTGCCGTTGGGGGTCTCTATGCCACGATCTGGGCTCTCGTTACTCCTGCCGTTGATCGTCGCGGTTGCCTCGCTCGCCGTTGGCGCCCCTGTCCATGCCGCCGGCTGCGGTTCCCCGGAAGGGCCTGATGTCGTGTGCACGGACGCCGGTGCGGTTCGCGGCGTGGCCGAGGGAAAGACCGTCGCCTTCAAGGGAATTCCCTACGCGATGCCGCCGGTTGGATCGTTGCGGTGGCGCCCGCCGCAAGAGGCCGGGCCGTGGGAGGGTGTCAGGGACGGCGGCCGATTCGGCCCCATCTGTCCGCAAATCGTCGCCGGGAAGGTCGCCGGCAGCGAGGACTGCCTCACCCTGAATGTCTGGCGGCCGCGCGAGCCGCCCACGACATTGCTTCCCGTCATGGTTTGGGTCACGGGAGGTGGCAATCACTCGCTGTCGGGGCAAGGGTCGCCGCAGTTCGGTGGTGTCTCGTACGACGGAGAGGCGCTCGTCGAACGGGGCGGCGTCGTCTACGTCAGCTACAACCTGCGGCTGGGCGTGCTGGGATTCCTCGCGCACCAGGCATTCGACGCCGAACGGCCGGAACGGGTGTCCGGCAACTACGGCAGCCTCGATCAGGTGGCGATGCTGCGCTGGTTGCGGCGGAACATCGACCGGTTCGGGGGGAATCCGAACCGCGTCCTTCTGTTTGGCACCTCGGCGGGCGGTGGGAACATCTGCGCTCTCATGACGTCGCCGCTCTCGCGAGGCCTCTTCCATCGCGCGTCCATGCAAAGCAGCGTGCCGATCGGTTGCGAGATGCAGACTCTCGCCGACGCCGAGAAGGGAACGGGAGTGAAGGTCGCGAGCGCGGCGGGATGCGAGACGGCAGCGGACATTGCCGCGTGTCTGCGCGGCAAGAGCACGGATGAGATCGTCTCCGCTGTCCCCGGAACCTTTGGTGTATTCCCGCGCGTGTACGGCCCGAATGTCGACGGTCACGTGTTTCCCGACCAGCCGCTGAAGCTGATCGCCGCGCGCCAGCACGACGCCATGCCGGTGGTCATCGGCAACACTGCAGGCGAGACCATGCAGTTCGTCAACGCCGCGGGGCCCGTGACTGATGATGCATCCTACGCCGCGGCCACCGAGAAGGTCTTCGGCGCCCGCGCGCGTGACGCCATCCTGGCTCGTTACCCGTCGAACACGCACGCGACGCCCCGGCACGCGTTCGTGGCTCTCACGACCGACGCTCTCTTCACGTGTGAGAGTCGCCGCGTCGCCCGAACACTGGCTCGCAACCAGACGGCGCCCGTGTATCGCTATCTCTTCGTTCATGCGCTCGAGAACGATCCGGTGGAAAAGGCGAACGGCGCGGTCCATACCGTCGAGCACCCGTTCTTCTTCGAATGGCGCGGCAAGTACCGTCCGAGCGAGGCCGATCTCGCGATCCAGCAGCGGATGATTGGTTACTGGGCGCGTATGGCCCGCACCGGGAACCCCAACGGTGGCCCGGACCCCAACTGGCCAGCGTATTCGCCAGGCAGCGAGAGCTATCTGGAAATAGGCTCGCCGATCACGACGAAGACAGGACCAAGCCGTGCCCAGTGCGACTTCTGGGACGGCGTGACGCTACCCTGGCCGCATCTATAGGCGCCGACGGATAAGAACTTCGACGAGCGCCCCAGCGGCTATCCCTGAAGCTCGTCGTCGGGGCGCCTCGCCGCACGGGCCCGCGTCGGCGGCGGGCGGGGCGCGCGCGCCGCCGACGCCCGCCCGCGCCGCGGCAGCTATTTCGTCGTCATCGTCCAGACACCGTCCCAGTCCGGCGGCGGCGGCATGGCCGCGAAGTGTTCCGACCGCTCGACGTAGATGCGTGACGGCTGATCGGCGGGATTGAGCGCGAGGGCGTCCTTGAAGCACGCCAGCGCATCCTTGAACTCGCGCGCCCGGTAGGCGCGAATCCCCTCGGCGTAGCGCTCGACGACCGACGACAGGTTGGGGGAGGTCGTCTCGGTGAGGTGATCCATCGCCTCGTAGATGGCCAGCGGCTCGTGGCGGCCGTGCACGCGCAGCAGGTCGATCTCGCGCAGGAGCGTCTTCTGGGTCAGCTCCCTGCGGGTGAACTCGCTGATGAGGATCTTGGACCCGTAGAACTTGGTCGCGGTCTCCAGCCGCGAGGCCAGGTTCACCGAGTCGCCGATGGCCGTGTACTCCATGCGCCGGGTGGAGCCGATGTTGCCCACCACCACCACCCCGGTCGAGACGCCGACGCCGATGTCGAGGGGGCTCTTGCCCTCGCGGTGGCGCGCCACGTTGAGCTCGCGGAGCGCCAGGAACATGGTGTTGGCCACCTTCACCGCGTCGTCGGCGTCGTGGTCGCCGTTGAAGGGCACGCCGAACAGCGCCATGACGGCGTCGCCGATGAACTTGTCGAGCACGCCCCGGTGGCTCAGGATGACGTCCACCATCCGCTCGAAGTACTCGTTGAGCATCGACACCGTCTCGCGGGCTCCCAGCGCCTCCGACATGCTCGTGAAGTTGCGGACGTCGGAGAACAGGACCGTGACCTTCTGGTCCTTGCCGCCCAGCACGTTCTCGCCGGCCGCCAGCAGCTGCTCGGCCACCTCGGGCGACATGTAGCGGGCCATCGTGCTGCGCATGCGCTTCTCGCTGGTGATGTCCTCCAGCACCAGCATGGAGCCGATGTGCTCCTCGTTGACGTCGATCAGCGGGTTGACGGCGAGGTTGACGGAGGCGATGTCGCTGGCGCCCAGGCGCAGCTCCATCTGCACGGCGATCTCACGGCGGTTGCTCTGCTTGACCTTCTCGAGGTTCTGCACCACCCAGGCGTTGGGCCCGGTGAACACCGCGGCGACCGCGCGGCCGAGCAGGTCGGTCCGGGCCACCTTCAGGATGCGCAGGGCCGCCTCGTTGGCGGTCAGGATGCGGTCCTCCGCGTCCAGCGTGATGATGCCGTCGGTGGTGGAGCGGAGGATGCCCTCGTTGTAGTTGCGCTCGTTGAGGACCTCCTCGAAGAGCTTGGCGTTCTCCAGCGCGATGGCGATCTGGGCCGTGAAGGCGCCCAGCCGCGCCTCGTCCTTGGCCGTGAACCGGCCCCCGTGCTTGTTGAGCACCTGGGTCACCCCGATGCAGTCGCCCGCCTTGTTGACGATCGGCATGGCCAGGATGCTCTCGGTATGGTAGCCGGTGCGCCGGTCGACCTCCTTGTTGAAGCGCGGATCGCTGTAGGGATCCGCGATGTTCTCGGTCCGGCGCGCCTGGAAGACGGCCCCGGCGATGCCGGTGTCGGTCGGGATGCGGATCTCCCGCATCTCGAGCCCCTCGGCCACCCGCGAGAACAGCTCGTGCGTTTTCTTGTCGTAGAGGAACAGCGTGCTGCGGTCGGCGTTGAGCAGCTCGGTGGTGGCGTGCATCAGCCTCGAGAGCAGCAGGTCGAGGTTCAGCTCGCCGGCGAGGTCGTGGGAGAGCTGCAGGATCCGCACCTCCTCGCGCAGGCTGCCCACCATGAGGTTGAAGCCGCGGAACAGCTCGGCGTACTCGTCGGTCGAGGTGAGCTGCAGGTCGTTGTCGAGGTCGCCGTGCTCGACCGCCCGCATCGCCTCGCCCAGCCGGGCCGCCGACCGCGACACCTCGGAGGCCACGAACACCGACATGGCCAGGGTGCCGGTCATGCAGACGAGGACGACGCCGGCCACCCAGGACAGGATCGGCATCATCTCTTCCAGGCGCGTCTGGATGCCGAGCCCGACGAGCAGCCGGTCGACCTTGAAGACGAGGGTCCCGGCGAAGAACAGCAGGGGCAGCGAGTTCAGGAAGATCGACAGGTAGAGCAGCTTGCTGCGCAGCGGGACGGAGATGATCCGCTTCTGGTCCTCCAGCTCGACACGCTCGCAGTAGGCCCACAGCCGCTCCACCTGCGGGATGATCTTCTTGGCGATCACGAAGAACTCGGAGATGGCGTGGGCCGGCGAGGCGAACAGGAAGATCGTCAGCGTGAGCCCGACCACCTGCCAGGGGGCGAAGCCGCCATTGGCCAGGTGGTTGGCCGCGTACAGGCCGAGGCCGGCGAAGATCGCGGCGGCGGGGCCGTGGAAGAACGTGATTCTCAGGAACGAGAAGAACGGCAGGTTGAGCGCCCGCACGATGGCCCGCGAGGCGTCGGCCGACGACGGCCGCTCGCCGCGATCGAGCACCTGCAACACGCTCGTGATCGGCCGGATGTGGCGGGCAATCATGTAGACGTCGGGCAGCGTGTAGCAGGGAATGACGAGGGCGGCGATGCTCAGGAAGATCCCCCACTGCCGGAGCGTGAACTCCAAGCCCAGGAGGACCAGGAAGAAGGTGACGCCGACCGCCGCCGCCGAGGCCAGGACATAGGTCCAGACGAGGTACCAGAGCAGGCGCGTGGCCGAGGTGCCGGCGGTCACGGGTGCCACTTTACGCCAGACCGCCGTGGGCCCAAAGTCATGGGTTCATTGGGCATCGGCCCCCGGCAGGCCGGTGGTACGATCGCGCAGGTGACCGCGACTCTCGCCTCGGCTCCGACCGCCGCCCCCCGCTTCGCGGCCCTGCACACCCCCGACTACCGGCGCTACTGGGCACTCGGCCTGCTGGCGATGACGGCCGACAACATCGAGCACGTCATCAGCTACTGGGTCATGTTCCAGAAGTTCCACTCGCCCACCCTGGGCGGCTTCGCCGTCATCAGCCACTGGGTTCCGTTCCTGCTCTTCTCGTTCCACGCCGGCGCGCTGGCCGATCGCTACGACTGCCGCAAGCTGATCCAGATCTCGCAGGCGCTCTTCATGCTGGCCTCGCTCGCCTGGGGCGTGCTCTTCCTGACGGGCCGGCTCGAGGTCTGGCACGCGGTCGTCATCCTGATCCTCCACGGCTCGGCCGGCGTGATCGGCGCCCCGGCGGCGCAGCTCATCATCCACGACATGGTCGGCCCCGGTCACCTGCCGAGCGCCATCCGGCTCAACGCGAGCAGCCGCTACCTGGCCATCCTGCTGGGGCCGGCGGTGGGCGGCGGCCTCCTGCTGGCGCTGGGCCCGGCCTGGGGCCTGCTCGCCAACGTGATCGTCTACCTGCCGTTCACGATCTTCCTCGCCCGCGCGCCCTACACCGGGCACGTGCACGCCAGCGGCCAGCCGCCCCGCGCGCGCATGACGCTGGCCGATGCCTGGCGGCTGCTGGGCCAGGTGCGCGCCGACCGGCGGCTGGTGACGATGATCGCACTGGGCGGCATCACCTCGTTCTTCGTGGGCAACGCCTTCCAGGCCCAGATGCCGGAGTACGCGCACGACCTGGGCTCCGACGAGGCCGGGCTCTGGTACAGCGTGCTGCTCGCCGCGAACGCCGTGGGCGCGCTCACCGGCACCGTCCTGCTGGAGAGCGTGGCCGTCCTGCGCCCCAGCGCCCGCACGGCGGTCGTGTGCGCCGGCGCCTGGGGGCTGACGATCGGCCTGTTCGCCGTGGCCCCCAACTATCCCGTCGCGGTCACGCTGCTCGTGCTGGCCGGCGTGTTCAACCTGGCCTTCACCTCGATCGCCCAGACGCTGGTCCAGACGCTGGCGCCCCCGCGCGTGCGCGGCAGCGTCGTGGGCCTCTTCAACACCGCCATCCTCGGCCTGCGCGCCGGCAGTGGCCTCACCGTCGGCGTCCTCGGCGCCCTCATCAACGTCCACTGGTCGCTGGCGCTGAGCTCCGCCGCCGTCGTGGTCATCGCCGTCGGCCTGCTGGCCGTCGAACAGCAACGCGACTAGTCGCCGACCCAGAGGTTCGCCCGCACGCGATCAACACGGGCGGGGGCGCATGGGGCAGCGATCTCCGATCGCGCCTCGTGGCAAGCCGGCTGCGAGCGATTGGTGAGGCGGGTGGACGAGCCGACGACAATCGTTCGGGCCGAGCCCCCTAGCTCGCCTCCTGGAGATGCGTCAAGCGAACCGCTCGCGGCTTGTACAGGCAAGCGATCGGCGCGATCGGCAGAAGCCAGTTTGCGGGGTGCAGAACTCCGCCTGCGCGGGGCCGCCGTGGGCGGGGCGGGCGGGGCTGGTGTGTTCCGGTCGCGCCTTGTGGCGAGCCGTGCCACCCGCAATCTCTCGGGGCGGGGTAAGCGAGCCGCCGACGCTCGACTGGCCTACACCCAGCCCCCCCTGGGGGATGGGGGGTCGAGCGAACCCCGCTCGCACAATCCAGGCGAGCCACA
>JBGQLG010000077.1:0-22280 GCA_041499965.1 Methylomirabilia bacterium
CGGCTCGCTCGGGCCCCCCATCCCCCTGAGGGGGTTGGGGCGCGGACAAGTTGGATCGTGGGCGGCTCGCGAGCCGAGCCCGGAGCGACAACGGCGACGACGGCTCGCCACGGAGGCGCGCCCGCGGCCCCGCGCTCGCCCCGCGCCCGCCTCCGGGCGTCCCCGCACTTCACGAGCGTCAGTAGGCCGCGTTGACGTGGTCGGGGGGGCGTGGGAGACTTTTTGGGGACGTGATGTGGCGTGAAGCTTCGGTTGATCTGTCGAGTCTCAATCCGTCGAGCCGTCGTTCGTCGAGCCTTCATATGAAGCGATCCATGACGCGATCCATCTTTTGTCGCCTGGCGTGCCTCGCCGTGCTCCTCCTGCTCGGCGTCGTGCTCGGTGTGACGCCGGCGGCGTGTGCGGGGGCGGCGGGCGAATCGAGTTCGGAGGGTGTCAGTTTCGGCTTCGGCGTGTCACCGCTTCGCGACAGCCTGGGTTTGGCGACCGTACCCGGGGCTGTGGGCGGAGAGGGTGTCCGGCCGCTCGAGGCGGATCCGCACGGCGGGGTCCTCTCGTTCGATCTCAAGCTGGCGTGGCCGGGGGCGGGGGGGACGAGTGTCGTGGAGCCGTACCTGGCGGTGGGGCCGGCGCTCGTCGTCGTCGAGCCGGACTACGCGGGACGGTTGCTCGGCACGCGCGTCGATTCGAGCTTCCGGCTGGGGGCCAGGGCGGGCGCCGGGGTGAACTGGCGGCTCGGCAAGAATGCGACGCTATTCGGCGCCTACGAGGTCACGACGGCCGGGCAGGGCGGGCTCACGTCGCCCGGCGGCAAGGCGCCCGCTGACACCGAGGTGAGCGGCTACGATCTGACCTACGGGCTGCGCTTCCGCTACTGAGTCCTTGAGGTCGCGTCGCCGCCGCAGCGCGGCGCGCTCACGGTGTCGTGAAGGGCGCGGGGTCGAGGAACCGGCGCAGCACGTTGAGGGTCAGCCGCGAGACGTTGTTGACGTAGTGCTCGTGGGCGAGGCTGCCGACGTAGGCGATGGAACCCGTGGAGAACACCGCGCCGCCGCCGGGATGCTCGTAGAACACCATGTCGGCGCGGACCGCGGGCGAGAACTGCCCGTCGGCGCCGGCGAACGACACGTTCATCTCCTCGTTCACCAGCTGGAAGGCGTTCGAGTGGTTCTCGGAGGAGGCGACCACCAGCGCCCACGGCGGTGAGCCGAGGGCCGCGTTGAAGGCGTCGAGCTCGAGCCCGGCGGCGCCGCCTCCGGAGAGACCGAAGTCGCCGAGGACCTCGTCCTCGATGCCCTCGAAGATGAAGCGCGCGCGGGGATCGCGGCTGGCGGGTGTGCGCCGGTAGTAGGACGAGCGATCGAAGCCCTGGGCCACGAAGCCCACGCCGACGAGCGCGTTGGGCGCACGGTCCTGGCGCCGCCAGAGCCCGCCGTACTCGCCGGTCGAGCTGTGGTAGTACTCGCCGACCGATTCGACCCAGGCGCGCGTGCCGTCCTCGGCCCGGCGCATCTCGACCATGCCCGGATGCGCCGCCGGATACGACACGCGCCAGTAGAAGCCGTTGCCGCCCATGTACATGATCCGGCCGCCGCGGCCCAGGTACGCCGCCAGCGTGTCGAGCATCTCGCGCGAGTCGTACTCGGGGTGACAGCCGGTCAGCACGACCGCGTAGCCCTCGAGCAGCGGCAGCCCCTCGGCGTGCAGGTCGTCGTCGGTGATCACGTCGTAGGGCTGCTGGTGGGCCTCCAGCCAGTCGAGCAGACAGAGGTCGAGGAACAGGTTCCAGAGTCGCCCGGTCGGTCGCGTGTTGACGATCGGCCGCAGCCGCGAGACGTGGCAGACGCCGGAGCCGTCGGAGTGCGTGTCGTAGGTCGAGCCGCCCAGCTCGGGATGATGCATCAGCACCAGGTCGGTCGTGTCCACGACCGGCAGCGCGCCGATGTAGAGCTCCGCCGGCCCCGGCCGCATGCGCGCCCGGTAGTTCGAGTAGCAGAGATAGGTGGCGGTGGAGGCGAGGAACGCCACGCGGGCACGAGGCCCGTGGCGGGGCGGGCGCACGTAGAACACGACCCAGAAGTCGGGGCCGTCGCCGGCCGCCAGGCGCAGCGCGTACACGCCGCTACGCGCGTCGGCCGGAATGGTGGTGGTGAGGCTCGGACGCCAGCCGGCATCGTAGAGGTCGTCGTCGTGGAAGTGGATCGCACCGTACTGCGCGGGCGCCTGGCGCCAGTCCATCGCGCTGCCGTCCCAGTTGTGGCCGGTGACGGCGCGCTTGGGCGCGTTCACCGTGCGTCCGTGCAGGCGATTGGGCGAGCGGTCGGTCACGCGGTCGGTGGGGATGTCGGCGGCGAGGTCCCAGAGTCCGAGCGCGTCCTCGGCGGCGACCGCGGTGCTCCGCCCCGTCGCGGCGGCCAGCAGCTCCGCCGGCGGCAGCGCGCGGGGCGTCAGCGTCGGCCGGTCGATCTTGCCGTTGAAGTGCCACGTCGTCCGCAACCGGCCGTCCTCGATTCCCCGGCGGGCGGCGCCGAGGAAGAAGTCGCCGGGCGGCGACGGCGCCGTGCGGACCGTGGCCGTGACGGTGGCCGGCTGCTCCAGGCTCGGCGCGTGGTCGGCGAGCGGCGTCTGGCGCAGCGTCACCGTTCCCGCGGGCAGGTCGACCGCCGCCGCGACGTGATACCACCGGCGGGCGGCGAGGGGCACGCCGGTGGAGACCAGCGCTCCGCCGACGAGGAGCGCCAGCGCCCCGGCCTCGTCGAGCATCAGCGCGAAGCCGTCGCCGCGGTCCTCGGCCCACGTGCCCATGATGATCTGCCGCCGTGGCGCCGGCCGCATCGGCACGCGCGTGGGCTGGATGAAGGCCTGCAGCGTGAAGCGCGACAGGGCGCCGAACGCCTCCGGGTGCTCGACGATGGCGTAGGAGCCGGCGTCGATCGGCTGCGGCGTGCCCTCGTGCTCGCCGTCGATCGAGGTCGGCAGGTGGACGGTCCGGAGGGCGCCGGGCCCGGTGTCGCCGCACACGAGGCGCACGACCTCGGCGCGGTAGCGCCGCGGCCCGTCGAGGGTCCCGACCATGAAGCGGATCTCCTCGCCGGGGGCGACACTGAGCGGGTCCGCGTAGCCGAGCACTCGCGGCATCGACACGCTCATGGGCGGGAGCCGGCCCTCACGCGTGATCGAGCGCGGGCAGCGCCTGGCCGGTGACCGCCTCCCAGCGCAGGCGGAACGCATACCACTCGGCGTCCTCGAGGCTGGCGAACACCTGCTCGGGGAAGAGCCGGGGCGGCAGGCCACCCGGCTGCTTTTCGGCGAGCGTCCACTCGGCGTGCGGCCGGGTGCAGACGAGCAGGAGATTCTGGCAGTGCCGTGAGCTGCGCAGCACGTTCAGCACCGCCTGCAGCTCGGGGCTGTGAGGGCCGAACGGGCGCTGCTTGAACTCGAGGGCGAGGTCGGTCCGCTGCGGGTCGATCACGAACACGACGGCAGACTTACCATCGCCCCGCCGGTGAGGCAAGCGTTCCTCTCAGCGCAGGTGCGTCACGCGCAGAGGCGCTGAGGGCTCGGACCGCCGAGGTGCGCGGAGCCGGGCTCTAGCAGCCGGCGCCCGGCGCGCACCGCGTCGGCCGGCCGTAGTTGTCGTAGGTCGTGCTGCCGCCGGCGGCGTTCGGGACGGTCGTCCAGGAGTTTCCGAAGTTGTCGGAGGTGGTGCTCCCGCCGTCGTCCCGCGGCATCGTGGTGTAGGCGTTGCCCTGGTTGTCGAAGGTGGTGGTGCCACCGCCGGGCCGGGGCGTGGCGATCCACGAGTTGCCGTTGCTGTCGATGATGTTGTAGCCGCCGCCGAAGCGGGGCACGGCGGTCGTGACGTTGCCTTTGCCGTCGTAGCAGCTGTAGCCGCCGTCGAAGCGCGGCTTGCACGAGACCTGGGCCTCGGCCGTCGTCACGATCGCCACGAGGATCAGCACTGCCAGGATCAGAGACGGCTTCATCGCTTGACCTCCACTGGCTCGCCGCTGCGGGAAAGGAGTCCAGCGTAGCCCCGGAGCGGCCAGGGCGCAACACGACGCGGTGGTGGACGCCCGCGCCGCCTGCTATCCTTCCGCGCCATGGATACCTTGGATCTGGGACTCAAGGGCAAGATCGCGATCGTCACCGGGGGCAGTGAAGGATTGGGGCGGGCCGCGGTGGAGCGGCTGGCCCGCTCGGGCGCGCGGGTCACCATGTGCGCCCGCCGCAAGGACGTGCTCGAGCGCGCCGCCGACGAGGTGCGCAAGGCGACCGGGGCCGAGCTGCTGGCGCTGTCGGCCGACGTCTCCCGGGCCGCCGAGTGCGAGGCGGTCGTGGCCGCCACCGTGCGGCAGTTCGGCGGCGTCGACATCCTGCTGAACAACGCCGGCACTTCGGCCGCGGGCGCCTTCGAGAAGGTGGGCGACGAGGCCTGGCAGGCCGACTTCGACCTCAAGGTGATGGGCGCCGTGCGGATGTCCCGGCTCGTCATCCCGCACATGAAGCAGCGCGGGGGCGGGCGGATCATCAACGTCACCACCGTCGGCGGCAAGGCGCCGCGGGCGCAGGGGCTGCCCACGAGCGTGTCGCGCGCGGCCGGCATCAACCTCACGAAGTCGCTGGCCAACGAGTACGCGGCCGACCGCATTCTCGTGAACACGATCTGCATCGGCCTGGTCAAGAGCGCCCAGATCGCCCGCCGGGCCAAGGACGGCGACGTCGAGGCGCACTACCGGGAGCTGGCCAAGCGCGTGCCCATCGGGCGGGTGGCCGACGCCAGCGAGTTCGGTGACCTCGTCGCGTTCCTCGCCTCCGAGCGCGCCGGGTACATCACCGGCACTGCGATCAACTTCGACGGCGGCATGTCGTTCACCGTGTAGCCGTCCATCGTGTGGCTGAGCATCGCCGAGGGGCTACGGCGCAAGCCGTAGCCCCTCGGCGCGTCTCGACCTCTCACGCGCGGGTCGGGGCCACGGGCCGCCACGGCTCCGCCGGAGCGAGTCCGCAGATCGATCGCGTGAGTGGCGTGAGTATGATGGACGCGGGACGACCGGACCGTGCGCGTGAGCCGGCGCTGGCGATGCGTTAGGCTAGGGGCGATGGGCGAACGATCAGGGTCATACCCGATGAAAAGGATGCCAAGCGCATGAGCCCCGAACTGGACCTCGATCGACGGGCGATCGACACGATTCGCTTTCTCTCCGTCGATGCCGTGCAGCACGCCAACTCCGGCCATCCCGGGCTGCCGATGGGCGCCGCGGCGATGGCCTACGTCCTGTGGACGCGGTTTCTGCGGCACAGCCCCGCCACTCCCGCCTGGCCGGACCGCGACCGCTTCGTGCTGTCGGCCGGACACGGCTCGATGCTGCTGTACTCGCTCCTGCACCTGACCGGCTACGACCTGCCGATGGAGCAGATCAAGAAGTTCCGCCAGTGGGAGAGCCGGACGCCGGGCCATCCCGAGTTCGGGATGACGGCGGGCGTGGAAGCGACGACGGGACCGCTCGGCCAGGGCATCGCCAACGCGGTCGGCATGGCCATGGCGGAGGCGCATCTGGCCGCACGCTTCAATCGCCCCGGCCACGAGATCGTCGACCACCGGACCTACGTGCTGGCCAGCGACGGGGACATGATGGAGGGGGTGCAGTCAGAGGCCTGCTCGCTGGCCGGACATCTCCGGCTCGGCAAGCTCATCGTGCTCTACGACGACAACCGGATCTCGCTCTCCGGGACCACGTCGCTGACGTTCACCGAAGATGTGGCTGCGCGCTTCGCGAGCTACGGCTGGCACGTGCAGTCGGTGGCCGACGGCAACGATCTCGCCGCCGTCGACAAGGCGCTGCGCGGCGCGCAGGCAGGCGAGCGGCCCTCGCTGATCGCGGTGCGCACCATGATCGGCTTCGGCGCGCCCCACAAGCAGGGGACGTACCAGGCGCACGGCAGCCCCCTCGGCCCCGACGAGGTGCGCGCGGCCAAGCAGAATCTCGGCTGGCCGCTGGAGCCGGCGTTCCTCGTCCCCGACGAGGTGGGTGCGCACTTTCGCGCGGCCGTCGAGCGGGGCCGCACGCTGGAGCAGGGGTGGCGGCGCCGGCTGGCCGCCTACACCGCGGCCTTCCCCGAGCCGGGCGCGGAGCTCACACGCCGACTGGCTGGCGAGCTGCCCTCGGGCTGGGATGCCCGCGTACCCGCGTTCCCCGCCGACGCCAAGGGGCTGGCGACGCGCAAGGCCTCGGAGGCGACGCTGCAGGCCCTCGCGCCCTCGCTGCCCGAGCTGGTCGGAGGCTCGGCGGATCTCGAGGAATCGACGTTCACCACCCTCAAGGGCGCCGGCGACTTCGAACCGCCCTCGCTGCCACACGCCGACGCGCAGGGCGCCGCCGGCGGCGACTGGAGCTTCGCCGGGCGCAACATCCACTTCGGCGTGCGGGAGCACGCGATGGGCGCCATCGTGAACGGCCTGGCCTATCACGGCGGCTTCGTGCCCTACGGCTCGACGTTCCTCACCTTCGCGGACTACATGCGCCCGCCCATCCGGCTGTCGGCGCTCTCGCACCTCGGCTCGATCTGGGTCTACACGCACGACAGCATCGGCGTCGGCGAGGACGGCCCGACGCATCAGCCGGTCGAGCACCTCATCGCGCTGCGGGCCATCCCCAACCTGCTGGTGATCCGGCCCGGCGACGCCAACGAGACGGTGTGGGCCTGGCGGGTCGCGATCCAGAACCGGCATCGCCCGACTGTCCTGGCCCTCACGCGCCAGGGCCTGCCGACGCTCGATCGCTCGGTCTACGCGCCGGCGGAGGGGTTGACCCGCGGTGCCTACGTCCTGAACCCGTCCGCCTCCGCGACGCCGCCCGATCTCATTCTGATCGCGACCGGCTCGGAGGTGCCGCTCATCGTCAGCGCGGCGGCGAGGCTCGGCGCGGCCGGCGTCGCCGTGCGCCTGGTGTCGATGCCATCCTGGGAGCTGTTCGCGGAGCAGCCGGCCGACTATCGCGAGCGTGTCCTGCCGGCGTCGGTGACGGCGCGCGTGGCGGTCGAGGCCGGCCGGTCGCTGGGCTGGGAGCGCTGGGTCGGCTCGCGCGGGGCCATCGTCTCGATCGACCGCTACGGTGCCTCGGCGCCGGGCGACGTGGTGATGAAGCAGCTCGGGCTCACGGCCGATCACGTGGTGCAGGCCGCCGAGGCCGTGCTGGGACGCCGCGTGCCGTGAGCACCGGCGCCGCGCGGATCGATCCGCTCGCCGGCCGACCCGCGCCGGCATCGCTCCTGGTCGACGTCGCCCGACTGACGCGCGCCTACTACGACGAGCGTCCGGATCCCGCGATCCCCGAGCAGCGCGTGACGTTCGGCACCTCCGGGCACCGGGGCTCGGCGTTCAAGGCCGCGTTCAACGAGGCGCACATCCTCGCGACCACGCAGGCGATCTGTCTCTATCGAGCCGAGCACGGCATCACGGGGCCGCTCTTCCTCGGCTGGGACACCCACGCGCTGTCGGAGCCCGCGCGGATGACCGCGCTGGAGGTGCTGGCCGCCAACGGCGTGGACGTGATGCTCGACGCCGCGGACGGCGTGACGCCGACGCCCGTCGTGTCGCAGGCGATCGTCGCGCACAACCGCAGCCGGCCGGCGGCGCTCGCCGACGGCATCGTGGTGACGCCCTCACACAACCCGCCCGAGTACGGCGGGTTCAAGTACGATCCGCCGTCGGGCGGCCCGGCCGAGACGGCGGTGACGGAGTGGATCCAGCGCAGGGCCAACGCCTTTCTGGCCGACGGGCTGCGCGGCGTCGCCCGGATCCCGTACGAGCGGGCCCGGCAGGCGCCGACGACGCATCGCTTCGACTACCTCGGCACCTACGTCGAGGGGCTCGCGACGGTCCTCGACCTGGACGTGCTGCGGGGCACGCGGCTGGCGATCGGCGTGGATCCGCTCGGCGGCAGCAGCGTCGCGTACTGGGAGCCGATCGCCGCGCGCTACGGCTTCAGGCTCGACGTCGTCAACCGCGCCGTCGATCCGACGTTCGCGTTCATGACGGTGGACTGGGACGGCGCGATCCGCATGGACCCCTCGTCGCCGTACGCGATGGCCCGGCTCATCGGCCTGCGCGATCGGTTCGATCTGGCGTTCGCCACCGATCCCGACGCCGATCGGCACGGCATCGTGAGCCGGAGCGCCGGGCTGCTGAATCCCAACCACTATCTGGCCGTGTCCATCGCGTACCTGTTCCGCGAGCGGACGGGCTGGTCCAGGAGCGCCGCCGTGGGGAAGACGATCGTCAGCAGCAGCCTGATCGATCGTGTGACGGCGCGCCTCGGCCGCCGCCTGCTCGAGGTGCCGGTCGGCTTCAAGTACTTCGTCGACGGCTTCCTCGACGGCTCGCTGGGCTTCGGCGGGGAGGAGAGCGCGGGGGCGGCGTTCCTGCGCCGTGACGGCACCGTGTGGGTCACCGACAAGGACGGGTTGCTCATGGGCCTGCTGGCGGCAGAGATGACGGCGCGGACCGGGCGCGACCCCGGCGAGCTGTACGCCGACCTCACGCGGGAGCTGGGCGAGCCGGTCTACGAGCGGATCGACGCCGCCGCCACCGCCGAGCAGCGGGCCCGGCTCGGGCGGATCACGCCGGCCGAGCTGGCCATCACCGAGCTCGCCGGCGATCCGGTGACCGCAGCGCTCACGACGGCCCCCGGCGATCAGCGGCCGATCGGCGGCATCAAGGTCATGACCGCGCACGGCTGGTTCGCGGCCCGCCCCTCCGGGACCGAGGCGGTGTACAAGCTCTACGCCGAGAGCTTCAAGGGCCCGGAGCACCTGCGCGCGATCCAGGCGCAGGCTCAGGCGGCGATCCGGACGCTGTTCGACACGATCACGTAGTCACGGCCCGCTGGTCGACGCCGGCCACCGCCCGGGCCCGCGCCGAGCTCGGCTGGGATCCGGCCTTCCGTCGGTGAATCCGGGCCGGGGCTGAATCCCGGCCGGGGCTTGACACATCAGTAGATCTTGATGGATGATCCGGGTGTGGCGATCGCGGCGGCCGACATCGAGGCAACCCTGAGGCTCTTCCGTGCGCTCGGCGACGAGACGCGGCTGCGGCTGCTCGAGCAGCTCCGCGGCGGCGAGCAGTGCGTCTGCGACCTCACCGACGAGCTGGAGGCGAGCCAGCCCCGCCTGTCGTTCCACCTGAAGACGCTGAAGGACGCCGGCCTCGTCACCGATCGCCGGGAGGGCCGGTGGGTCTACTACGCGATCAACCCGGAGGCGCTCGCCACGCTGGAGCGCGTCCTCACCGAGCTGAAGCCGTCACGGCTGGGCCTGCGCTCGGCGCGCCCCTGCCAGTGACCCTTTTTTGCCTTCACATATCAAGGGCTGTTGATGCACCAAGGAGACGGACGATGAGCCAGGCCACCACGCGACGGATCGCAATCATCGGGGCGGGGCCGATCGGATTGGCGGCGGCGGCCCATCTGGTCGCCAAGGGTGAGACGCCGATCGTCCTCGAGGCGGGCGACTCGGTGGGCGCGCACGTGCTGGCGTGGGCCCACGTGCAGGTGTTCTCGCCGTGGCGCTACGACGTCGACCCGGTCGCCGCCGAGATGCTGCGAGCCGCGGGGTGGAAGGATCCCGATCCGGACGCGCTGCCCACCGGCGCCGAGATCGTCGCCGACTATCTGCGTCCGCTGGCGGCGCTGCCCCAGATCGCCCCGCACGTACGGCTGGGTACTCGCGTCGTCGCGGTGGCGCGCGCCGGGTTCGACAAGATGAAGACGGCCGGGCGCGCGGCGGCGCCGTTCGAGCTGCGCGTCCGCTCGGCGGCGGGTGAGCAGACGCTGCTGGCCGACGCCGTGATCGACGCCTCCGGCACCTACGGCGCTCCGAATCCGCTGGGCGCCAACGGCCTCGTCGCCATCGGCGAGGCGTCGTGCCGTCACCGGATCTTCTACGGGATCCCCGACGCGCTCGGCGTGCATCGCGTGCGGTACGCCGGCCGGCGGACGCTCGTGGTGGGCAGCGGCCACTCGGCGTTCAACGCGTTGCTCGACCTGACCGAGCTGGCGGCCTCGTCGCCGGGCACCACGCTCACGTGGGCGGTGCGGCGCACCGACGTCGGCACCATGTACGGCGGTGGCGACGCCGATGCGCTGCCCGCGCGCGGCGGGCTCGGCGCGCGGCTGCGCGCGCTGGTGGACTCGGGCCGGATGCGGCTCGTCACCGGCTTCGGGACGGCGGAGGTGCGCGCCGACCGCGACGGCGTCTCGCTCGTCGACGGCACCGGCCGCGCGCTGGGGCCGTTCGACGAGATCGTGGCGGCGACCGGCTTCCGTCCGGAGCTGGCGATGCTGGGCGAGCTCCGGCTCGACCTCGATCCGGCCGTCGAGAGTCCACGCGCGCTGGCGCCGCTCATCGATCCCAACGTCCACAGCTGCGGTACCGTGCCGCCCCACGGCGTCGAGGCCCTGCGGCAGCCCGAGCCCGGCTTCTACGTCGTCGGCATGAAGAGCTACGGACGGGCGCCGACGTTCCTGATGCTGACCGGATACGAGCAAGTGCGCTCCGTCGTGGCCGAGCTCACGGGCGACCTCGAGGCCGCCCGGCGCGTGGAGCTGACGCTGCCGGCGACCGGCGTGTGCTCGGCCACGCCGGCGGCGGACACCGAGGCCGGGTGCTGCAGCGTCACGCCCGCGGCCGTCGAGGCCGGCGCGTGCTGCGAGGACTCGCTGAACGCGCCGGCCGGCGCCGCCTGCTGCGCGCCGGCGCCCGTCGAGACCGCGAGCGCCTGCTGTGCGCCGGCGCCGACGGTGGTGACGACGCTGGGGCGTCCGGCGTCGCGCGCCGGCGCCGAGCCCACCGGGACGATCAAGGACGCCGTCAAGGCGAAGTACGGCGCGGCGGCGCTCCGCGTGAGCAACGTTGGGAGCTCCTGCTGTGGTGGGACGGCCACCAGCGGGCGTAGTCCGATCACGTCGAATCTCTACGGGGCCGAGACGGCGGACCTGCCGGCCGACGCGGTCGCGGCCTCGCTCGGGTGCGGCAACCCGACGGCGCTGGCCGAGCTGCGCCCGGGCGAGATCGTCCTCGACCTGGGCTCGGGCGGCGGGATCGACGTGCTCCTCTCCGCCCGGCGGGTGGCGCCCGGCGGCAAGGCCTACGGGCTCGACATGACGGAGGAGATGCTGGCGCTCGCCCGAGAGAACCAGCGCCAGGCCGGGGTCGACAACGTCGAGTTCCTCAAGGGCGAGATCGAGCGCATCCCGCTGCCGGACGATGCGGTCGACGTCATCATCTCCAACTGCGTCATCAACCTGTCCGCCGACAAGGACGCCGTGCTGGCCGAGGCGTTCCGGGTCCTCAAGCCGGGCGGGCGCCTCGCCGTCTCCGACGTGGTCGTGCGCGGCGAGGTGCCGGCCGAGGTCCGCCGCAGCGTCGAGCTGTGGATCGGCTGCGTCGCCGGCGCGCTGGAGGAATCCGACTATCGCGGCAAGCTCGGGCGGGCCGGCTTCGAGACGGTGGACGTCGAGCCGACAAGGATCTACCGGGCCGAGGACGCGCGCGCCACGCTGGCCAGGGCGGGCCTCGACGCCGACGCGCTCGCGCCGGCCATCGAGGGCAAGTTCATGAGCGCGTTCATCAGGGCGCGCAAACCGATCCGGTGACGCGCCGGCGCGTGCTGGTGCTCTGCACGCACAACGCCGCCCGCAGCCAGATGGCGGAGGGCCTCCTGCGCGCGCTGGCCCCGGATCGCTTCGAGGTTACCAGCGCGGGGACCGAGGCCACGCGCGTGCATCCGCTGGCCGTCCGGGCGATGGACGAGCGGGGCATCGATCTGCGCGGGCACCGCTCGAAGACCGTCGACACCTTGCTGGGCGAGCCGTGGGACGTCGTGATCACCGTCTGCGACAGCGCCAACGAGCGCTGCCCGGTCTTCCCGGGGCCGACCACGCGGCTGCACTGGAGCTTCGAGGATCCGTCGGCGGCGACGGGGAGCGAGGACGAGCGGCTCGCCGTGTTCCGGCGCGTGCGCGACGCGATCGACGCCCGGCTACGCCGCTGGGTTGCCGAGCGGATCCCGGCATGAGCGCGGCCGCGCGCCCGGACTTGCGGCGCCGCGCGGTGTCGGAGGCGGTTGGCACGGCCATGCTCCTGGCCGCCGTGGTGGGGTCGGGGATCATGGGCGAGCGCCTGGCCGGCGGTAACGTCGCCATCGCGTTGCTTGCCAACACGCTGGCCACCGGCGCGGCGCTGGTGGCGCTGATCCTCACGTTCGGGCCGATCTCGGGCGCCCATTTCAATCCTGCCGTGACCGTGGCCGATGCGTCCCAGGGCGGCCTCGACTGGCCCGCGGTCCCCGTCTACGTCGTCGCCCAGGTCGCCGGCGCCTTCGTGGGCGTCGCCGTCGCGCACGTGATGTTTGGCGAGCCGCTCTTCTCGGCCTCGCGCCACGTCCGCCACGGCGTGCCGCAGCTCGTGAGCGAGTTCGTGGCGGCCTTCGGGCTGCTGGCGGTAATCTGGGGCTGTGTCCGCTCGCGGGCCGCCGCCGTCCCGTTCGCGGTGGCCGCCTACATCACGGCGGCCTACTGGTTCACGGCGTCGACGTCGTTCGCCAACCCGGCGGTGACGCTGGCCCGCGCCGCCAGCGACACCTTCGCGGGCATCCGGCCGGCTGACGCGCCCGGCTTCATCGTGGCGCAGCTCGCCGGCGCCGGCGCCGCCACCGCGCTCTTCCGGTGGCTCCTGCCGCCGGCGCTGGTGCCGGCGCCCACGGCCGCGCCGGCGCGGGAGGCCGCACCGCCCGTGCTCGAGGGTGAGCCCGCGCCATGAGCGCGCTGACCGTCCGTCTGGCGACCGTCCGCGATGCCGAGGCGATCGCGTGCATCCACACCGAGGGCATCGCTGACCGCGTCGCGACGTTCGAGACCGAGCCGCGCACCGCGGCGCAGGTGGCCGCCGGGCTGGCCGACAAGGGCGACCGCTATCCCACGGTGGTGGTCGAGCGCGACGGTGCGGTGGTCGCGTGGGCGAGTGCGGGGGCGTACCGCAGCCGGTCTGCGTATGCCGGCGTGGCCGAGCACTCCGTCTATGTCGCCCGGGCGGCGCGCGGGGCCGGCGCCGGCCGCGCTGCGCTGGAGGGACTGTGCCGCACGTATGCGGAGCGCGGGTTCTGGAAGCTCGTCTCCCGCATCTTTCCGGAGAACACCGCGAGCCTGGTTCTGCACGACCGCTGCGGCTTCCGCGTGGTCGGGGTCTACCAGCGGCACGGCCGGCTCGACGGGCAGTGGCGCGACTGCGTGATCGTCGAGCGGCTCCTGTAGGTGGCGCCTCCCTCCCTCACCGTGGCGGCGCTCCTCGACGGTGTCGACGCGACCGACGCCGGGGTGGTGCGGCTGTTCGAGCGCGTGCGTGACATCCCGTTCAGCTTCGCCGCCCACAGCGACGCCGACACCCTGCTGGCCTGTGGGTTCGGGACCTGTGCGCCCAAGCACGCGTTGCTGGCCCGCCTCTACGCGGCGGCCGGGCTCGAGACCCGCTTCGTCTACGTCAGCTTCCGGTTCGACGACATGCCCGGGGCGTTTCCGCCGGACCTGCGAGCGCTCATCCACGACGGTGTCGTGCGCGCGCACGCCGCGCTCCAGCTGCGCCGGCCCCAGGGCTGGCTCGACGTCGACGCGACGTTCGACCGCCCGCTGGCGGCAGCAGGGTTGGTCGTGACCGAGGGTTGGGACGGTCGGACCTCGATGCCGCTCACCGTGCGCCCGCTGGCGCGCGTCGAGAGCGCGCTGCCCCCCGAGCACGAGGAGGCGCTCCTCGGCATCCGGCACCGGACGGGCCTGTCGCGCCCGGCCGTCGAGCGGCTCAATCGCTGGCTGGACACGCTGCGGGCGGGCGCGACGGCGGCGGCGCGGTGACCGTCAACCGCGGCGTCGTGGCGATGTGCGCGGCGCAGGCGTGCGCGCAGATCGGCGCCTTCGGCGTCGCGGCGCTCATCCCCACGCTGATTCCGGCCTGGTCGCTCAGCAACACGGAGGCCGGCTGGATCAGCGGGATCTACTACGCGGCCTACACGGTGGTGGTGCCGCTGCTGGCCTCGCTCACCGACCGCGTCGATCCCAAGCGCATCTATCTCGGCTCGGTTGCGCTGACCGCGCTCGCCTTTGCGGGCTTCGCCTGGATGGCGACGGGGTTCTGGTCGGCGCTCGCGTTCCGCGCATTCATGGGGGCGGGGTGGGCGGGCAGCTACATGCCCGGGCTCAAGGCGCTGACCGACCTGACGGAGGGAGCGCAGCAGTCGCGCGCCGTGGCCGCGCACGCCGCCGCCGTCGGCGTCAGCGGGGCGCTCTCGTTCGGCGTGGCCGGCGCCGTCAACGTGTGGCTCGGCTGGCAGTGGGCGCTGGTGCCGGGGGCGATGGGCGCCGTGCTGGCGTTCGTGCTCGTCCTGTTCGGCGTGCCGGCGCGCCCGCCACGGCCGTCGACCGGTCCGCGCGCCGCCCTGCTCGACTTCCGCCCCATCCTGCGCAACCGCTCGGCGCTGGCCTATTCGCTCGCGTACTGCGTGCACACGTGGGAGATGTCGGCCCTGCGGGCGTGGGTCGTGACGTTCCTGACGTTCACGGCGGCGCGGAGCGCCGACGCCTGGACGCCGATCGCGCCGGCCACCGTGGCCAGCGTGATGGGGTTGCTCGGCGTGTGGGCCAGCGTCTGGGGCAACGAGCTGGCCATCCGCTTCGGCCGACGCCGCTTCATTCTCGCCACGCTGCTCGCCTCCGCCGCGCTGGCCGGTGGGATCGGCTTCGGTGCCGCCCTGCCGTACGCCGGGGCGGCGCTGCTGGTGCTGCTCTACGCGATGCTGATCTGGGCGGACTCCTCGTCGCTCACCGCGGGCAGCGCGGGCAGCGCCGAGCCGGGACGGCGCGGCGCCACGCTGGCCGTCCACTCCACGCTCGGCTATGCCGGCGGCTTTCTGGGCCCGCTCGCGCTTGGGGTGACGCTCGACCTGTGCGGTGGGGCCAGCGTGCTCGGCTGGGGCGTGGCGTTCGGGCACGTGACGCTGGCGCTGCTGGCGGGGGCCGTCGCGTTCGTCTGGCTGCGGCCGGCGGATCTGGCCGGCGATCGTCCGCGTGTCGCGGCGGGCCGCGCGCCGGGCGAGGCGACCCGCGCATAGCGGCCACCTTTGGGGGGGCGGGCTCGCGGCCGCGCTGCTATCCTCTGGCCCGGCCCATCCATGGAGCACTGACATGACTGCGCGCACCGCCGTCCTCCGTCGACTCGCGCTGCGCTCGGCGAGCGTGGTCCTGATCGCCCTCGCGGTGGGATGCTCCACCGCGGGCGGTCCGGTCGCGAGCGTTCCCAGCCTCGTCGACGCCAAGCGGCAGGTGGCCGAGTACGTGGCCTCCGGCCGCTACGACGCCGACATCGCCGCGGTCGTGACCCAGGCGCGGACCTACCTGAGCCATCGGCTCGCGCGGGGCGGCAAGCTCGCGATCGTTCTCGACATCGACGAGACGTCGCTGAGCAACCTGCCGCAGCTGCGCGCCAACGACTACGGCTGGATCGTCGTCGGTCCGTGTGCCGACCCGTCGCGGGGGCCGTGCGGGCTCCTCGCGTGGATCATGCTGGCGCGGGCCGAGCCGATCCGGCCCGTGCTCGGGCTCGCCCGGTTCGCACGGGAGCAGGGCGTCGCGGTGTTCTTCCTCACCGGCCGCCCCGAACGGCTCCGCGCCGCAACGGAAGCCAATCTCAAAGGCGCCGGCTACGACTGGACCGGCGTGATCCTGAAGCCGGACGACCTGGTCACGCCATCGGCCGTGGATTTCAAGGCCGCCGAGCGCAGGAAACTGGTCGAGCAGGGATACGTCATCGTCGTCAACGTCGGTGACCAGATGAGCGACCTCGACGGCGGCCATGCGGAGCGGACCTACAAGCTCCCGAACCCCTTCTACTCCGTGCCTTGAGGCGACACTCACCCGAATGGTCTGACCAGTATCTGGAGGGCCGGCGTCCAGCAGGTCACCCTTCGACGCGACGTATCGCTCGCGCGCCCTCCCGGCTCCTTGACACGACTGTATCGCGCGCCTAGTATCTGCCCGCGACGAGGCCGTCGCACTGAAGCGTCGTTGGACCTCTGTAAGGAGACCCGCAATGAAGCGTCCTACCCTGGGCATGATCTCGGGCGCGATGATCCTCCTGCTGGTCGGCATCACGTCGCTGTCGCAGGCAGCCGGACCGGCGGGGATGAAGCTCTACGCATTCAGCTCCGGCGGATTGACCATCGCGAAGAGCGCGTTGCAATCCGGAGCGTCGAGCAACCCGATCACGGTGCCCGTCGGCTTCTTCGTCGTCATGCACCCCAAGGGCAACTTCCTCTTCGACACGGGCAACAACGACAAGATCATCAACGACCCGAGCTACTGGGGGCCGTTCATCAAGGGCTTGACTCCGGAGCGCGGCCCGGACGTCGCCATCGATACGCAGCTCAAGAAGATTGGACTGTCGCCGGATGACATCACGTACGTCGCCGTGGGTCACATGCACCTCGACCACGGCGGGAATGTCTGCAAGTTCCCGAAGGCGATGTTCCTCGTGCAGAAGGACGAGATGAAGAACGCGGCCTGGCCCGAGCCGGGGACGGCCGGCCCGTATATTCCGGGCGATGTCGCGTGCCTCCGGAACGACCTCGGCGAGTCGCTGCCCAACAAGTTCAAGATGGAGCAGTTGTCGGGCGACCTGGACGTGTTCGGTGATGGGAGCGTCGTCCTCAAGAGCTGGCCGGGCCACACGCCGGGCAGCCAGATGGCGATTGTCCGCCTGCCGAAGACCGGGACCGTCATCCTGACGAGTGACAACGTCTACTTCTCGGAGAACGTCACCAAGAATCTCCTGCCCGACATCTCGCTCGCCTACAGCCCGACGGGCATCCTGAACGCCTACGCATATATCCGCGCCATGCAGGGACGTGAGAACGCGAGCTTCATGACGGCCCACGACTCGGACGGCCCCGCGGGCAAGGCCCGGACGACGCACGCCCCGCAGCTGTTCGAGTAGGCCACGCAGTCAGGGATCTGAGGTAGCCCGCGACCGCCGGACGGCCCCACCGTCCGGCGGCGCGGCGGCCCCGCCGGGCATGCCGCCCGTCATCGTCGCCGACCAACTCACCAAGTGGTACGGGCCTCGACTGGCCGTCGACCGCGTCTGCCTCGAGGTCGAGGCGGGCGAGGTCATGGGGCTGCTTGGCCCGAACGGTTCCGGGAAGACCACGATCCTGCGGATCCTCACCGGCTATCTGCGGCCCTCCGCCGGCACCGCGCGCGTCGCCGGGCTCGACGTCGTGAACGATTCGCTCGCCGCGCGAGCCCGGGTCGGCTACGTGCCCGAGGACGTCCCGCTCTATGGCTGGATGAGCGTCCGGGAATTTCTCGCGTTCATGGCCAGGCTGAAGGGGCTCGCGCGCCGCGAGGCCGCCGGGGCGGTGGAGGCCGCGATCGAGCGCCTCGCCCTCGGAGACGTCCGGCGCGTTCTTGTCGGCAAGCTTTCGCGAGGCTACCGTCAGCGGGTGGCGATCGCCCAGGCCCTGCTGGGGAATCCTGACCTGCTCATTCTCGACGAGCCGACGAATGGCCTCGACCCGCGCCAGATCATCGAGATGCGGGGGCACATCCGGGCCCTCGCGGGAGAGCGCACGGTCCTCGTCACTTCGCACATCTTGAGCGAGATCGAACGGGTGGCCGATCGCGTGGCGATCTTGCTCGCGGGCCGGCTGCTCGGCGTGCACGGACTCCGAGCGGGGGGCCTGGGTCAGCGCCTCCGCCTCCGGGTACGCGGCGGGGAGGAGGCCGTCAACGCCTGCCTCACGCGGGTGGCCGGCGTGCAGCGCGTGAGCGTCGAGCGCGAGTCGGGGGCCGACCTCGCGACCTACTTCGTGGATGCGGACGCGGGAGCGATCGCGGAGGCGCTCGCCGCGGCGCTGGTCGCCGGGGGCTTCGGGTTGCTCGACCTGGGACCGGCCCCGGTGGACCTGGAGGCACTCTTCCTCGGCCTGACGAGCGGGCGCGCCGAGTCGCGCGCGTGAGGCATTTCGCCACGCTCCTTCTCAAAGAGGAACGGGCGATCTTCTCATCCCCCATCGCCTACGCGACGGTCACGGTCTACCTGCTCCTCATGGGCTACACGTTCACGGCGGTCCTCTTCCTCAATCGGACGGGCGAGCTCGTCCGCGTCTTCTTCCAGGCGGCCGTGCTCTTCCTGCTGATCGTGCCGGTGGTCACGATGCGGCTGTTCGCCGAGGAGCGGAGGACGGGGACGCTCGAGCTGCTCCTGACGTCGCCGGTCTCGGAGATCGCGATCGTCCTGGCCAAGTTCTTCGCCGGTCTGACGATCCCGGCGCTGATGCTCGCGCTCACCGGGAGCTACGCGGTGGTCCTGGGCATCTACGGTGACCCCGACTGGGGGCCGATCTACAGCGGCTTCCTCGGCCTCCTGCTCCTGGCGGCGGCGCTGACCGCCATCGGTCTGCTGATCTCCGGGCTCACCTCGAACCAGATCGTGGCGGCGGTCGTGGCGATGGGCGCGGGCATCCTGCTCTGGATGATCGACACCCTCGGTTATCTGCTCCCCGACCCCTTCGATGCGATCGTCACCCACCTCTCGCTGGTCGCGCACTTCACTCCGTTCGCCACCGGCGCCCTCTTCCTCTCCGACGTCGGATTCTTCCTCACGATCGCCCTGGCCGGCCTGTTCCTGAGTGTGCGGGCGCTGGCCCGGCGGTAGTCGATGGACCGCCTCGAGATCGTCAACACGATCTGGTTCCTGGGCTGGCTCGTCGCGCTCGCCGTCCTCTTCGTGCTGGGCTTGCGGCTCCCGCTGCAGCCGAGCCTTCGACGAGTCCCGGCCCTCGGCTACGTCGCGGGCATCGTGGTCGCGACGCTGGGCGTCGTGGCGCTGGCCAACGTCGCGCTCGTGCTCCACGACGCGCACTTCGATCTCACCCGGGAGGCGGTCTTCACGCCCTCGAAGCAGGCCGAGAACGTCGTCGATCGTCTCAGCCAGGACGTGACGCTCACGTATTTCTACCAGGCACAGGACCAGCAGGGCCGGCGCGCCAAGGACATGGTGGAAGTCCTCGGCCGCCGCAACCCGCGCCTGCACGTGCGCACCGTCGACCCCGACAAGCAGCCGACGGTCGCCGACACCTACGGCGTGCGAATCTACAACGCGGCCGTGCTCGAGACCGCCGGCCGCCGGATCCAGGTGATGAGCACGGACGAGAACCAGCTCGCCCTGGGCATCATCCGGATCATCCGCGAGCGGGTCACGACGGTCTGCTTCATGGAGGGCCACAACGAATACCCGGTGGAGAACTTCGAGTTCCACACCCACTTCGAGGGGGTGGCGGGCCACAGCCACGGGGAGGGCTCCTCCGCGATCGTGCAGATGCGCTTCCACGGAGTCGGGCGGATGAGGCGGGCCCTCGAGTCGCTGGGCTACGACGTCCGCAAGATCATTCCGGCCACCCTGTCGGCGATCCCCGCCGATTGCGCCGCGGTGCTCGACGTGAACCCGCGCGCGACCTATCTCCCCGGCGAGAGCGACCTGCTGGTCAGCTACCTCGCCCAGGGAGGCACGGCCGTCCTCATGTACGACCTCGGCTTCGTGCTCGAGCCCCGCCTGACGGCCGCGCTGCGAACGGTCGGCGTCGTGGTCGAGCAGGACGTCGTGATCGATCCCCTCGATCACTACTCCACCGACCCGGAAGTGGTGGCGGTGCCCGCGTACGAGCGGCACCCGATCACCCGCGGCATCGCGCTCACGTTCTTTCCGGGCATCCGCTCGCTGAGGCTGCTCCCGCCGCCCGTCGGCGTCACGAGCGTGCCGCTCTTTCTCAGCAGCCCCCAGAGCTACGCCCGCGCCGTGCCCACGATGGCCGAGCGCCAGCCCACGCGCGAGGGAGTGGCGGCGCCATCGGCGGCCGCTCCGGCGAGCCCGGGCCGACGTGTCCTGGCGGCTGCTCTCGAGGGGACCTGGCCCGGCGCGGTGGCTGGATCCCGGCCGTTTCGCCTCGTGGTGGTCGGCGACGGCGATTTCGTCAGCAACTCCTTCCTCCCCTACATGGCCAACGGCGACCTCGCCCTCGCGATGGTGCGCTGGGGCGTGCGCGAGGAGCAGGCGCCTACCGTCGCCGTGCGGATGCCGGTGCCCCGGCTCGTCCTCCTGACCAAATCGCAAATGCAGCGCATCTTCCTGGGGATCGAGGTCGTCCTGCCGCTCATCGTCGTGACGGCGGGCGCCGTCGTGTGGTGGAGGCGGCGATAGGCTGGCCACGCCGCCTGGTCGCGCCCGCTGCGGCCGTCCTGGCGGTGGGTGTTCTGGTGGCGATGGTCGTCTCCGGTCAGCTCATGGAGAGCAAGCAGCTGGTCAAGTTCGCGCCGGCCGGTGTCATGCCGGAGACCCCGGCCGAGATCGACCGCGTCGAGCTGCGGACGAACACCGGCCGCTGGGTGTTCGTTCGCGGGCGGGACGGCTGGCAGGCGGCCGCCAACGGCGGGGCCGTGGCACCGTCGCTCGCGGTCCATCTCGACGACTCGATCAAGTTCATGCACGTGTCCGCGCCGATCCGAGTGATGGAGCGGGCGGAGTGGGCATCGATCGGGCTGCGCGAGTTCGGGCTCGATCCGCCGGGCTACACGGCGACGCTCTATCGCCGTGACACCCGGGTGGTCGGGGCGGAATTCGGCATGCCAAACCCCCAGAAGGTCCTGCAGTACATGAAGCTCGAGGGACGCGACACGATCTATCTGATGTCTCGCTTCATTGGACAAGAGTGGGAGCAGGCGCTCCGCGAGGCGGCCGGGAAGTGAGACGGCTGCTCCGCCGCATCGGGCTCGGCGTCACCGTCCTGGCCGCCGCCGCGGTATCGGCGTGGGCTCACACCGGCGGGAGCACCGGCTATGCCTCGATCACGATCAGCCGAAGTACCGTCCGCTACACCCTGACCCTTCCGAGCCCCGCGCTCCCGTCCGATCTCGCCGAGGCCCTTCGCCTCGCGCAGCTGGGCAGCCCACTGAACCGCGAGAAGCTGCTCGACGTCATCCGTACGCGCATTGTCCTCCACGCGAACGGCACCCGGTGTGAGCCGGGCCCGGGCCAGGTCCTCCCCTCGGCCGCCGACGCCCCGAGCTTCACGATGCTCGTCGACTTCGCATGCGGGAGCGCGGTGCGAGAGCTCGTCGTCCAGGACAATGTCTTCGACGCGCTCGGCGCCGACCACCACACCCTGGCCAAGGTCGAGGCCCCGAGCGGCACCCAGCAGTTCGCGTTCGCCCCGGACACGCGCCAGGCGCGCTTCGTCCTCGGCGACGACGGCGATCTCGCACGATCGACGGGCAGCTTCTTCGTGATGGGGATCCACCATATTCTGAGCGGGTACGACCATCTGCTGTTCCTCGTGGGGCTGCTACTGCCGGGCGGATCCCTGCTCTCGCTCGCCAAGATCATCACGGCGTTCACGGTCGCTCACAGCGTGACCCTGTCGCTCGCGGTGCTACAGGTCGTCACGCTGCCGGACCGGTTGATCGAGGCGGTGATCGGGCTCTCCATCGCGTTCGTGGCGGCGGAAAACCTCTTCCTCAATCCGACCGTCTCGCGACGGTGGCTGGTCAGCTTCTCCTTCGGGCTCGTGCACGGCTTCGGGTTCTCGTCGGCGCTCCGCGAGCTCAACCTGCCCGCCCATGGGCTGCTCGCCTCGCTCTTCGGCTTCAACCTCGGCGTCGAAGTGGGCCAGGGCCTCGTGGTGGCGGTCTGCCTGCCCTTCCTGCTCCTCCTCCGCCGGTCACGCTGGGAACACCGCGCCATCGCAACCTCCTCGCTCGCGATCCTTCTCGTGGGGCTGATCCTGTTCGTCGAGCGCGCGTTCCTCTGAGAGAGCGCTGGTACGACTCGCCGGAGTACAAGGAGCCGAAGGCCCTGCACTTCAAGACCTCGACGACGAACCTGATCCTGATCGACGGGGCGTGAGGGGCCGGTAGAGATATCCCGGTAGAGATATCGAGGGGCGCCACGGCTTCGCCGGGGCGTCCCGAGCATTTGGGGGTCTGGGGGCCATGTCGGGGCCCCCAGTCCAATCAGTCGCCATGTCGGGGCCCTCAGTCCAATCAGTCGCCGTCGGGATCGATGGGCGCGGGCGCAGGGTCGAGACCGCCGGTGGGCAGCTCGGCCAGCGGGGCCAGCGCCTCGATGAACGCGTTGAGGCGGTGCGTCACCTCGGTGGCGTCGTCGGCCGTCAGCGGCAGCTC
>JBGQLG010000078.1:0-22180 GCA_041499965.1 Methylomirabilia bacterium
CTCGCCGAGCCCGGAGCGACAACGGCGACAACGGCTCGCCACGGAAGCGCGCTCGCGGGCCCGGCGGCTGTGGCGCCGCGGGGCGGGCGAGGATCGCTCAGGGCTTGGCGGCGCGCTGGGCCAGCGTGCGCTCGGCTTCCTCCACCAGCTGGCGGATCTTGGGCAGGTCGGCGTCGTCGCGGGGGTCGAGGGCCAGGTATCGCCGCCAGTGACGCACCATCGGGGCCAGCGCGTCCGGCTGGCGGCGCGCGATGAACTGGTAGGCCACGCCGAGGTTGCGCAGGACGACCGGGGCCACCGTGGGGCGCGCGGCCAGCCGCTCCAGCACACGCACCGCCGTCTCCTGCGCGGCCGCGTCGTCGTGGCGCCGCGCCACCGCGCGCACGACGGCCAGCCCATAGCGCTCGTACTGCTTCCAGTACAGCTCGGCCAGCGCGTGCTCCCAGCTCGACGGCGGGAAGGGCTCGGCACGGCCGGGATCGAATCTCGCGAACGAGGCGTCGTTGTCGCGGATCCACCTCTCGAAGTCGGGATCCTGGCCGCGCGGCAGCACCTGCTCGACGAGGCCCAGCGGGGCGAGGGCGTACCCCTCCTCGAGCGTGCGCAGCCAGGGCGTGCGGTTGCACACGACGATCGGCCGGCGCGGCAGGTTGGCGTCCAGGAACTGGCGGAAGGTGAACGCGCCGGGCGGCAGCACCAGGTCGGGCATGTTGCGGGCGGCCACCGCGCGGAACCACGGCAGCGCGAGGACGCCGATGGGCAGCACGTGCACGTCGCGGCGCTGGCCCTCGACCTGCTGCAGGTAGCGCACGCTGCCGATCGTGTCGTCGCTGGAGACGAGCAGCACGCCGCCCGGCGGCACCGAGGCCAGCACGGCCTCGCCGAAGTCGCGCACGAGCGTGTTGGCGTGCGTGCGCATCTCGGCGCCGTGCACGAGGATCAGCGCCAGCGGCAGCGCGACCGCCACCGGCCAGCGCAGCCACGGCCCCCGGCGCGCGCCCAGCGTGCGGCCGAGCTCGGCCAGCCCCAGCCCCAGCAGCGCGGCGACGACGACCAGCCCCTGCTGCCAGAAGCGCTCCTGCATGAACCGGTGCAGCGGATCCTCCAGCCGGATGTTGGCCAGGTAACAGAAGACGATCAGGTAGAAGAGCAGGGCGCCCACCCAGACGCCGACGAAGCGGCGCACGAGCCCGGCGCGCCTGAGCGCAGCCAGCGCGGCCACGCCCAGCGGCACGACCGCGAACAGCGTCGAGCGCGCCGCGTCCGTCCAGAACAGCGACCAGCGCGGCCACAGCGAGCCGCCGCTGCCCACGCTCTCGTCGGCCAGCCGGAAGGTGCCGTACTCACGCCGCAGGAAGTGGTGGACGAAGCCCGACCACGAGGCGGTATCGCCCCACGTGACCGCCGCCGGCCGCGCGGCGGCCAGCGGCAGGTACAGGTACGGCAGGAACCCGAGCGCAGTCGACGCCGCCAGCGCGCCGAGGACGCGCGGCATTACGAGCCGCCGGCCCGCCAGGGCGAGCACGAGCAGCCCGAAGGGGATCGCGAACAAGACCAGCGTGTGATGGTTCGACAGGCCGAGGCTCACCCAGAATGCGGCCAGGCAGAGCGTCCGGAGCGGCGCGCCGCCCTGGGCGTCCTCGCGCAGCGCCCGCGCCGACCAGTAGAGCAGGCCGGCCGCGAACAGGTTGTTGAGCGCGAACACCTCGGCGGTGATCGCGTAGGGCCAGATGATCGGCGCGAACGCGAAGGCGCCGGCCGCCAGGAGCCCGGCCGCCAGGTCGGCGGTGAGCAGCGTGAGGCTCCGGAACAAGAGCCACGCGGCGCCCGCGTCGCACAGCGCCGACAGCAGATTCACCCGCCAGGCCACGCTGCCCAGCGGCAGCCACGTGAACGGTCGGGCCAGGAGCGCGTGCAGCGGATAGCCCGGCGGATGCGCCACGCCGCCCAGGTAGGCGACGGCGACGAACTCCCCGCTGTCTCCCCCGTTGACCGTCGGGCTCAGCGTGGCCAGGTACACGCCGAGCGGCACCAACCCGGCTGCCAGCGCGACGACGATCGCGCCCCGCGTCCAGCGCGCGTCGGGCACGGACGCGGCCGGAGCCGGCGATGGAGCCACCGCGGCGCGCGCCGGGCCTGCCCGCGCGCGTCGGCGACGACTCACCGCCGGCCCCTCCCGCGTCGGGCCTTCAACCCGCGGGGAGCGCGATCACGGGCGGCCGCCCACGCGACGCTGCCGACGACCGGTCCTCATCAGTCGACGCGGATGGGGCGGGAGACGGCCCGGCTGAAGGTGCAGTTCGGGATCACCGCCGAGTGCTTGCCCGAGCCGCCCGCCACCAGGACGAAGACGTCGTCAGGCGACGGCACGCGCGGCAGCCGCGCGTCGGGATCCGTGGTGGCGTTCATCCAGGGGGGCCAGTCCTGCATGCCCCACATGCCGCCGAGCTTCATGAGGCTCAGCGGCTGGCGGGCGTTCTCGTATACGAAGCGCTGGACGTCGGCCCGTTCCAGGCCGTCGCCGGCGATCGTCTTCGCGTGCTCGGGGCCGAGCACGACCATCAGCTGAGCCTGCGAGAAGTACCAGCCGACGTTGGAGCCGAGCGAGATGGCCGTGTCGGCGACGTTGCCGAGGATGCCGGCCGCCGTCGTGGAGACGTGATCGTTGACGTTGTGCGGTCCCTCACCGCCATAGACCGTGACGACGTCGCCGTCGCGCATCGGCCCCCACGGCGACACCGCCTCGTTCTCGGCAATGCAGTACGCGAACTTCGCGGGGCTGCCCTGCGTGGCCATGTCGTAGCGGCCGGGCCAGGCGCCGCCCACGTTGAGCAGGATCAGCCGGATGGCCCGGCCGATCGTGGCGTTGGCCCGGAACCCGGGGCCGAAGCAGCCGCTGCCCGAGTGCAGGCCGACCCGACGGCCGTACGGCCCGTTGACGACGAGCAGCGGCGCGACCGGATGCGTGGTCGCCTGCACGCCGTACAGATTGAAGGTCGGATCGAGCATCGCCTCGACCGCGGCGACGATGATCGGAAACGCGGTCGCCTCGCAGCCCGCCATCACGGCGTTGACCGCGAGCTTGTCCAGCGTGGCCTGCCGCCACAGCGGCGGCATGGCCCCGAGCACGCGCGAGCCGTCGCGCCCGCCCAGCATCGCGGCGACGCGTTCGGGCGTCGGCGCGATGATCGGCAGGCCGTCGGACCACGCGCGCCCGGTGAATTCGGAGAGGAGGGAAACAGGATCGTCGTCGAGGGTGATGGCCGCGTCTGTTGTAGCGGGTGCCGCGAGATCGGGGAGAGACGCAGGTGGCCTGTTCGAGGAGGGAGTGGATCCGACACGCCCGACTGAGGTCGCGGAACCTGAGGTCGAATCCGTCGCGGAGCCCGCGGTCGCATCCGTGGTGGAGCTGCCTGCTATCAAGGCGGTCAGTTGTTCGAAGGCTTGGTGGGCGCGGCGGGCGATGGCGTCGGGGCGTTCGCCGCCGAGGGGGTGCTCGATGACCAGGAGCGGGAGGCCGGAGACGCCGAGGGCGGCGAGCTCACTGACGGCGAGGCCCTGGAACGCGGTGGTGGCGATGAGACCGGCCGCGGTGCCGCCCTTGGCCAGCTCGATGGCGTCGTGGAGACTCCACGACGTGCAGGACCCTCAGTCGGCGGAGCCGGCGAAGACGATGTCGCAGGTCTTGCTCAGCTCCGCGATCACCTCGGGGGCGGCCGGCGTGGCGGCATTGGCCTTGCGACGGTGCACCACCGCCTTGACGCCGTAGCGCTCACGCAACAGCTCGCCGATGCCGGCGGTGAGCCGATCGAAGTTCGACTTCGTGTTATCGAGGAAGCCGACCGTGCGGCCGGCCCACTCGCGCGGCAGCGGCGGCACCACCGTGGCTTGGCTGGCGACAACGCCGATGGGGCTCAGGACTCGAATGCGGGCCATGCGCGTCTCCTTCTCCGGAGTGGACGTCGGGACTTGTCACACTGCAACGCTGTTCGGCATCTTACAATAGCCGCCCGATGGTCATCGCGGTCGATCTCGGCAGCTCCTCCGTCCGCGCCACGCTCTACGACGCCGCCGGGCGCGCCGTGGAGGGCCGTTTCCACCAGGTGCCATACGCCCCGACCACCACCCACGACGGCGGCGTGGAGCACGATCCCGCCCAGCTCCTCGAGGCCACCGCCGCCTGCCTGGACGTGGTGGTGCGGGCGGCCCGCCACGACGACGTGCAGGCGGTCGGCGTGACGTCGTTCTGGCATGGGCTGGTCGGCTTCGACGCCGCGCATCGCCCGGTGACGCCAGTGTTCATGTGGGCCGACTCGCGCAGCGCCGCCGAGGCCGGCCTGTTGCGCGACGCGCTCGACGAGGATGCGCTGCACGCGCGCACGGGTTGCCACCTGCACACCTCCTACTGGCCGGCCAAGCTGCGCTGGCTGGCGCGGGCGCGGCCGACCGAGGTCGCCCGCGTGGCCCGCTGGGGCTCGATCGGCGAGCACCTGGAGCTGATGTTCTTCGGCGAGGCGGCCACCGGGCTGTCGATGGCCTCGGGCACCGGGCTGCTCGACCAGCAGGCGCTGCGCTGGGACCGCGAGGCGCTCGCCGCCGCCGGCATCGAGTCCGAGCAGCTATTCCCCCTCGCCGCCGTCACCGAGGGCCGTCGCGGCCTGCGGGCGCTGTGGCGGAGTCGCTGGCCGGCCCTGCGCAGCGTGCCGTGGTTCCCGGCCGTCGGCGACGGCGCGGCCGGCAACATCGGTTCCGACTGTGTCGATCCGGGCCGCGTCGCCCTCAACCTCGGCACCTCGGCGGCGCTCCGCGTCGTGACCGACGCGGCCACGCCGCCGCCGCGCGGCCTCTGGCGCTACCGCGTGGATCGCCGGCGGGCCCTACTGGGCGGGGCCACCTCCGAGGGCGGCAACGTGTACGCGTGGTGCCGCGAGGTGCTGCGGCTGCCGGACGAGGCGGCGGTGGAGCGCGAGCTGGCCGCGCGCGCGCCCGACGCCCACGGGCTCACCGTGCTTCCGTTCCTGGCCGGCGAGCGGGCCCCGGGATGGCGGGGCGACCGGCGCGCCGTCATCGCCGGCCTGTCGCTCGACACGACCGCGCTCGACGTCGTGCACGCGGCGATCGAGGCGGTGACGCTGCGGCTGGCGCTGGTCTACGAGCTGCTGGCGCCCCACGCGGCGCCCGATCACGTCATCGTCGCCTCGGGGGGCGCCATCGGCCACTCGCGCGTCTGGACGCAGATGCTGGCCGACGCGCTCGGGCGCCCCATCCGTTGCTCGTCGGAGCGCGAGGCCACGAGTCGCGGCGCCGCCCTGCTCGCCTTCGAGACACTGGGCGCGCGGCCCGACGCGCCCGCCATGCGGGCGCCGCTGGGCGAGGCGTTCACGCCGGACGCCGCGCGCCACGCGCGCTATCGGGCCGCCTTGGAGCGACACAAACGATTGGACGAGAGAGTATGATCGACGGGATGGACCAGGCGACCGAGATCATCGTCTTCGACGACCCGGCCGCGCTGGCCGAGGCGGCCGCCCGAGCCATCGCCGAGTGCGCGGCGGACGCGGTCGACGCTCACGGGCGCTTCATGGTCGCGCTGGCCGGCGGCATCACGCCCCGCGCCACCTACGAGCGCCTGGCCCGGTCGCCGCTGCGCGAGCGCATGCCATGGGCTCACACGTGGGTCTTCTTCGGCGACGAGCGCGGTGTCCCGCCCGACCACCCGGACTCCAACTACCGGATGGCCAACGAGGCGCTGCTGTCGAAGGTCCCGATCCCGGCCAAGCAGATCGCCCGCATCCGCGGCGAGGCCGACGATCCCGAGGCCGCGGCGGCCGAGTACGGTCGGAACCTGCGCGAGGTGTTCGAGATCAAGCGCAGCGAGCTGCCTCGCTTCGACCTCGTCCTGCTGGGCATGGGCGTGGACGGGCACACGGGCTCGCTCTTTCCCGGCTCGCCCGTCCTCAAGGAAGTGTTCCGGCCCGTCGCTGCCGTGCACGCCGGCGCCGCCTCCATCCCCCAGCGCTTCACCTTCACGTTCCCGGTGATCAACGCGGCGGCCCGGGTGATGTTCCTCGTGGCCGGCGCCGAGAAGGCCAAGGTGTTGAAGACCGTCCTCAACGAGCCGCCCAGCGGGCTGCCGGCCGCGCTGGTGCACCCGATCCAGGGCCGGCTCACGTGGCTCCTCGACCGCGCCGCGGCCGCGCTCCTCAAGGTCGCCAAGTGAACGGTGAGCATGCCTTCAACCGATGATCCGTTCTCGCTGATCATCTTCGGCGCCTCGGGCGACCTGGCGAATCGCAAGCTCATCCCCGCGCTGTGGACCCTCTACGCCGCGCGGACGCTGCCCGAGCCGTTCCACATCATCGGCACCGGCCGTACCGAGATGAGCGACGAGGCCTTCCGCAACAAGATGAAGGACGGCGTCAAGCAGTTCGCCCGCCTCAAGGTGCCCAACGACAACGTCTGGATGCGCTTCGCCGGCAGCCTGTCCTACGTGGCCGGCGATCCGACCGGGCCCGAGCTCTACGCGCGGCTGCGCGAGCGGCTGGAAGCGGTCGAGCGCGGCCGCGAGGCAACGGGCAACCGGCTCTACTACCTGTCCACGCCGCCCAGCCTCTACGACGACATCACCGTGCAGCTCGGCAAGGCCGGCCTGGCGGCCGAGGAGCGGGGCTGGACGCGCATCATCATCGAGAAGCCGTTCGGCCACGACGTGCGCTCGGCCCAGGAGCTGAACGAGCTGGTCACCAGCGTGTTCCGGGAGGAGCAGGTCTACCGGATCGACCACTACCTCGGCAAGGAGACGGTCCAGAACATCCTGGCCCTGCGCTTCGCCAACGGCATCCTGGAGCCGCTGTGGAACCGCAACCACGTGGCCGAGGTGCAGTTCACGGTGGCCGAGAAGGTCGGTGTCGAGGGGCGCGGCGGGTACTACGAGGAGTCGGGCGCCCTGCGCGACATGATCCAGAACCATCTGCTCCAGGTGATGTGCCTGGTCGCCATGGAGCCGCCGGTGACGTTCGACGCCCAGGCCGTGCGCGACGAGAAGAGCAAGGTGATGCAGGCCATCCGGCCGATCGATCCGGAGCGGGTCGATCAGGTCGCGCTGCGCGCGCAGTACGGGGCCGGGTTCGTCGACGGGCGGCCGGTGCCCGGCTACGTGCAAGAGAAGGGCGTGAAGCCGGACTCGACGACGGAGACGTACGCCGCGCTGCGGCTGCAGATCGACAACTGGCGGTGGGCCGGTGTGCCGTTCTATCTCCAGACGGGCAAGCGGCTGGCCAAGCGCGTGAGCGAGATCGTGATCCGCTTCCACCGCACGCCGCACATGATCTTCCGCCGCGGCGACGTGAGCGTGGAGCCGAATCGCCTGGTCATCCGCATCCAGCCCGACGAGGGGATCTCGCTCATCGTCGAGGCCAAGGAGCCGGGACCGGATCTCAAGATCAGTCCCGTCACGCTCGACTTCAAGTACCACGAGGTCTTCGGCGGCGAGCCACCCGAGGCCTACGAGCGCTTGCTCCTGGACGCCGTCCACGGCGACCCCACCCTCTACTCGCGCGGCGACTGGATCGAGCAGGCCTGGCGCCTGACCCAGCCCATCCTCGACCACTGGGCCCGCACCCCCGGCCCCCTGCCCCAGTACGAGGCCGGCAGCTGGGGCCCGCCGGAAGCCGACGCCTTCATCGCCCACGACCACGGCCACTGGCGGAGACCGTAGCGTCCCGCGTCAGCGCTTCGTCGGCCCGATCGCGCGCGGCGACGACTCGCGCGTGGGCGGCGCGGCGTCGGGGTTGGGGCTCTCCGGCCGCGAACCAGGGTGAGCCGAACCGCCAGCGATCGCTGCCGGCGGGGCGAGCGAGCCACCGACGCTCGACAGGCGCAACCCCAGCCCCCTTTTGGGGGATGGGGGGCCGAGCGAGCCCCGCTCGCGTTCTAGAGGCGAGCCATGGGCGCGGCCGGAGAGCCCCACCCCCGACGCCGCGCCGCCCACGCGCGAGCCGTCGCCGCGCGCGACCGGGCCGACGAAGCGCTGAGTCGAGACGCTAGCTACTTCTTGCGCGAGCCCGGCGAGTCGTAGGTGTTGTAGTAGCGGTAGTAGTCGTAGTAGTAGCCGTCGCGCTTGAGGTTCACGCCGTTCAACACCACGCCGAGGATCCGGCCCTTGACGGCCAGGATCTGCGAGGTCGCGCGGCGGATCACCTCGTGCGGCACCTTGCCGGTCTGCACGACCATCACGACTCCATCGGCGAACGTGGCCAGCGCGACGGCGTCGGCGACCGAGACCACCGGCGGCGAGTCCAGCAGGATCATGTCGAAGTCCGCGACGGCCGCCTCCAGCGCTTCCCGCATGCGGTTGGAGCCGACCAGCTCGGCGGGATTGGGCGGCAGCGGACCGCTGGTGAGCACCGACAGGTTCGGCACGTTCGTCGGCTGCGCCACCTCGGTCAGCGACAGCCCCTCCAGCAAGGCCGTCGTGAGCCCGCGGCTGTTGCCGAGCCCGAAGATGCGATGCAGCGTCGGCCGCCGCAAATCGGAGTCGATCAGACACACGCGCGAGCCCGTCTGCGCCAGCACCACGCCGAAGTTCGCCACCGTGGTGGACTTGCCCTCGCCGGGACTGGACGACGTGACGACGATCGATCGGCACTTGTGGTCGAGCCCCGCAAACTGAATGCTCGTCCGCAACGTCCGATACGCCTCCGCCGCCGGCGACTTCGGCTCCAAGTGAGCGATCAACGTCGCCGAAGGCCCCGCTGGAGTCTTGGGTCGCTCGGCCATGCTAGTGGCCCCCGTGCGACGTCGTGACGCCGAGGGCCCGGCGACCGGCCGTGTCGCGCGGCGGCGCTCCATGGCGAGCCGCAGTCGCCGCGCTCGTTCGGCGGGGGGCGAGCAAGCCGCCAACGCTCGAAAGCCCTCGCGCCACCCCCCTTGGGGGATGGGGGGTCGCAGCGAGCCCCCCGCCGAACGAGCAGCGGCGACCGGCGAGCCATGCGCGCCGCCGCGCGACACGGCCGGTCGCCGGGCCCTCGGCGTCACGGCGTCGCACGAAGGGTCTCACCGCTTGACCGAGAACTGCGGCACGATGCCGATCACGGGCAGTCCGAGGTGCCGCTCGACGTCGTCAGGCGTCTTCACCGTCGTGTCGAAGTACTCGATCGTGAGCGCGGTGCCGACACCGACCAGCAGCCCCACGATGACGCTGATGACGAGGTTGACCGTCTTGCGCGGCCGGATGGGCGCCCGCGGGAGGGTCGCCTCCTCGATGACGCTGATGTTGTTGGTCTCGAGTCCGCCGGTGACGCCCGTCTCCTTGAGCCGCTTGAGCACCGCCTCGTAGAGCTGCTGGTTGGAGTCGGTTTCCCGCTGCAGGTTGAGGTACTGGATCTCCTTCTCGTTCAGATCCTGGGCCTCGGTCCGCAGCCGGTTGACGTTGCCCAGCAGCGTCTCCTCCCGCGCCCGGGCCACGCGGAACTCGGTCTGGACCGCCCGCAGCATGTTCTTGGTCTCGGCGTCGATCCGCTGGTTCAGCTGCTCGATCTGGGCGTCGACCTTGAGGACTTCGGGATGCTTGTCCTTGTAGACCTTCGAGAGCTTGGCCTTGGTCGTTTCCAGGTCGGAGGCTTCCTGCTTGAGCTTCTGGATCAGCGCGCTGTCGGCCACGGTGAAGATGGTCTGGGCCCCGCCGCGGTCGCTCGTGCGCTGCAGCTCGTTCATCTTCGCCTCGACCGAGAGCCGCTGGGCCTGGGCCTCCAGGTACTGCTTGTTGAAGTCGATGATCTTCTGCGCGGTGATCTGCCGCTGCTCCGAAAGGCCCATGATGCCGGCCTTGACGCGATAGTTCTGCAGGGCCACCGACGACTCCTGCACCTTGCCGCGCAGGCTCGTCATCTGCTCGTTGAGCCACGTCATGGCCTCCTGGGCGCCCCGCAGCTTGATGTCCAGGTTGTGCTTCACGTACTGCCGGGCCAGCGCGTTGGTGACCTCGGCGGCCAGCGGCGGGTTGGCGTGCTCGAACTTCACCGACACCAGCCGGGTGTTGCGCCGCGGCTCCACGATGATGGCGTTCTGCAGCGTGCGCACCGGGTCGGGCGAGCGCGCCAGCTCGGGCAGGCGCTGGCGCAGCCCGAGCGTCTCGATCACCTTCTCGACGATGGGCCGGCTCGTCATCAGCTCGTACTGCGTGCGGTAGTACTCCTGGGTCGGCGAGCCGATCGGCGACACGTCCTGGATGTTCAGGACCTTGGGCGGCTCCGGCTCGATCAGCACGGTGGCGCTGGCCTGGTAGACGGGCGTCTGCACGAACGACCACACGGCCACGCTGAAGACCGTCACCAGAAACAGGCCGGCCACCAGCCACCGGTGCTTGCGCAGCGTGCGGTAGTAGTCCTTCAGGTGGGTCTCGCGCAGCGGCTCCCGGGTCTCGCCGGTGTTCAAAAGAAGCTCTCCGGGACGACGATGACGTCGTTCTCGAGCAGCCGGATCGCCTTCTCGCGCTGGCCGCGCCGGATGACGTCGTTCATGTCGACGTTGATGGTCTGCTGACCGCGGTCGGTGGTGCGGATCACGCGCGTGCGGCCGGGCGCCGCCTTGTCGGTGAAGCCCCCGGCGATGGTGATCCCCTCCAGGACGTTGGTCTCCTTGTCGAGCTGATAGGCGCCCGGCTTCTTGACCTCGCCGAACACGAAGAAGGTGTTGCCCTTGGGCACCATGACGGTGTCGCCGTCGGCGAGCCGGAAGTTCTTGTCCCGGGGCACCGCCCCCGCCAGGTCGAGCGCGATCGTCTCCTGCTTGCCCTCCGCGGTGCGCCGCAGCACCTTGACGCCGGCCGGGGCCGCGGTCCCGCTGAAGCCGCCGGCCAGGGTGACCGCCTCCAGCGCCGCGATCTCCTTGTCGAGGGCGAAGGTGCCCGGCTTGTTGACCTCGCCGAGGACGAAGAAGGCCGAGGCCTTGGGCACGAACATCATGTCGCCGTTCTGCAGCAGGATGTTCTCCTTGACGTCGCCCGCCTGGATCTTGCGGATGTCCAATCGCAGGAGCACGGTGCTGGCCGCGCCGGGGCCGCCGGCCGGCGCCGCCTCCGAGCGGACCAGCACGAGGTCCTTGCCGGCCGTCTTGCCCAGCCCGCCCGCCTTGGCCAGCAGTTCCAGCAGCGTGGTGGGCCCGGTCAGATAGAACAGGCCGGGCTTCTCGGCCTCGCCGAGCACCTGGACCTTGGTGGAGAGGTAGTCCTTCACCGAGACGATGACCTGGGGATTGACGAGGTAGTCCTTCTCCAGCAGGTCGCGCAGCCGCCGCGCCAGCTCGCTGGTCGTGAGGCCGGCCGCCGGCAAGGAACCGATGAGCGGGAACGGCACCCGGCCGTCCAGCGTCACCGGGTAGTCCTTGGAGAGGTCGTCGTGCCCCCACACGGTGATCTTGAGGATGTCGCCGGGCCCGATCGTGTACTCCTGCGCCGTGGAGGCGACGCCGGCCAGGAGTGCGATCAGGAGCAGCAGCCCGACGACCGGGCCCGTGGAGGGACGGGGGTGGAGCACGCTACTGGGCCACGACTAGAACGACAGCGTCACCTTGGCGCCGACGATGTCGTCCTTGAAGTCGAAGTTGTCGAAGTTGGAGTCGCGCCGCGAGTGCGTGTAGTCGGCGCTCACCGCCAGCCACTTCTGGATCTGGTACTCCACCCCGACCGAGAAGCCGTACAGCCAGTCGTTGCGCCAGTCGAAGGAGCCGTTCACCTTCTGGGCCTTCTCGAAGTAGTCGCCGTTGCCGATGACGGCACGCCCGGTGAGGAGCAGCTTGGGCGTCAGGTAGTGCTCGGCGGCCAGGGTGACGAGGTCGGAGATGAACGCGACGTTCGTGGCGAAGACCGACTCCTGCACCGACCGGTCGAGGATGAGCGAGATGCGCGTGCGGTCGGTCGGCGTGTAGACGAAGTCGCCGCCCACCACCACCCCGCTGTAGGACCCGATCCGGCCGTGGTCCGGATCGCGCACCTCGTAGCCGACGCGGAAGGTGGAGACGAGGCGGGTGGTGATCTCGCCGCGGACGCCGACGGCGCCGATGTAGCGCTTGACGTCGCGGTCGTTGGCGTTGTCGAAGTCCTTCACCCCGTACGAGATGTTGGCCAGCAGGTCGGTCTTGGGCTGGATGCGGTAGTAGCCGGTCAGGCCGACGGTGTGCTCGTCGCGATCCAACTGCCGCACGACGTCGTCGAAGCTGACCGTCGTCCACGCGTAGTCGAGCCCGATGGCGTAGCGCTGGGCGAAGCCGTACTCGACCGAGGGCGCCAGCACGTTGGTCGTGCTCTTGATCCGCCCGGTCAGCTCGGTGCCGGGCGGGTCGCTGGTCCGGGCGAAGTCTTCCTTCAGCTTGAACTTGAGCCCGCCCGGGAAATCGAGGAGCAGGTTGCCGAGAACGAAGTAGTGCTCGGTGTCCTGGGTCTCGAGGTCCACGTACCGGAGGATCTCCGTGCGGAAGCCGAGGTCCAGCCGGTGGCGACCCAGCGGCAGCTCCAGCACGAACCCGGGGATCGTCTTGAAGACGACGTCGTCCTGCGAGCGGCTGGGGGCCTGGAAGATGTTGGACTCGTACTCGACCCGCTCGGAGATGAAGGGCGAGATCTTGAAGCCGGGCAAGCCCAGGTCGGGCCAGAGCGCGTTGAGGTCGACCGCGGAGGCCACCGGCGGGGTGCTCAGGGCAACCGCCACCACCGCCAGCAACGAGAGAAGGTGCTTCCCTACCTGCTGCCCCGGACGCCTGTCGGTCACCACCGACCCCCAGTTGCGACGCCGGCGATCATAGGGGAGCGGCGCCACGAATGTCAAATAGTGGAAACTACTTGGCGCGCTTCAGCACCCGGCCGGTGGTGTACTCGGCATATGTGTACCACAGGCCCTCCCACAGCTGGACCTGCAGCGAGTCCCCGTCCTTCTCGTAGACCTGGGTGGTGCCGTGCTGCGCGCTCTTGGTGCTGCTCACGTGGCGCCAGCCGTTCGCCTCCAGCGTGCTGCGGATGGCGGTCGTGAGGCTGTCGAGCTCGAGCCGTCCGCGGTAGATGTGGCGCCCGGCCTTCACGTTGGGCGTCTCGATCACCGTGGAGTCGTCCTGCTGGTAGCTGAGCCCCTTCGGCACCGGGATGTCTTCGAACTCGCTGCGGACGGGGCGCGGCGGATTGCTCGCGCAGGCGGTCAGCAACACGGACACGGCGAGCGCGGTGGAGAGATGTCGCAATGTCATGCGCGCATCCTAACAAGCGGTGCGACGCCCGGCCAAGAAATTAGGCGCACGCGGTGGGCGCCTCAGCCCTGGATGCTGTAGCCGCCGTCGACCGGGATCGCGGTGCCGGTGACGAAGTCGGAGGCCGCGCTGGCCAGGAACACCGCGACGCCGGACATGTCGTCGATGCCGCCCCAGCGCCCGGCCGGCGTGCGTCGCAGGACCGAGTCGTGCAGTCCCGTGACCTCCCGCCGCGCGTTCTGGGTGAGCTCGGTGTCGATCCAGCCCGGGAGCACCGCGTTCACCTGGATGTTGTCGCGGGCCCAGGCCACGGCCATCGACTTCGTGAGCTGCACGATGCCGCCCTTGCTGGAGCCGTAGGCCGGCGCGAACGACGCGCCGAAGAGCGACATCATCGAGCCGATGTTGATGACCTTGCCGCCGCCGGCCGCCTTGAACGCCGGGTAGGCGGCCTTGCAGCACAGGAACGCCGAAGTCAGGTTGGTGTCGAGCACCTGCCGCCACTCGTCCAGGGCCAGGTCCTGCACCGGCTTGCGGATGTTGATGCCCGCGTTGTTGACGAGGATGTCCAGGCGTCCGGCGCGCTGCCGGGTGGCGTCGACCAGGCGCGCCACCGAGCGCTCGTCGGCGACGTCGGTCTCGATCGCGTAGGCCTCGCCGCCTCGGCTGGTGAGGTCGGCCACGGCCGTCTTGGACTTGTCCGCGTTGCGGGCGGCGATGACCACGCGCGCGCCGGCGGCGGCGAGCCCGCGCGCCATGCCCAGCCCGATGCCCCCGTTGCCCCCCGTGACGATGGCCACCCTGCCCTTGAGGTCGAACACGTCTGGCCTCCCTGGTCGCTGTAAACGTTACAGCGCTCTCCGCGAGTTTGAAGGTTTTTCAGGCCGGCGGCCCACGCATCCCCTCGGACATTCGGGTTTCGCGTGCATGCGCGTGGCATGGCTGCTGCATTTCACGCCGTCAATCGCCCACACGGCGGAGGGAGGGTACCCCAAATGCTGGCGCGCGTCCCGCTCATTCCACGGCTCGACCTCGAGCGCGAATCGCTGCCCTCGCACGTGTGGACGATCGTGCTGACCGGCGACGCGCCGCCGGTCGCCGGGCTTCCGCCGCGCGCGCGCGGCCGCCGCGTGGCGATGCGATGGCCGGTGACCGGGGCGATCGCGCACCGGGCGTCGCGAACGCTCGAGCGCGCGAGCCGGCTGGCCCCGGCGGGGCAGACGATCGCGGTGCTGACGCGGCGGCACGCCGCGGCGTGGGCGTCGAAGCTGGCCGCCGTACCGCACGCGCGTCGCGTCGTGCAGCCGGCCTATCGTGGTCGCGCCGCCGAGCTCCTGCTGCCGCTGCTCAAGATCGCGCGGCGGGACCCTTCCGCCACCGTGATCGTCCTGCCGGCCGACCAGCGCATTGATCACGACGCGCGGTTCCTGCGCTGCGTCGGGCGGGCGGTCCGGGCGGTGGCGCTCAAGCCCGATCTGCCCATCCTCGTCGGCGCACACCCCGAGACGGCCGTGCGGGACGGCTGGATCGAGCCGGGCGCGCCGATCGAGGGGCTCGAGGATCTCGCCGTGCACGCGGTGAAGGACTTCGTGGACGGCGCCTCGGCGGCCGAGCAGCGGCGGCTGTTCGACGCCGGTGGCCTGACGAGCACCTCGATCCTCGTGGCGCGCGCCGGCGCGCTGCGCGCCCTCGCCGCGCGCGAGCTGCCCGAGGTCCTTGAGGCGCTGGAGCCGCTGGAGAACGCGTTCGATCGGCCCGAGGAGTCGCTGCTGGGCGAGGCCGTCTACGAGTGCATGCCTCGCGCGAGCCTGGCGCCCCTGGAGCGCGCGCGCGGACTGGGCGTCCTGGCGCTCCCCGACGCCGTCTGGAGCGCGCCCGAGCGCGAAGCGCTCCTCCTCGCGTCCTGAGCGCGGCGGCGGCTCGCGGCGTGGGCGGTGGGGCGACAGGGTCCACTGCGGTTCCGCGTGAGACGACACGGTGCCCGAAGGTGTGGTCGGAGCCTGTCCTACGTGAGGCCCTACACGATCGAAGCCAACGGAACCTCCGTGGACCCTGTCGCCCCACCGCCCACGCCGCGAGCCGGCAAGGCGCCCCACGACGCGCCCCGGCCAAAGCCAAAAAACCTATGGCTCTGGCCGCTCCTGACGCTTGGGGAATCGGCTGACGCCGGGGATCGCGCGGGGATGGCGGGTGCCGCGGGCGCGCCATCATGGCGAGCCGTTGTCACCGTTCGAGCGCAGGGCCCGGCTCGCGAGCCGCCCACGATTCAATTTGTCCGCGCCCCAGCCCCCTTGGGGGATGGGGGGCCCGAGCGAGGCGGGCCCGGAGCGAGTTACGGCGACAGGCGAGCCATGCGGGCGCGCCCGCGGCACCCGCCGTCCCCGCGCGATCCCCGGCGTCAGCCGATTCCTCAAGCGTCAGGAGCGGTCGCGCGGCAGGACCAGCGTGACGAGCGCGCCGTCGCCGGGAGACTCGAAGCGGACGGTGCCGCCATGCAAGCGGGCAATCCGCTCGACGGTCACCAGGCCGAGACCGGCGTGACCGGGCTTGGTGGAGTGCATGAGGCGGATCAGGAGCTTGGCGTTGGTCGTGCGCAGCCCCGGACCCCAGTCGCGCACGGTCACCCGGACCTCGTCGTCCGCGACCGATGCGCTCACGTGCGGGGGCTCGGCACGGCCGGCGGCCGCACTCGCCTCCACGGCGTTGCGGATCAGGTGAGCCAGCGCCAGCGTCAACAGCCCGGCGTCGCCGATCACCGTCGGCCACGACTCGTTGGCGAGCGTCACCGGACCGCCGACCCCGTCACACGCCGCCGCCACCACCGCGCCGAGCTCCACCGGCGCCGGGGCGGCCGGTTCGAGCGACGCCACCGCGAAAGCGGCCGGCAGCATGACGCCGAGACGGCCGAGCTGTTCGAGGACGGTGCGCAGGCTGTCCTCGGCCTGCGCGTCGCCGCGGACGGTACGACGCAGGACCTCGACGTGCATCGTGAGCGAGTTCAGCGGACCCCGCAGGTCGTGGAGCAGCCGACCCAGGTCCGGCGGCAGCGGCCGGTGGCCGGATTCGTCGGCGGCCGACATCAGGTCAGACGCGCTGACTTCACCGCCTGGATGCCGTACTTCGCCAGCTTGTTGTAGAGCGTCTTGAGGCTGATGCCGAGGAGCTGGGCCGCCCGCCGCTTGTCCTGCCCCGTCTCCTCCAGCGCGCGCAGGATCATATCGCGCTCCATCTCGCGGATGGGCGTGATCGATCCGCCGGCCGGAGTCGCGGCCGGCGCCGAGGCCCGCAGCACGTTGTCGGGCAGGTGCTCGGCCTCGATCAGCCCGGTGCCGCTGAGCACGACCGCGCGCTGGATGACGTTGCGCAGCTCCCGCACGTTGCCGGGCCAGTGGTAGCGCTCCAGCTCCTTCTCGGCCTCGCTCGATAGACCGCGTACCTGGCGGTTGTCCTGCCGGTTGAAATCCTCGACGAAGGTCCGGGCCAGCATCGGGATGTCCTCGAGGCGGTCCCGCAGCGGCGGCAGGTGGATCGAGAACACGTTGAGCCGGTAGAACAGATCCTCGCGCAGCTTGCCGTTCACGATGGCCTGGCTGGGGATCTGGTTGGTGGCCGCCACCACGCGCACGTCGACCTGGATCTCCTTGGGGCCGCCGACCCGACGGAAGGTGCCTTCCTGCAGCACGCGCAGCAGCTTGGCCTGGGTGTTGGGGTCCATCTCGGCGACCTCGTCCAGAAACAGCGTGCCGCCGTCGGTCAGCTCGAAGCAGCCCAGCCGCCGCTCGGTGGCGCCGGTGAAGGCGCCCCGCTCGTGGCCAAACAACTCGCTCTCGATGAGCGTCTCCGGAATGGCCGCGCAGTTGATGGCCACGAACGGCTTGTTGCGCCGGTTCGACAGGTCGTGGATGGTGCGGGCCACCAGCTCCTTGCCGGTGCCGCTCTCGCCGTACACGAGCACGGGCGCCGTGCTGGTCCCGGCCAGCTCGACCCAGCGATAGACCTCCTGCATACTGCGCGACTGCCCGACCATCTGGCCGAAGCTGCCCTTCTGGCGCAACTGGTGGCGCAGCAGGTTGACCTCGCGCGAGAGCGACTCCTGCTCGATCGACTTCTCGAGCAGCACCTGCAGCCGGGTGGCGTCGACCGGCTTGGTCAGATAGTCGAAGGCGCCGTGACGCATGGCCTCGACGGCCGTCTCCACGGTGCCGTGACCGGTCACCAGCAGCACGATCGGCGGCCGGCCCGTCTCCCTGAGCTTCTGCAGCAGCGTGAGACCGTCCATCTCGGGCAGCACGAGATCGGTGACGACCACGGCCGGGTGCTGGGTCTCGATGAGGTTGAGCGCCTCCTCGCCCGAGGAGGCGGTCTCCACCTCGTACCCCCACTGCCCGACGAGCCGGGCCAAGCCGTCTCGCTCGGCCGGCTCGTCGTCGACGACGAGGATCTTGCCGGATTTCATCTGGTCTCGCCTGTTCGGACTCACGGGGTCACCCTGCGTCGTCGGTCCTGGCTACTTCAGTTGAACCTGCAGGTTGTTCACGACACTCTTGACGCCCTTGGCCTGCCACGCCAGCTGCTCGGCCCGAGTCTTGTGCTCGGGTGATTCGACCGTGCCGTTAAGGTAAACAGTGCCGCGGTTCGTGTCAACGTCGACCCGAGTGAGGTTCGAGACCTTGTCGGCGACGAGCTTGGACTTCACGACCGCCGTGATGGTCGCATCGTCGAAGTTCGTGCCGGCGCTGTTGCCGGTCATCGACTCACACGCGGTCGTGGCCAGCACCACCGCCAGCAGCACGGCGACGTTTCGAAGGACCGCTCTCATGGTCGTCTCCTTGTGTGATCGTGGATGGTGGTGAACGGCGGTCAGGCGGCGCGCTCGACGCCCTCGACGCGGGCCTGACAGGCCACGCATCGCGTCGCGAACGGCATGACCTTCAGCCGCGCCTTGGCGATCGCCTCGCCGCACTCACGGCACGTCCCGTAGCGTCCGGCGTTGATGTCGTCCAGCGCCCGTGTGACCTCGGCCAGCTGCCGCGCGCGATGATCGGCCACGGCGAAGGTGACCTCGTCGTCGTGCGTGATCGAGGCGGAGCCGTACGGGTCCTTGACGATCTCGCGCCCGTGATCGGCATTGCGCTCGGAGCCCAGCGACTTGATCGACTGACTCAGCGCCGAGCGCTGTTCTTCGAGATCCCGCTTGATGGAACGCATCGCGTCGTCCTCCTCGCCCGGGTCCCGGGCTGTGAGGGAGCATCGCAGGTGTCGTGCCAGATGCGCGGGACGCGCGAAAAGCTGCACGCTCGTCGTGGCTTGCGAGGCACCCGGCGTCGTGTGCACCAGCCGGGCTCCGAAGCACGATGCAACTCCTACAACCCAAAGTGGGGAAGAGTTTTCAATGGCCGGGGTGCGCGGCACCCACTCCCCACGCGACCCGCCGCGCATCGCGGCGATGTCAGTCATGGCACATCGGCTGCACGCACCTCCACCCAACCGAGGAGGTAACGCCATGAGCCAGCTCAACGTCGTTCGGATCGCCAGCATCACGCCGATGCGAGACCGTGCCTGGCTGTACAAGGCAGATCACGCTCGTCCCATCGACCGCTACATCGACTTCTTCGGGACGCCGGCGCCGCGCGGCGAGACGCTGGATCCGTGCGGCGAGCTCGTCCTCGAGCGGCAGGCGTGATGGGCGGCCGGACGATCGGCACCATCGGGGCCGTCGGCCTGGCGCTGGGGGCGACCGTCGCCGGCTGCGCCGACCTCGTCACCGCTTCCGGCTCGGCCCCCCCGTCGCCGACGTCGACGACGACCAGCCGGGCACCGGCGCCCAGCGCGCGACCGATCGACGGGACGCAGGCGCAGCGGCTGCAGCGGGTGATAACCCCGCTGGTGAAGGCGATGGACCGTCCCCTGGCGCTGAACAAGGTGAAGGTCGGCATCGTCGACGACCCGCAGATCAACGCGGCCAGTGCGGGCGGTGGTGAGCTCTACGTGACGCGCGGGTTGCTGGAGAAGGCCGACGATCGGCTCGCTCCCATCGCCGGGCAGCTGGTGATGAACACGTACACGCAGACCGAGGAGTACGCCGCCGATCGTCACGGCATGGAGATTCTCCAGAAGGCGGGGATGCCGCCGACCGTCATGGCGGACACGCTGACCTGGCCTCATGCAGACCGGGGGCAGCGGCAGCGGTGGCTTCTTCGCCACCCACCCCGCGACGGGCGACCGCATCGAAGCTCTCCGCGGTGCCCGCTGAGCTCCTAGCCCGGATTGTTCGTGCACCCGCGCGCACGGGGGCGGGCGAGCGCGCGGGGCCGAGCGAGGCCTGTCGTCGCGCCGATGGCTCGCCTGAACGACGCGAGCGGGGTTCGCGCGGGCCCCCCATCCCCCGGAGGGGGCTGGGTTGTTAACCAGTCGAGGCGTTGGCGGCGCGCTCACCCCGCCGAGCGGCGACGGTGGGAGGCAGGCTCGCCCTCGGTCGCGACGACAGGCCTCGCTCGGCCCCGCGCGCTCGCCCGCCCCCGCACGCACGGATGCACGAACAATCAGAGCTTGAGCTCGGGGGCGCTGGTGGTGGGGTCGTCGGGGGGTTGGAGTTCGTCGAAGGTGCGTTCGCCGTCTTCGTCGGCGACGAGCAGGCGGATGTAGAGGCGGGTGTTCACGATGGTGGCGCTGGTGAGGACGACCAGAGTTGGAGTGAAGGCGATCGCTTGCTTCAGCACGTCGTCGACCGCACTCATGAGCGCCTGCCGCACGACGTCGCGGTCGTCGGCGTCGGCCACGATGACCGACGTCGTCACCTCGACCAGGTAGGCCGAGGCGGGGGGCGCGGCGATCAGCAGCAGCGCCAGCGCGGGCATCAGCCGGCGAAGCATGGGGCTCAGTCCCGCGAGAGGATCTTGCCCAGCACGAATCCCAGCCCGATCGTCAGCGCGATCGCCTCGAGCGGGTGCTGCTGGACGTAGCGGCGCGCGTCACGCGTCCACGCCTCGATCGATCGACCGGTCAACCGCTCCACGTGCTCGTTCGCGCCCGCGAGTCTCTCGTTCATGAAGGCCTCCTCGCGGGAGACCCACGGTGCGACTCCTATGCCATCGGTCGGAGGCGGCGGACGCGCCCGCTGTCGAGCAGCGGCGCCAGCGACTGCGGGACACGGAAGAACGACGCGAGCGGATCCTCGCTACGCCGCAGGCGCTCGCCGACGTTGCGGAGGTGGAACTCCTCGGGATAGAGCGCCCGCTCCAGCTCGGCCCACTGCAGCGGCGTGGAGACGGTGGCGCCGGTGTACTCGCGCACGCCGTAGGGCGCGACGAGGGTGGCCCCCCGGTGGTTGCGGTGCACGTCGATGAGGATCTTGCCGCGGCGCCGCGCGCGCCGCATGTCGAGCGTGAACAGCCGGGGCTCGCGCGAGCGCGCCATGCGCACGATGGTCTCGGCGGCGGTGCGCGCCTGCTCGAAGCTGTGCTGCGGCGCCAGTGGGACCATGACGTGCAGGCCCCGGCCCCCCGAGGTCTTCACCCACGCCCGGATCTTGAACGTGGCCAGCAGGTCGCGCACGAGCAGCGCCGCGTTGCGCACCTCGCGGAAGGCGATCTCGGTCGGATCGAGATCGAACAGGAGCTGGTCGGGACGGTCCAGGGCGTCCACCGTGCACGGCCACGGATGGACCGAGATGAAGCCGAGGTTGAGCAGGTAGAGCAGCGACGGCAGGTCGCCGCCGATCGCGTAGTCCGCGTAGCCGCCGGCGACGTGCTCGCTGCGCACGCGGCGCGTGGGCACCCAGCCCGGCAGGCCCGGCGGGGCCGTCTTCTGATAGGCGCACTCGCCGGTGTGCGGATCGGGCACGCGCTGCAGACTGATCGGCCGGCCGGCCAGGAACGGCAGCAGGTGGCCGGCGACGTCAGTGTAGTACTCGAACAGCTCGCTCTTGGTGACGCGGTCCTCGGGCCACAGCACCTCGTCGACGTGCGCGAGGATGAGACGCCGCCCCTGCACCTCGGTGACCCGCGTGCTCGTCGTCATCGCCGGCGCCGCTCAGGCCGCCGGCCGGCGACGGCCGGGCAGGACGTGCTCGATCGCGGCCACCGCCCCCGCCACGGCGGTCGCGGTCTGGACGGCGCGCGCCCCGACCCGCAGCACGCGCCCCAGCGGCACCCGCGACAGCAGGAATCCCACCGCGAGGGCGCCGGCCCCGGTCATCCACGGGGTCCGCCACGCACGGGACGCCCGCGGCGTGAGCGCGTTGAGCTGGTGCTCGATCACGCGGCGGGTGAGCGCCATGTCAGCCTGGATCTCACCTGGGCTGCGAGCCATCGCCAGTTCTCCTCGAAGGACTTGAGCGTTTCGGTGGGCCACGTCAGGTGCGTCAATCGCCAGGCGCTCCAGCCGAGCCCGGCCAGCGCGAGCAGGCCGACGCCACCGCCCGCGATGAGCAGCGGCTCCCAGCGCGCGTGGAACAGCGGAGCCAGCGCCGCCGCCAGCAACGTCACGACCGAAGCGATCAGCGCGATCGCGGCCGGCACGGCGATGCCGACGGCCAGCAGCACGCTGCGGATCAGCCCCTGGGCCTCGGCGAGACCAAGCTCGACCTCGAGCCGAAGCAAGCGCGCCAGCCGCGCCACGACGCCATCGTCAGCCGCATCCGGCGCAGTCGACAAGCGATGCACGGCATTCATCAATGAGAGAGCAAAGCAAGAACGCTGCCACCGAGCGCGCGAGTGACTGGGCAATGATTTTCGCTGACGCGCGGTGACGCCGTGGGGGCGGGCGCGCGGGCCGCGGGCGCACGCCGGGGCCGCGGGCGCGCCTCCGTGGCGAGCCGTCGTCGCCGTTGCTCGCTCCGGGCTCGGCTCGCGAGCCGCCCACGATTCAACTCGTTCTCGCCCCAACCCCCTTTGGGGGATGGGGGGCCGAGCGAGCCGGGCCCGGAGCGAGTTACGGCGACAGGCGAGCC
>JBGQLG010000079.1:0-22153 GCA_041499965.1 Methylomirabilia bacterium
CGGCTGGTCACCTTCGCGGTCGCCGTCGTCCTCACCCTGGCGCTGTACCTCTTCCTGTTCCGCACGGAGCTGGGGCGGCTGATCCGCGCCTCGGCCGACAACCCCTACGGCGCCCTGGTGATCGGCGCCGACGTGCGCCGGATCTACGCGACGGCCTTCGGCATTGGCGCGGCCTGCGTGGGGGCCGCCGGTGCGCTGGTGTCGCCGATCCTGCCCTTCCAGCCGTCGACCGGGCTGTCGCTGTCGGTGACCTCCTTCAACATCGTCATCATCGGCGGCATGGGCAGCCTGCTCGGCGCGTTCATCGGCGGCCTGCTGGTCTCGGTGGCAGAATCGCTCGGCGCCGTGTTCCTCAAACCGTCGATCAAGGAGCTGTTCAGCTTTTCGCTGCTGATCATCATTTTGCTCTTCCGCCCGGCCGGTCTCTTCGGTAAGCGCGCTTCGTGAGGCTGCTCGTCGGGCTGGCGCTGCTTACGTTGCTCGTGCTCCCGGCCTTCCTGAGCTCCTACGCGCTGACGATCTTCATCCTGATCCTCTTCTACGCGTTCCTCGGCCAGGCCTGGAACATCGTGGGCGGCTACACGGGCCAGCTCTCGGCCGGGCACGCGGCCTTCGTCGGCGTCGGCGCCTACACGGCGGCGATGCTGTCGACCGAGTGGGGCCTCACGCCGTGGCTCGGCATGTTCGTGGGGGCCGTGCTGGCCGCCGCCCTCGGCGCGATCATCGGCTACCTCGGCTTCCGGTTCGGGCTGCGCGGCTTCTACTTCGTCCTGCTGACGGTGGCCTTTGCCGAGGTGTGCCGCATCCTGGTCTCCAACATCGACGCGCTCGGTGGCGCGCTGGGGCTCTACATCACGTTCACGGGCAACCCGCGCCAGTTCCAGTTCCAGGACCAGCGCGCGTACTACTACATCGCGCTGGCGCTGATGCTGTTCGCCACCGGCGTGGTGGCGCTCATCGAGCGGCGGCGCTTCGGCATCTACCTGGGCGCCATCCGCGAAGACGAGGCGGCCTGCGAGGCGCTGGGCGTCAACACCTTCAAGTACAAGATGCTGGCGATGGTCGTGTCGTCGGGGCTGACCGGCCTGGGCGGTGCGTTCTACGCGTTCTACCTGTTCTCGGTGCAGCCCAACACCGTGTTCGGCATCCCGCTGTCGGTCGAGATCATCATCCGCCCCATCATCGGCGGCGCCGGCACGCTGTTCGGCCCCATCCTGGGCTCCTTCATCCTCACGCCCCTGGGCGAGCTGTCGCGCCAGTACTTCGGCCAGAGCGGCCTGCACGGCGCCCACCTCATCGTCTACGGCGTCCTCCTCGTCTCCGTCGTGCTGTTCCTGCCGCAGGGCGCATACCCCTACCTGCGCCGCCTATTCAAACGCGCATGACGCAGCAAGCGCTCCTTTTAGATATTCAGGGTCTCTCGAAGCGCTTCGGCGGCCTGCAGGCCGTGCGCGACCTCTCCTTCACCGTGGCCGAGGGCGAGATCGTCGCGCTCATCGGCCCCAACGGCGCCGGCAAGACCACGGCCTTCGCGCTCCTCTCCGGCTTTCTCACGCCCGACAGCGGTCGCGTCGTCTTCCGCGGCCACGACCTGCGCGGCCGCAAGCCGCACGAGATCAACGCGCTCGGCCTGGCCCGCACGTTCCAGATCATGCGGCCGTTCCCGCGGCTCACCGTCGTGCGCAACGTGATGATCGCCACGCTCGGCCGCCATCCCCGGCCGGCCGAGGCCGAGGCGCGGGCGCGCGCCGTCCTGGCCGAGCTCGGCCTGGCGGCGAAGGCCGATCTGCCGGCCGGCGGGCTCACGCTGGCCGAGCGCAAGCGCCTGGAGCTGGCCCGCGCGCTGGGCACCGAGCCCGCGCTGCTGCTGCTCGACGAGGTGATGTCGGGCCTGAACGACACCGAGACCGGGCGCATCGTGGAGCTGGTCCGGACCATCAACCGGCGCGGCATCGCCATCCTGCTCATCGAGCACGTCATGCGCGCGGTGATGTCGCTGGCCCAGCGCATCGTGGTGCTGAACCACGGCGAGCGCATCGCCGAGGGGCGCCCCGAGGCGGTGGCCGCCGACCCGCGGGTGATCGAGGCCTACCTGGGCGACGAGGAGGTCTCGGCTGCTCCGGCTTGACGCGGTGGAGGCCGGCTATGGCGACGTGACCGCGGTGCGGGCGGTGTCGCTGGAGGTGCGGGCGGGGGAGATCGTCGCGCTGATCGGCTCCAACGGCGCCGGCAAGACGACGACCCTGCGCGCCATCTCCGGGCTGCTGCCGCTGCGCGGGGGCCGGGTCGAGCTGGACGGCCGGCCCCTCAGCGGCCTGGGCTCGGCCGCCATCGTCGCCGCCGGCGTCGCCCACGTGCCGGAGGGCCGGCAGCTCTTCCCCACGATGACCGTGCTCGAGAACCTCGAGCTGGGCGCGCGCACGGCCGAGGGGCGGGCGCGGCGGGCCGACACGCTGGCCCGCGTCTACGAGCTGTTCCCGCGGCTGTCCGAGCGCCGGCGCCAGCTGGCCGGCACGCTCTCGGGCGGCGAGCAGCAGATGGTGGCCATCGGCCGCGCGCTGATGGCCCGGCCCCGCCTGCTGATGCTCGACGAGCCCTCGCTGGGCCTGGCCCCGGTCGTCGTCAGCTCGATCTTCGCCAACCTGATGGCGATCAACCGGGACGGGCTCACGATCCTGCTCGTCGAGCAGAACGTGCTCCGCGCGCTGCGCCTCTCCCACCGCGCCTACGTGCTGGAGAACGGCACCATCACGCTGGCCGGCTCCAGCGCCACCCTGCTGGCCGACGCGCGGATCAAGCGGGCCTATCTCGGCACGTAGCGCCCAGGGGCGCTCGATCACGCGTTTTTGTCCTCACCCCACGTGAGCCTGATAGGCTGCAGGGACGATGAGCGCCGCTCCGCCCTCCGACCCGAGCGCCGACACGCCGGGGCTGTTGCTGCGCGTGCGCGGCCATCTGTCGCTGTCGCGCGTGCAGGCGATCTTCGGCATTACCGCGGCGCTGCTGTCGATCGGCGGCGCCCTCTACGGCTACCTGCGGCCGGGCCGGGCCCCGCACACCGGCGACGTGGTGGCAATCGTCCAGGACGCGCGCTCCGGCAAGCCAGTGACCGATGCGATCGTCGAGATCCTCACGCCCAAGGACGCGCTGGTGACGACGCTGCCGCCGGCGACGAGCGGGGAGGCGCGCAGCCAGATGAAGGAAGGCCCCTACCGCCTGCGCGTGACCCACCCGCGCTTCGCGCCCGAGGTGCGGCAGATCCAGGTGATCGCCGGCCAGACCACCCAGGTCCAGGTCCGCCTGGGACCGCGCGCCGCGGCCAGCTCCCCGCTGACGCCGGCCGAGCGCGCCGTCAGCGAGGGCGTCGACGCCCTCAAGAAGAAAGTCTTCCGCTCGGTCCGCTAGTCGCGCCTAGAAGACGAAGACGCCCTTGCCGGTGGTCTGGGTGTCGAAGAGCCGGTACGCCTCCTCCGCCTGATCCAGCTGCCACCGGTGGGTCAGCAGCCGCCCGAGCGGCACCTTGCGCTCGGCCACGAAGCGCGCGCACTCCTCCTGGCCGGTGTTCGAGAACGTCCACGACGCATGCAGGGTGATCTGCCGCCGCAGCAGGTCGCGGCTCACGTCGAGCGTGACATTGTTGCCCTCGCCCACGAAGGCCACGCGGCCCCAGGTGTCGGCGCTACGCACCGCCTGCGCGCGCGCCTCGGGGTTGCCCGAGCAGTCCATCGTCGTCTCGGCACCCTCGCCGTCGGTCAGGTCGTGGATGGCGCGGACGGGATCGGTCTGCCGCGGGTCGATGGTGTGCTCGGCGCCCAGCTCGCGCGCCAGCGCCAGCCGCTCGGGGGAGACGTCGACCGCGATGACGCGCGCGCCCATGGCGCGGCCGAGCATCGTGGCGCTGAGGCCGACCGGCCCCTGGCCGAACACCGCCAGCGTGTCCCGGCCGGAGACGTCCAGGCGCTTGAGCGCGCCGTAGGCGGTGCCGGTGCCGCACGAGACCGCGGCGCCCTCCTCGAACGAGATGGCGTCCGGCATGGGCACCAGGGTGAAGGCCGGCACCTTCATGAACGGCGCGTGGCCGCCGTGGCCGGTCATGCCGTACACGGTGATCCCGGCCCGGCAGAGCTGCGACCACCCGACCCGGCAGTGCTTGCAGCGCCCGCAGCCCTTGTAGTGATGGTTCATCACGCGCTGGCCGACCAGCCCGGCATCGACGCCGGCACCGACCGACGCCACCACCCCGCACGGCTCGTGACCGGCGATCACCGGCGTGCCCGCACCCCCGAGCCCCAGCCCCGCTGCCGCGTTCCCGGCGGAGCGATAGGGGTGCAGGTCGCTGCCGCACATGCCGGAGGCCTTGATGGCCAGCACGACCTCGCCGGGCCCCGGCGTCGGATCCGGAAACTCCCGCACCTCGAGCTTGCGATTGCCGAGAAATACGATGCCCTTCATGACACCCTCCTTGCCTCGTCGCGCCCAGACTCTACTCCAACCCACGGGCGCTCGGCTACGGACCGCGAGGGCTACGCCAGGAGGTGGGCTCGGGTCACGCCTGTTCGGTGAATCGCACCGTATGGGGTAGACCGGCGTGAAGGTCGAATGCCGCCTCGTCGCCTGGGCGAGCATGAAAGCGTCCAAAGATGAACAGCTCCCCGATGCCTCCTCGTCAGGGCTTGCCGAGTCCTGGTGTTCTATCGCTTGGAGCTTTGATGATGTCGCGCCACGAATGGTTGCCGCCGCCTGGTAGCGTCGTCGTCGCGTCCTGGTTCTTGGACAAGGGCAGGACTACACTATGGCCCGCGTTTCGAGCGCCGGCTCCGCCGGCCCAATCCGGCTCTGGGGGGAGGTATTGGAAGGGGGGCGAAGCCCCCCTCCAATCTCAAATGACGTCTCCGATCATCACCGAGGCTGTGCGGACGCTCGTCGAGCGGCGTGACCTGTCGCGCATGGAGGCGGCGGCGGCGATGGAGGCGATCATGTCCGGCGCCGCCACCAACGCGCAGATCGCCGCCTTCCTGACCGGGCTGCGCATGAAGGGCGAGACGGTCGAGGAGCTGATCGGCTTCGCCCAGGTGATGCGCCAGAAGGTGGTGCGCATCCGCACGCGGGGTGACGAGGTGGCGGCGCTGACCGGCACCGACCGCGAGATGCTCATCGACACCTGTGGCACCGGCGGCGACGCCACCGGGACGTTCAACGTCTCGACCGCCACCGCCTTCGTCGTGGCCGGCGCCGGGCTGCGGGTGGCCAAGCACGGCAACCGCTCGGTCTCCTCGCTGTGCGGCTCGGCCGACGTCGTGGAGGCGCTGGGCATCAACCTCGAGCTGAGCCCGCAGAAGGTCGGCCGCTGCGTGGACGAGGTCGGCGTGGGCTTCCTCTACGCCCCGCTGCTGCACACGGCCATGAAGCACGTGATGCCGGCCCGCCGAGAGATGGGCATCCGCACCGTCTTCAACATGCTGGGCCCGCTCACCAATCCGGCCGGGGCCAACGCTCAGATCATCGGGGTGTACGCCGCCTCGCTGACCGAGCCGCTGGCCCGCGTGCTGGCCGAGCTGGGCACCATCCGGGCCTTCGTGGTCCACGGGGCCGACAACCTCGACGAGATCTCCAACACCGGCGAGAGCCGGGTCTCCGAGGTGCGCGACGGCACGGTGCGGACGTTCACCGTGCGCCCGGAAGACTTCGGAATGCCGCGCGCCACGATCGCCGACCTGCGGGGCGGCGACCGCGAGCAGAACGCCCAGATCATCCGGGCGCTGCTGGAGGGTGAGCCCGGGCCGCGCCGGGACATCGTCCTCATGAACGCCGCCGCCGCGCTGGTGGCCGGGGGGCGGGCGCGTGACCTGAAGGAGGGCGTCGGCCTGGCGGCCGCCTCGATCGACGCCGGCGAGGCCCGGGGCAAGCTCGAGGCGCTGGTGGCCCTGAGCCAGCGGCTGGCCCAGGAAAAGTAGCCCCCGCTCCGAAGATTGACAGGACGGCCGGGTTGGAGATAATCCCTTACCTTCTCGACCGGGACCTTGTCGACCGGGCCAGGCGGTTTCTGCAATGAAGCGGGGGACTCAATGACGCGACTGCTCCGGAGCGCGCTGTGTGCCAGCCTCGTCGTGCTGGCCCTCGCGGCCCCGGTCCGCCCGGCGCTCGCGGCTCCCGAGGGCACCCTGACCTGGGCCGTGCACATCTCGCTGGCGCCGACCTACTTCGACCCGGCGGAGACGCCCGGGCTGATCACCCCGTTCATGGTGCTGTACGCCCTGCACGACGCCGCGGCCAAGCCGATGCCCGGACAGGCGTTCGCGCCCAGCCTGGCCGAGTCGTGGAACCTCTCGAAGGACGGGCTGGTCTGGGAATTCGTGCTCCGCAAGAACGTCCGCTTCCACAACGGCGAGACGATGACGGCCGAGGACGTCAAGTTCTCGTTCGAGCGCTACCGCGGCGCGGGCGCCAAGCTCCTCAAGGAGAAGGTGGTCGGGGTCGAGACGCCCGATCCCCACCGTGTGCGCTTCCGCCTCAAGCAGCCCTGGCCCGACTTCATGACCTTCTACGCCACCCCGGCGACGGGCGCGGCCTGGGTCGTGCCGAAGAAGTACGTCGAGAAGGTCGGCGACGAGGGCTTCAAGAAGGCCCCGGTCGGGGCCGGCCCGTACAAGTTCGTCTCCTTCCGGCCGGGCGTCGAGCTGGTGCTGGAGGCGCACGAGGGCTACTGGCGCAAGGTCCCCAACGTGAAGACGCTGGTGCTGAAGGTCATCCCGGACGAGGCGACCCGGCTGGCCGCCCTCAAGCGCGGCGAGGTCGACATCGCCTACAGCATCACCGGGCCACTGGCCGAGGAGCTCAAGCGCACGCCGGGCCTGACCCTCAAGCCCACCTACATGCCGTTCACCTCGTGGCTGGTGCCCGTCGAGCAGTGGGACCCGAAGTCGCCGTGGCACGACCGGCGAGTGCGGCTGGCCGCCAATCTCGCGATCGACCGGGACGGCATCAACCAGGCGGCCTACCTGGGCTTGGCCAAGCCCGCCAGCAGCATCATCCCGAGCCAGATGGAGTACTTCTGGCAGCCGCCGGCGCCCGGCTACGACCCCGCCCAGGCCAAGAAGCTCCTGGCCGAGGCCGGCTATCCCAACGGCTTCGACGCCGGTAACCTGAGCGGCGACATGATCTACGGCTCGGCCATCGGTGAGCCGTCGGTCAACTACCTCAACGCGATCGGCATCCGCGTGCGCTTGCACCTGATGGAGCGCGCCGCCTACTACGCCGAGTACGGCGAAAAGAAGCTGCGCGGCATCCTCTACACGGGCAGCGCGGCCTTCGGCAACGCGGCCACCCGACTCGAGTCCTACGTCATCGGCGGCGGCCGCTACGTCTACGGCAGCCACCCGGACATGGACGGGCTGTACAGCGAGCAGGTGAACGAGACCAACCTGCGGGTGCGCCAGCAGATCTTGACGAAGATCCAGCAGATGGCCCACGAGCGGGCGATGTTCATTCCCGTGATGGAGACCGCGTTCCTCAACGGCGTGGGCCCGCGCGCCGAGGTCCACGGCCTCAACGTGATTCCCGGCTTCGCCTACTCGGCGCCGTACGAAGACCTGAAACTCAGGAAGAAGTAGGAGGCGAGGATGCGTCGATTCGTCCTCCGTCGCATGGCCTACGCGGCCTTGTCGCTGATTCTGCTGTCCGTCACCATCTTCCTGTTCGTGCGGGTGACGGGCGACCCCACCGTGCTGCTGGTGGAGCCGGGGGCCAGCCAGGCCGACCTCGAGGCGCTCCGCCACGACCTCGGGCTCGACCGCTCGCTCGTCGTGCAGTACGGCACCTTCGTGCGCGACCTCTTGCACGGCGACTTCGGCCGGTCGTTCTACTACCGCATGCCGGTGCTGGAGCTGTACCTCTCGCGGCTGCCCAACTCGCTGCTGCTGGCGGTGGTCGCCATGGCGTTCTCGCTGATCATCGGCATCCCCAGCGGGATCATGGCGGCGGTGCGGGTCGGCGGGTGGTGGGACAGTGGCGGCAAGATGTTCGCGCTGCTCGGCCTGTCGATGCCGTCGTTCTGGGTGGGGTTGCTGCTCATCCTGTTCTTCTCGGTCTACCTGGGCTGGCTGCACTCGTCGGGCTCGGGGACGGTGCTGCACGTGCTCATGCCGGCCTTCGCGCTCGGCTGGTACTTCGCCGCCGCCCACATGCGGCTGACCCGCTCCTCGATGCTGGAGGTGCTCGGCTCCGAGTACGTGAAGCTGGCCCGCCTCAAGGGGCTGTCGGAGCTGCGCGTCATCGCCAAGCATGCGTTCAAGAACGCGCTGATCCCGGTCCTCACCCTGGCCGGCATCAACCTGGTGCTGATGGTCAACGTGGCCATCGTGGTCGAGACCGTCTTCGCCTGGCCGGGCATCGGCCGGCTGCTCGCCGAGGGCATCGCGTTCCGCGACTTTCCGATCGTGCAGGCCACCGTGCTGCTGGCCGGCGCCATGATCGTCGTCGTCAACCTGGTGGTCGACGTCCTCTACGCCGTCATCGATCCGAGGATCCGTTATGAGCGTTAGTCCCGCGCCGAGCCCGAGTCCCGTCGCGTCGGCCCCCGTGGCCTGGCGGCTGCCCCGCGTCAACCTGGAAGGGCTGCCGACGGTCCCCATCGCGATCCTGGCCTTGTTGATCTTCCTGGCCGTCTTCGCTGAGTTCGTCGCGCCGCACAACCCGGAGATCGGCACGCTCTCGCAGCGGTTCCGGCCGCCGGCGTGGCTGGCCGGCGGCAGCAGCGAGCACCTGCTCGGCACCGATCACATCGGCCGCGACGTGCTGTCGCGCCTCATCTTCGGCGCGCGGGTGTCGATGATCGTCGGCTTCATGGCCGTCATCTTCGCCGGCGTGGTCGGCACGGGGCTCGGCATCCTGTCCGGCTATCTCGGCGGCTGGGTCGACCAGGTGATCATGCGGATCACCGACGCCTGGCTGGCGCTGCCGGCGCTGACCTTCGCCATCTTTCTGGCGGCCATCGTGGGGCCGAGCGAGTTCAACATCGTCATCATCCTGGGCATCGTCTACTGGACGCGCTACGCGCGCGTCATCCGCGGTGAGGTGCTGTCGCTGAAGGAGCGCGACTTCGTCCGGCTGGCCGTCGTGGCCGGCTGTTCCAAGTGGACGATCATGCGCCGGCACCTGCTGCCCAACGTGCTGAACAGCGCCATCGTCCTGGCCACGCTCATGCTGGGCGTGGTCATCGTCACCGAGGCGGCGCTGTCCTTCCTGGGCGTCGGGGTGCCGCCGCCCAAGCCGGCGTGGGGCCTGATGCTCGCCGACGGCAAGAAGGGCCTGATGGCCGGCTACTGGTGGCTGACCGTGTTGCCCGGCCTCTGCATCGTGATGATGGTCCTGGCCGCCAACCTCCTCGGCGACTGGCTTCGGGTGAAGCTGGATCCCCAACTCCGGCAGCTGTGACAGACCGACCGCTCCTGGAGCTGGACAAGCTCTCGGCCCACTACGTGACGAGCCGGGGGACGCGGACCGTGCGCGCCGTGGACGAGGTGTCGCTGACGCTGCGGGCGGGAGAGACGCTCGGCGTCGTCGGCGAGTCGGGCTCCGGCAAGACCACGCTGGCGCTGACCATCCTGCGATTGCTGCCGCCGGCCGCCCGCATCGTCAGCGGCGCCATGCGCTTCGACGGCGAGGACCTGCTGGCCAAGTCGCCGGCCGAGATGCGGAAGATCCGCGGCAAGCGCATCGCCATGATCCTGCAGGACCCGATGGCCTCGCTGAACCCGCTCTTCACCGTGGGCGACCAGGTCGCCGAGGGCGTCCGCGTGCACGAGCACGCCTCCCGCAAGAGCGCGTGGGAGCGCGCCGGCGGGCTGCTCAAGGCGGTCAAGATCCCGGCGGCGAGCCAGCGGCTGGGCGAGTACCCGCACCAGATGTCGGGCGGCATGCGCCAGCGCATCGTGGGCGCCATCGCGATCTCCTGCGAGCCGCAGCTGCTCATCGCCGACGAGCCGACCACCAGCCTGGACGTGACCATCCAGGCCCAGTATCTGAAGCTGCTGCGTGACATCCAGCGCGAGCGCGGCCTGGCCCTGATCTTCATCACGCACAACCTGGGGATCGTGGCCCGCATGTGCGACAGCGTGGCGGTCATGTACGCCGGCCGGGTGATCGAGTCGGGCCCGGTGCGCCGGATCTTCAACGCGCCGGCCCACCCCTACACGCAGGCGCTGATCGAGTCGATCCCGCGGCTGGGCGGGGGGCTGGAGCGGCTCACCGCCATCGACGGCCAGCCGCCCGACCTGGCCACGCTGCCGCGCGGCTGCTCGTTCCAGGTGCGCTGCCCGCGGGTGATCGACCGCTGTCGCGAGGAAGAGCCCCCGGCCTTCGACGTCGGCGCCGACCACACTGCGCGCTGCTGGGTGGCCAAGCCGTGACGCTGCTGGAGGCGCGCAACCTCACCAAGTACTTCCCGCTGCGCCGGGGGCTGTTCGGCAGCGATCCCGGCGCCGTCCGCGCGGTCGACGGCGTGTCGTTCACGATCGAGGCCGGCCGCACGCTCGGCGTGGTCGGCGAGTCGGGCTGCGGCAAGTCCACCACGGCGAAGCTCGTGCTCAAGCTCGAGGAGCCGACCGCGGGCGACATCCTGTTCGAGGGGCGGGGGCTGACCACGCTGGACAAGGACGGGATTCGCCGGTACCGGCGCTCGGTGCAGGCCGTCTTCCAGGATCCGTTCGCGTCGCTCAACCCGCGCATGCGCGTGGACGCGATCATCGCCGAGCCGCTGGTGACCAACGAGAAGCTCGACAAGCCCCAGGTCCGCCAGCGGGTGGCCCGGCTGCTGGACCTGGTCGGCCTGCCCGCGCGCTCGGCCGACCTGTTCCCGCACGAGTTCTCGGGCGGCCAGCGCCAGCGGATCGCCATCGCCCGCGCGCTGTCACTGTCGCCCAAGCTGGTCGTGCTCGACGAACCGGTCTCGGCGCTCGACGTCTCGATCCGCGCCCAGATCCTCAACCTGCTCGTCGACCTGCAGCGCGACCTCGGCCTGGCCTACCTGTTCATCGCCCACGACCTGGCCGCCGTCGCCCACATGAGCCACACCATCGCGGTGATGTACCTGGGCCAGCTCGTCGAGTACGGCCCGGCCAAGACCGTGGCCACCGATCCCAAGCATCCCTACACGCAGGCGCTGTTCTCGGCCGCGCTGCCCTCGCACCCCGACGAGTCGCGCGACGAGATCATCCTGACCGGCGAGGTGCCGAGCCCGGTCAATCCGCCGTCCGGCTGCCGCTTCCACCCCCGCTGCCCGCACGTGCTGCCGCGCTGCGCCCCCGAGGTGCCCAAGCTGCGCGGTACCTTCGGCCGCGAGGTCGCCTGTCACCTGTACGACACCGCTCGCTGAGCGTGGCGGGCGCCCGACCCGAGGAGTCTGTCATGGGTATCGCGCTGTCCGACGACGTCAAGGCGCTCGTCCGCGACGCCAACTTCGCCCACCTGGCGACGCTGATGCTTGACGGCTCGCCCCAGAACGCGCCGGTGTGGGCGGATCTCGACGGCGACCGCATTCTCATTTGCACGGGCGAGGACTCGCTGAAGGCGCGCAACACGCGCCGCGATCCGCGGGTGGCGCTCTCGATCGTCGCCTACGACAACCCGTACGTCGAGGCCCAGCTTCGCGGGCGCGTCGTCGAGCGGCGGCCCGACGCCGACTTTGCCGTGATGGACCGCGTGTCGCGCAAGTACACGGGCCGGCCGTTTCCAATGCGGGACAATCCGCTTCAGCGGGTGGTGCTGGTCATCGAGGTGGAGCGGGTGCGGTTCGCGCGGCTGCCCTTCCAGCACGCGCCCGGCCGGCCGTGAGCCCACGGAGCGCGTGATGGCGAAGACGCGCGGGATGGGGCTGCTGATGCTCTGGTGCGACGTCGACCAGGAGCACGAGGCGGAGTTCAACCGCTGGTACGACGAGGAGCACATCAAGCGCCTGACGTCGGTGCCCGGCTTCCTCAACGGCGGCCGCTACGTGGCGCTGAAGGGCGGGCCGAAGTACCTGGCGATGTACGAGCTCGAGGACCACCACGTGCTGCGCAGCGCGGCCTTCCTGGACGAGGTGCGCTACACGCCCTCACCGTGGCGGCAGAAGACCTCGGGCGGCCACATCGGCCGCAGCTACATCCTGAACGCGTATCGCCAGATCTTCCCGGCCCGGGCCGACCCGGTCGAGGCCACGCTGGAGATGCCGCCCTTCCTCCAGATGGGTCGCATGGACATCCCGGCCGCCATGGAGGAGGAGTTCAACGCCTGGTACGACACGGTCTACATCCCCGGCTACCTCACCGTGCCGGGCGTCATGGGCGTGCGGCGCTTCACCGTCATCGACGGCCAGCCCAAGTACCTGACGGTCTACGACTTCGCGCGGCCCGACGTGCCGGAGAGCGAGGCCTGGAACCGCGTGCGCGACAGCAACCCGTGGACCCACCGCGTGCGCCCGACTATCCGCCTGGACCCGGGCTCGCCGGCGGTCTTCAAGCGCATCTACCCGAAGTAGTCCCCGACGTCGCGTCCATCGCCTGTCCAGCGCGCCAAGCGGGCTGACTTGCGTGCCGGCCGGGCGCGGACATACAATGAGCCGGTCGTCGCGGTCGCGCCCAAGTCCCTGTCGGCGTTGTCTTGACGCTCCCGAGTTCGGCGCTGGTCGTGGCGTTGCTGGCGATCTAGAGTTCTAGAACACCGACAGAGGAGTCGAGTGAACGCACGTCGCTTGCCGCGGTATCACCGCATCGCCGAGTCGCTCCGCGAGCGCATCCGCGGCGGCGAGTGGTCACCCGGCGCGCCGCTGCCCAATCAGCGCCGGCTCGCGCGCGACTTCGGCGTGACCCTGATGACGCTGCGCCAGGCGCTCGAGCTGCTGGAGCGCGACCACCTCATCACCCGGCGGCACGGCCTCGGCACCTTCGTGGCGGCGCCCACCATCGACTACGAGATCCTCAAGCTGCGCCGCTTCGCCGGTGACCTGTCCGCCCAGGGCGAGGCCGTGTCCACGCGCGTGCTCTCGGCGCGGCCGGCGGTGACCGACCGGCGGGCCAGCGCCGCCCTCGGGCTGGCGCCGCGGGCCCGGCTGGTCGTGATCGAGCGGCTGCGACTGGTCGAGGAGCATCCGATGAGCCTGCAGCGCTCGTTCCTGCCCGCGGGCATCGGCGAGCAGGTGCTCACCTCCGACCTGGCCGAAACGCCGCTGAGCCAGGTGCTGGAGTTCAAGCTCGGCATCGTCATCGTCCTCGCCCGCGAGGCGGTCTCGGCCGTGCGCCTGGGCCCGCGCGAGGCGCACGAGCTGGCCTGTCCGTCCGGCGCGCCGGCCTTCGAGTCCGAGCGCGTGTCCTTCGACGCGGCCGGCCGCCCGGTGGTGTTCGATCGCGTCTTCATCCCGGGGGATCGCTTCCGGATCACCCGCGAACTTCACTACGACTCCGTGCCGAGCGAGCCGGAGGACGTCCGAGGAGCGACTACGTCATGAAGATCCTGGTCCTGGTCAAGCAGGTCCCCGACACCGCCACCCAGGTGAAGATCGGCGGCGACGGCAAGCAGATCGACCCCGCCGGCATCACGTGGATCGTCTCGCCCTACGACGAGTTCGCCGTCGAGGAGGCGCTGCGCATCAAGGAAAAGCGCGGCCAGGGCGAGGTCGTCGCCGTCACGCTGGGCCCCGATCGTGCGAAAGAGGCCCTGCGCTCGGCGCTGGCCATGGGCTGCGACCGCGCGATCCACGTCAACGATCCCGCGCTGGCCGCCGCCGACACGCTGACGACGGCCCGCGTGCTGGCCGCGGTGATCAAGCAGGAGGCACCCCAGCTCGTGCTGTGCGGCCGCCAGGCCATCGACGACGACATGGGCGCGGTGGGCGCCCAGATTGCCGAGCTGCTGGGCTGGCCGTGCGCGTCGTGGATCATGGAGGAGACGGTCGACGCCGACGGCAAGTCCGTGAAGGTCGGGCGCCAGGTCGAGGGCGGCCTCGAGATCTTCGAGCTGCCGCTGCCGGCCGTGGTGTCGGCCCAGAAGGGCATGAACGAGCCGCGCTACCCGACGCTGAAGGGGATCATGGGCGCCAAGAAGAAGGAGATCAAAGATCTGAAATCGGCCGATCTCGGCGTGGCGTCGGTGACACCGGAGCTGACCATCACCAAGCTGGAAGCGCTGCCGGCCCGTCCGCCGGGCCGGGTGATCCCGGGCGAGATCAAGGACGCCGTGAAAGAGCTCGTCCGCGCCCTGCGCGAGGACGCCAAGGCTATCTAACCCCTCGTCGAGGAGATCATCATCATGGCTGGCGCGTTCTGGTGCGTGGTCGAGGACGATCGCAAGGGAGCTCCCAAGAAGGTCATGGCCGAGGTGCTCGGCGAGGCCACGCGCCTCGGCGGCCCCGTCGAGGCCGTGTGGCTCACCGACAAGGCCACCGACGACGGGCTCCAGCAGCTCGCAGCGTGGGGCGCCACGAAGGTGTGGCTGCTCGAGAACGCCGGGCTGGCGCCGTACCGCGGTGAGGTCTGGGTGCCGGCGCTGGCCGAGCTGGCCGCCAAGGAATCGCCCAAGGCGATCCTGGCGCCGGTGACGAGCCGGCAGCGCGAGTTCATGGCGCGCCTGGCCGCGAAGCTGGGCGTGGGGCTCGCGGCCGACTCCGTCGCGCTGGCCATGGACGGCGCCACGCTGGTCGCCACCCGGCCGATCTACGCCGGCAAGCTGCTCTCGAAGGTCACGTGGGCCAAGCAGCCGTGGATGGTCACGCTGCGGCCGAACGTGTTCAAGCCGGCCGAGGCCCAGGCCGGCAAGAGCGCCGGCGTCGAGCGGGTGTCGGCGACGATCGCGGCCGCGCAGATGAAGTTCGTCGAGCGGCGCGAGGAAGCCTCCACCGGGCTGCCGGAGCTGGCCGAGGCCGAGATCGTGCTGTCGGGCGGCCGCGGCATGAAGGGGCCGGAGAACTACGTCATCCTCGAGGAGCTGGGCGGCGTCATCGGCGCCGCGGTGGGCGCCTCGCGGGCAGCGGTGGACGCCGGCTGGCGGCCGCACCGCTTTCAGATCGGCCAGACGGGCCGGACCATCTCGCCCAAGCTCTACATGGGCTTCGGCGTCTCCGGCGCCATCCAGCACCTGGCCGGCATGCGGACGTCGAAGGTCATCGTGGCGATCAACAAGGACGCCGAGGCGCCGATCTTCAAGATCGCCGACTACGGGATCGTGGCCGACCTGTTCGAGGTGGTCCCGGAGCTGACCAAAGAGTTCAAGCGGCTCCTGGAGAAGTGAACCCAGCGCGATGAACCTGCAGCTGACCGACGAGCAGTCGATGATCCAGGCGATGGCGCGGGAGTTCGCCCAGGAGCACATCCGCCCCATCGCCGCCGAGATCGACCGCGAGGCGCGCTTCCCGCACGAGACGGTCAAGCGCATGGGTGAGCTGGGGCTCATGGGCATCGCGGTGCCGGAGCGCTGGGGCGGCGCCGGTGCCGACGTCGTGTCCTACGTGGTCGCGCTGGAGGAGATCGCCAAGGCCTGCGCCTCTCACGCCGTCGTCATGTCGGTCAACAACTCGCTCTACGGCGATCCCCTCTTGACGTTCGGCACCGACGAGCAGCGCGCGCGCTTCCTCAAGCCGGTCGCCTCCGGGCAGACGCCGGGCTGCTTTGCGCTCACCGAGCCGCAGGCGGGCTCCGACGCCTCCAACCAGGCGACGGTGGCGCGCCGCGACGGCGGGCACTACGTCATCACCGGGCGCAAGCTGTTCATCACCAACGGGCGCGAGGCGTCGCTGGCCCTGGTCTTCGCCCAGACCGACCGGGCCCAGGGCCATCGGGGAATCAGCGCCTTCGTGGTCGAGAAGGGCACGCCGGGCTTCAGCGTGTCGAAGACCGAGGACAAGCTCGGCATCCGCGCCTCCGACACCGCCGAGCTGGTGTTCGAGGAGTGCCGGGTGCCGGTGGCCCATCGCATCGGCGAGGAAGGGCAAGGCTTCCGCGTCGCCCTGACCGCCATCGACGGCGGGCGCATCGGCATCGGCGCCCAGGCGGTCGGCATCGCCGCCGGCGCCTACGAGCGCTCGGTCGCCTACGCGCGCGAGCGCAAGGCGTTCGGCGTGGCGATCGGCCAGCACCAGATGGTGCAGTGGATGCTGGCCGACATGGCCACGGCCATCGAGGGCGGGCGGCTGCTCTGCCTGCAGGCCGCCGCGCTCAAGGATCGCGGGGCGCCGTTCACCCGGCAGGCCGCGATGGCCAAGCTCTTCTGCGCCGAGACGGCCATGAAGGTGACGACCGATGCCATCCAGGTGCACGGCGGCTACGGCTTCATCAAGGACTACGAGGTCGAGCGCTACTTCCGCGACGCCAAGATCACCCAGCTCTACGAGGGCACCTCGCAGATCCAGAAGCTGGTGATCGCGCGCGAGGTGCTGGGCGCATGAGCGCCGGTGAGCGAGCGGACCGCCCACGAGGCGGGGAGGGATCGATGAGCGCGGAGCGACCGGCCCGGTTCGAATCGCTGTCGGGCATCCCGGTGGAGCCGCTGTACACGCCCGAGAGCCTGGGCGACTGGTCGTACGACGACAAGCTCGGGCGGCCGGGCGAGTATCCGTTCACCCGCGGCGTCTATCCCACGATGTATCGCGGCCGCCTGTGGACGATGCGGATGTTCGCCGGCTTCGGACGGCCGGAGGATACGAACGAGCGCTTCAAGTACCTGCTGGCCCAGGGACAGACGGGGCTGTCGACCGCGTTCGACATGCCGGCGCTGATGGGCTACGACGCCGACCATCCGCGCGCCCGGGGCGAGGTCGGCAAGGAAGGCGTGTCGATCTCGACGCTCGACGATTTCCAGCGGCTGTTCGCCGACATCCCGCTGGGCGACGTGACGACGTCGATGACGATCAACTGCACGGCCTCGGTGGCGCTGGCCATGTACCTGGCCATCGCCGAGCAGCAGGGCGTGGCCTGGGACCGCCTGGGCGGCACGATGCAGAACGACATGCTGAAGGAGTTCATCGCCCAGAAAGAATGGATCTGCCCGCCCGATCCCGCCGTGCGGATCGTGACGGACATGATCGAGTTCACGTCCCAGCACGTGCCGCGGTTCAACCCCGTCTCGATCTCCGGCTATCACATCCGGGAGGCGGGGGCGACGGCGGTGCAGGAGCTGGCCTTCACGCTGGCCGACGGGCTCGGCTACGTCGAGGCGGCGCTGGCCCGCGGCCTCGACGTCGATGCCTTCGCGCCGCGGCTGTCGTTCTTCTTCGACATCCACAACGACTTCTTCGAGGAGATCGCCAAGCTGCGGGCGGCCCGCCGCATCTGGGCCCGCTTCATGAAGGAGCGATACCGGGCGAAGAAGCCGGAGTCGATGCGGTTGCGCACGCACACGCAGACGGCCGGCGTGTCGGCGACCGCCCAGCAGCCGCTCAACAACATCGCCCGGGTGGCGCTGCAGGCGCTGGCCGCCGTGCTGGGGGGCGCCCAGTCGCTGCACACCAACTCCTACGACGAGACGTGGGCGCTGCCGACCGAGGAGGCGGTGACCGTCGCGCTGCGCACCCAGCAGATCATCGCCGAGGAGACCGGCGCGCCGCTGACCGTCGATCCGCTGGGCGGCTCCTACTACCTGGAGCGGCTGACCGACCAGATGGAGGCCGGCGCGCTGGAGTACATCGCGCGGATCGATGCGATGGGCGGCATGGTGCGGGCGATCGACGAGGGCTATCCGCAGAAGGAGATCGCGGATGCCGCCTACCGTTACCAGCTCATGGAGGACCGCGGCGAGAAGGTGACCGTCGGCGTCAACAAGTACGTGATGGCCGAGGGGCCGCCGATCAACTACCTGAGGATCGACGAGCAGGTGGAGCTCGAGCAGATCGAGCGGGTGGGGCGCTTCAAGGCCGCGCGCGACATGGCCCGGGTCGAGCGCCGGCTCAAGCAGCTGGCCGACGCCTGTCGCGGCGGCGCCAACGTGATGCCGGTGCTGATCGACGCCGTCAAGGACTATGCGAGCCTGGGCGAGATCTCCGACGTCTACCGGCAGGTGTTCGGCCTCTATCGCGAGCCGATAATTTTCTAGAGGGCAGGGGGCAGAGATGAGCGAGCCGATCCGGATCACGAGGACGACGACGAAGAAGGCCAGGCCGAAGGACAAGGACCTGGCCTTCGGCAACGTGTTCACCGACCACATGTTCGTGGCGAACTTCGAGGAGGAGAAGGGCTGGTACGACCCCCGCGTCGAGCCCTACGGGCCGTTCCCGCTCGACCCGGCGACCGCCGTGCTGCACTACGGCCAGTCGCTCTTCGAGGGGCTGAAGGGGTTTCGCGGGCAGGACGGCAAGATCCGGCTCTTCCGGCCCGACAAGCACGTCGCGCGGCTCAACCGCACGGCCGAGCGCATGTGCATCCCGGCGATCGACCCCGACCTCATCGTGAAGTCGTGGACGACGCTGGTCGACGTGGACCGCGACTGGGTGCCGTCGGCGGTGGGCACGTCGCTCTACATCCGCCCGACCGTGATCGCCAGCGAGCCGTTCCTCGGCGTGCGCCCGGCCCACCAGTATCTCTACTACGTGATCATGTCGCCGGTTGGGCCGTACTATCCGGAGGGCCTCGCCCCCACCCGGATCAAGGTGATCGACAACTACGTGCGGGCGGTGGCCGGGGGGCTCGGCGAGGCCAAGACGTCGGCGAACTACGCGGCCAGCCTGTACGCCGCCGAGGAGGCCAAGCACGAGGGCTTCACGCAGGTGCTGTGGCTGGACGGCGTGCAGCACAAGTACGTCGAGGAGGTCGGCACCTCCAACATCATGCTGCGCATCGGTGACGAGGTGATCACGCCGCCGCTGGCCGGCACCATCCTGGCCGGCGTCACCCGCGACACCGCGCTGGCGCTGCTGCGCAGCTGGGGCGCGCGCGTCTCGGAGCGCCCGATCACGATCGACGAGGTCGTGGCGGCCGCCGACGACGGTACGCTGCGCGAGGTGTGGGCGACCGGCACCGCCGCCGTCATCTCGCCGGTGGGCGAGCTGGCGTACAAGGGACGCCGCCTGGTGGTCAACCAGGGGCGGATCGGCGAGCTGGCCCAGAAGCTCTACGACACGATCGTCGCCATCCAGTACGGCGCGGCCCCCGACCCGCACGGCTGGACGGTGGTGGTCTAGGAGGCCGCATGGCCACCGACTGCGTGTTCTGCAAGATCGTCGAGGGTGACGTCCCGTCCATGCGCGTCTACGAGGACGAGCGCACGCTGGCCATCATGGACATCAACCCGGTCAACTCCGGGCACTGCCTGGTGATCATCAAGGCCCACGCGCCGACGATGTGGGACGCCGACCCGGCAGACCTGCAAGCGGCCATCCTCGCCGCCCAGAAGGTGGCCGTGGCCCTCAAGACCGCGGTGAAGCCCGACGGGCTCAACATGCTGCAGGCCAACGGGCCGGCCGCGTTCCAGTCGGTGCCGCACTACCACCTGCACCTCATCCCGCGCTGGCACAACGACGGCAAGGGCTTCGACTGGTCCCTGGTGCCGGGCGACCGCGCCCAGATCCAGGCCATCGGCGTGCGGCTGCGCGAGGCGATCGGCTGATGGCCGAGCGACCCGTCCGCATCGTCGTCGCCAAGCCCGGTCTGGACGGCCACGACCGGGGCGCCAAGATCGTCGCGCGCGCCCTGCGCGACGCCGGCTTCGAGGTGATCTACACCGGACTGCACCAGACGCCCGAGCAGGTGGTGGCCACCGCGCTGCAGGAGGACGCCGATGCCATCGGCCTCAGCGTGCTCTCGGGCGCCCACAACTATCTCTTCAAGCGCGTCCTCGACCTGCTGCACGAGAACGGCGCCGACGACGTCGCGGTGTTCGGCGGCGGCATCATCCCGCCCGCGGACATCGGCGCCCTGAAGGCCATCGGGGTGAAGGCGATCTTCACGCCGGGCACCTCCACGCAGGACATCGTCCGGTTCGTCCGCGAGAACATCCGCGCCGCCGTCTGAGCGGGCTGGCCATGGATTTCGAGCTGACCGACGACCAGCGCGGCATCCGCGACGCCGCCCGCGAGTTCGCCCGGGCCGAGCTGGGCGACAAGATCGCGCCCTATGACGAGCGGCACGAGTTCCCCCACGCGATCGTGGCCAAGCTCGGCCCGCTCGGCTTCATGGGCGCGCTGGTGCCCGAGGCCTACGGCGGCGCCGGCCTCGACTACGTCTCTTACGCGCTGCTCGTCGAGGAGCTGAACCGCGGCGACGCCTCGGTCGGCATCACCATGTGGGCGCACAACTCGCTGTGCGCCAACCATCTGGCGCTGTTCGGCTCGGACGAGCAGAAGCGGCGCTGGCTGCCGCGGCTGGCCAGCGGCGAGGTGCTGGGCGCCTGGGGGCTGACCGAGCCCGGCTCCGGCTCCGACGCCGCCGCGCTGCGCACGCGAGCCGAGGCGCGCGAGGGCGGGTGGGTGCTGAACGGCAGCAAGGCGTTCATCACCAACGCCTCGGTGGGCGGGGTCGCGGTGGTCATGGCCCGGACCGATCCGGCCAAGAAGGCCCGCGGCATCTCGGCGTTCGTCGTCGACAAGGGCACGCCCGGCTTCACGACCGGGCGGCCGTACCGCAAGCTGGGCCTGCACGCCTCCGACACCGCCGAGCTGATCTTCGAGGACGCGCGCCTGCCCGGCGACCACCTGCTGGGCGAGCGCGGGCAGGGATTCGTGCAGGCCATGCAGGTGCTGGAGGGCGGGCGGATCGCCATGGCGGCGATGGCCGTCGGCATCGCCCAGGCCGCCGTCGATCAGGCCGTGAAGTACATGAAGCAGCGCTCGGCGTTCGGCAAGACCCTGGCCGAGTTCAACGGCCTGCAGGGCATGCTCGCCGACATCGCCACCGACGTGGAGGTGGCGCGGCTGCTCACGCTGCGGGCCGCCTGGCTCAAGGACGCCGGCCGTCCCGCCATGCACGCCGCGGCGATGGCCAAGGTCTTCGCCTCGGAGGCGGCGATGAAGGCCGCCAGCAAGGCCGTGCAGATCCACGGTGGGGCCGGCTACATCACCGAGTTCCCCGTCGAGCGGATCTTCCGCGACGCCAAGCTCACCGAGATCGGCGAGGGCACGTCGGAGATCCAGCGGATGGTCATCGCGCGGGAGATCCTGCAGCGCTCGTGAGCGATCTGATCACCGTCGAGCGCGTCGGCAAGCGCTATCAGACGGGCTCGGGGCCGGTCGAGGCGCTGCGCGACGTCTCGCTCGGCGTCGGGTCCGGCGAGTTCTGCACGCTGCTCGGTCCCTCGGGCTGCGGCAAGTCCACGCTGCTCGGCATGCTGGGCGGGCTGGTGGCCCCCGACGCCGGCCGCGTGCTCGTCGACGGCCGGCCGGTCGCCGGCCCCGACCCTCGCCGCACGGCCACCGTGTTCCAGGAGCCCGGGCTGTTCCCGTGGCGCACGACGCTCGAGAACATCGAGTTCGGGCTGGAGCTGCAGGGCGCGCCCCGCGAGCGGCGCCGCGCCGTCGCCACCGAGCTGCTGGGGCCCCTCGGCCTGCGCGACTTCGGCGCCAAGTACCCGCGCGAGCTCTCCGGCGGCATGCGCCAGCGCGTCGCCATCGGCCGCGCGCTGGCGATCGACACGCCGATCGTCCTCATGGACGAGCCCTTCGGCGCCCTCGACGAGCAGACCCGCCTGCTCATGGGCGAGTGGCTGCTGGACATCTGGCGCCGCACCCGCAAGACCGTGGTGTTCGTCACCCACAGCCTGCACGAGGCGCTGGCCCTCTCCACGCGCGTCGTCGTGATGACCGCCCGCCCCGGCCGCGTCAAGAGCATCCTCGACCTCCCGATGCCGTACCCGAGGCTGATGGAGTCGAGTGACATGGTCACTCTTCGCTCGAAGCTCTGGAGCGACATCCGCGACGAATCTCTCCGCGCGATGGGTGAATCGTGATCATGATCCGCTGGCCGAGCGTGATCGCGGGGCTGGGGCGGCGTCCGGAGATCGGGGCCCGGCTGCGGGCCGCGGGGGCCGGGCGGGCGCCGGGGCCGCGGGCGCGCCTCCGTGGCGAGCCGTCGTCGCCGTTCGAGCGCAGGGTTCGGCTCGCGAGCCGCCCACGATTCAACTTGTCCGCGACCCAGCCCCCCCTGGGGGATGGGGGGCCCGAGCGAGCCGAGCCCGGAGCGAGTTCCGGCGACAGGCGAACCAC
>JBGQLG010000080.1:0-22123 GCA_041499965.1 Methylomirabilia bacterium
AGCTGCTCGAGCGGCAGCCCGGCCAGGTCGAGGACGCCGGTGGCCGCCATGGCCGCGCGCGCCACCGCGGGGTCCTGGGCGCTCTCGTAGAAGCGTCCGGGCGCGTGCGGTAAGCGGCCCATCGGCCCGAGCTGCTCGACCGAGAACGGGTACGGCCGCGGCGTGTCCTGGGGCACCACCGCGATCTGCCGGGCCAGCTCGGCGTGGGCGAGCTCGCGCACGGGCCGGCCGTCGAGCCGCACCTCGCCGCGAGTGGCCGCGACCACGCGCGTGAGCAGCCGCAGCAGCGTGGTCTTGCCCGCGCTGTTGGGACCGATCACGCCGAACACCTCGCCCGCCTCGATCGCGAACGACACGCCGGCCAGGCTGAAGTCGCCCTCGCGCCGCCGCTCCGGCGCCGGGTACGCGAAGGACACCTCGTCGAACTCGACGAGGGAGCTCACAGGCTGGCCCGGTAGCGCGTGCGCAGGAGATAGACGAAGAACGGCGCGCCGCAGAACGAGGTGATGACGCCCACGGATAGCTCGGCCGGGGCCACCACGTTGCGGGCCAGCGTGTCGGCGACGAGCAGAAAGATGCCGCCCCCCACCAGGGCCGTGGGCACCAGCAGCCGGTTGTCCTGGCCGAGCACGCCCCGCAGCATGTGCGGCACCACCAGCCCCACGAAGCCGATCGGTCCGGTGAATGCCACCACGGTGCCGGTCAGCAGGGCCGCGGCCACGAACACGCGGCGCTTGAGCCGCGCGGCGTCGACACCGAGCTGCACCGCCGCCTCCTCGCCGAGGGCGAGCAGGTTCAGCTCGCGGGCGCTGCCCAGGACCAGCCAGAACCCGCCCAGCGCCAGCAGCGCGAACAGCGCCAGCGAGGCGGGCGGGATCGGCGCCAGGTTGCCGAGCAGCCAGTGCACGACACCGCCCAGCCGATTGAAGTCGACGATCGAGATCAGCACCGTGATGGCCGCGGTGAAGAAGATACCCACGATGACGCCGGCCAGCAGCAGCGTCTGGATCGAGAGCCCGCCCGGCACCGCGGCGATCAGGTAGACCGCCGCCGCCGCCAGCAGCGCCCCGGCGAACGCGAACACCGCCACGCCGAGGGCTTGCAGCACCGACAGGCCCAGGCCGAAGGTCTGCGCGAGGACGACGCCGAAGGCCGCACCGCTCGACACGCCGAGCACCGCCGGCTCGGCGAGCGGGTTGCGCGTGAGCCCCTGGAAGGCGACACCGGCCACGGCCAGCGCGCCGCCGGCCAGCACGGCGGCGACCACACGCGGCAGCCGGAGCTGCAGGGTCACGACCGACTCGATCGACTCGGCGGCGGCGCGGCCCGTCAGCGCGCGCAGCACGGCCGGCGCCGAGAGCCCGGCGCTGCCCACGAACAGCGAGACCACGGCGACGGCGACGAGCGCCACGCCGAGCACGCCGAGGGCCAGCAGGAGCCGGCGGGCGGCGCTCACCGGAACGCCTCGGGATGGATCATGCGGGCCAGCGTCTCCAGGCCGTCCGGCACGCGGGGACCGTAGCGGTGGAGGATCGAGAGGTCGGCCGAGTACAGGCGCCCGGCCCGGATGGCCGGCACGCTCACGAGCTGCTGCCACTTCTCGGGGGAGGCGCGCCCGGCCGTGGACGCGCCCGTCGAGTGGTCCGCGAGGATGATCACCTCGGGCGCGCGGGCCACCGCCGCCTCCAGGCTGAAGCGCGGATAGGCGTCGCCGTCCCCGCCGGTGATCGACACGCCGCCCGCGACCTCGATCAGCTCGGTCAGCATCGACGCACGCCCGGGCACGATCAGCGGCTCGGGCCACAGCACGTAGAGCACGCGCGGCCGGGCGAACGGCGCCACCGCCCGGCGCACGGCGTCGATCCGCCGCTGCATCTCGCCGATCAGGCGTGGCGCGTCGGCCGCATGCCCGGTCAGCTCACCCACCCGCGTGATCAGATCGATCGTCTCGGCGATGCGGTTGGCGTGCACCAGGTAGGTCGGGATGCCCAGCCGCTGCAGCTGGCGCACCGTCTCCTCGCGATTGCCCTCGTCGGTGGCGACGACCAGGTCGGGCCGGAGCGCCACCAGCGTCTCGAGGCTCGGGTTCACCATCCCGCCCACGCTGGGCTTGGTGCGCACGGCCGGCGGATAGTCGCAGAAGTCCGTGCGGCCGACGAGGCGCTCCTCGGCGCCGAGCGAGAAGACGATCTCGGTGACGCTCGGCACCAGCGAGACGATCCGCGCCGGCGGTGCCGGCAGCGTCACCGTGCGGCCCAGCATGTCGCGCAGCGTGAGCGCGCCGGCCGGCGAGGCCGCCGGGACCGCGACGAGCGCGACGAGCAGGCCGGCGATCACCAGCGATCTCACGCTCATGCAGGCCCGTCGACGCCAGCGGACTTGAACGTCGCCATCTCGGCGTAGATCGCCGCGGCGGCGCGCGCCAGCGGCACGAAGAGCGCGGCGCCCGTCCCCTCGCCCAGGCGCATGCCGAGTGCCAGATAGGGCTCGAGCCCCAGGTGCCCGAGCGCCAGCGCATGTCCGGGCTCGGCCGAGCGGTGGGAGGCGAACAGCGCGTGGCGCGCCTCGGGCGCCAGCGCCACGGCCACCAGTGCGGCGGCGCCGGCGATGAAGCCGTCGAGCACGACCGGCACGCGATGCGCCGCGCCCGCCAGGATCACGCCGACCAGGCCGGCGATCTCGAAGCCTCCCACCTTGCTGAGCACGTCGAGGCCGTCTCGACCGTCCGGCGCGTTCACCGCCAGCGCGCGGCGCACGACGGCGACCTTCCGCTCGCGCCCCGCCGCGTCCACGCCGGTCCCCCGCCCGGTGACGGCGTCGACCGGCGCGCCGGTGAGGGCCGCGGTGATCGCACTGGCCGCGGTCGTGTTGCCGATGCCCATCTCGCCGGTGCCGAGCAGATCGGCGCCGGCGGCGATCGCCTCCTCGGCCAGCGCGGCGCCGGCCTCGACGGCCGCCACCGCCTGCTCACGCGTCATCGCGGGGCCGAGAGCCATGTTGCGCGTGCCGGCGTCGATGCGGCGCACCACGAGTCCGTCCGGCGCGCCCAGTGGGGTGGCCACGCCGAAGTCGGCGACGACCACGCGGGCGCCGGCCTGGCGGGCCAGAACGTTCACCGCGGCGCCGCCGCGCAGGAAGTTCTCGACCATCTGCGCGGTCACCGACTGCGGATATGCGCTCACGCCCTCGGCCACGACCCCGTGGTCGGCGGCCAGCGTGAAGATCACCGGGGCGCTCACGCGGGGCGGCTTACCGGTGAGCGCCATCAGCCGGACGGCCAGATCCTCCAGGCGTCCCAGACTGCCGGGCGGCTTGGTCAGCGCGTCGAGGTGGCGCTGGGCTTCGGCGGCGGCGGCCGCGAGGGGGCCGCCGATGGCGTCACGGAGCTTCGTGAGATGGCGCACCGAAGGCGCTCCCGGACGGCGTGTCCTTGATGAGGTGCGGCAGGCCGGCGACCATCAGCACGACGCGGTGGGCGGCGGCCGCCACGCGCTGGTTCACGAGGTCGAGGACGTCGCGGAAGCGCAGGCCATCGGCCGTCGGCGGGTGCACGCCCAGCCCCACCTCGTTGGAGACGAGCCGCAGGGCGGTCGCCGGCGCGGCGACCAGGGCCGCGAGCGCGTCGGCCTCCTTCACGATGCTCTCGTCCCCGTCGCCCTGTAGCAGCAGGTTGGCCACCCACAGGGTCAGGCAATCGACGACGACGGTGTCGGCGGCGCCGAGCGCGGCGGTCAGGCGCGGGACGAGATCGCGCGGAGCCTCCAGCGTGGTCCAGTGCGGCGGGCGCTCGGCCTGATGGCGCGCGATCCTGGCAGCCATGTCGGCGTCGCCCGCCTCGGCAGTGGCGACGAGAGTGACGCGACCGCGCGCCGGCAGACCGGAGACCGCGAACCGGCTCTTGCCGCTGCGCGCGCCGCCGAGAATGAAGAGCGACGATGCCATCGTTGCCAGGTCCTCCCGCGAAGACCGGTCGTGAAGAGTGCGCGCTCGGGCAGGTCTCCTGGCTCTCGGATCGTCCTACTCCCCGCGCCTTCCCAGCCTCGCGGCCAGTGGCCTCTGCGGGTTTCGTCCCCGATTACAGTGACGGGGTCGCGGCGGATTCGCACCGCCTTCCCTGCGGTCCCCAACGGGACGCCCGGGCGCGAACAGCGCGCAAACCCTAACAGAAGCCGCCGCGGGCCGCAACACGCCGCCGCCGGCCGGAGTAGGATGGCGCGTCATGCCCCCGACCACGCGGCTGTACCTGGACGACGACCACGCCTTCGAGGCGGAGGCGACCGTCGTGGCCGTCACCGCCGAAGCGCTGGCCTGCGACCGCACATGCTTCTATCCTGGCGGCGGCGGCCAGCCAGCCGACCAGGGGACGATCACGCTGGCGGGCGCCGCTCCGGTCGAGATCGTCTCGGTCCGGGCGGATGCCGACGGTGTGGTGTGGCACGCCGGCGCCGCGCCACTCGGCCTCGATCTCGTGGGACAGCCCGCGCACCTGAGCATCGATCGCGAGCGCCGGCTGGCTCTCACCCGCCATCACACCGTCCTGCACGTCCTGAACACGACGGCGCTGCGTGAGTACGGAGGCTGGATCACCGGCGTGCAGATCGGCCTGGACCACTCGCGGATCGACTTCAAGCTGGAGGGCTTCTCGCCGGCGGTGGCCGCCGAGCTGGAGGCCCGGGTCAACACGGTCCTGGCCGAGGACCGGGCGCTGACCTCCTACTACATCGACGAGGCGGAGTTCCGCGGGCGCGACGACCTGCGCCGGACGCTCGTGGCCGAGCCCCCCGTCGTGGACGGCCGCGTGCGAGTCGTGGCGATCACCGGCTTCGACGCCCAAGCCTGCGGCGGCACCCACGTCCGCCGCACGAGCGAGGTCGGCCGCCTGTCGATCATCCGCACGGAAAACAAGGGCAAGATCAACAAGCGCCTCTACATCCGACTCACGCCGCCCTGAGGTCCCGAACCAGAGACTCGTCGGCCGGGACTGGTCGACGGAGATTCATCGGCAGAGACTCGTCGGCTTGAAAGATTCGTCGACTTGGTAGCGCGCGGCGCCGGCTCGCGGCGTGGGCGGCGGGGCGACAGGGTCTCCAGAGGTTCCGTTGGCTTCGATCGTGTAGGGCCACCCCTAGGACCAGGCTCCGACCATGGCTTCGCGCACTGGGTCGTCTCACGCGGAACCGAAGGGGACCCTGTCGCCCCGCCGCCCACGCCGCGAGCCGACGCCGCGCGCTACCAAGCCGACCGACTCGCGCGCGAGCCTAGCTCTTCTTGTCCTTGTCGGCGTACGACACGGCGAGGCCAGCACCGGCGTCGGACTGGATGCCGTACGGCGGTATCGGATAGCGCAGCCCGTTCTTCGACAGCGCGGCCAGGCCGTCGATCACCTTCGGGAGGAAGCACGGCGGAATCGCCATCAGCAGCTCGTCGTCGGCGACCCCGCCGTAGCGGCGCTCGGCGTAGCACGGGATCGTCAGCGCCGGCTCGCCGGTGCGCAGGGCCTTGCCCCACGAATCCGCGCAGGCGGACTCGCCGACCGAGGTGAACGACAGCTTCTTGTAGCCCGTCCACTGCAGGCCGTTGATGAAGAAGATCATCTGGCCCGGCGTGCCGTAGATCAGGCAGATGTCGGGCGGGTCGAGCCGCCCGGCGGTCAGCGGGGCGACGGCCATCGCGCGATAGCGGCCGTGGGGCACGACGTCCATGGCGTGCTGGTGGGCGGAGGCGTCCTCGAGCGTCTGGAACCACACGCCCGCCATGCGCTTGCCGGAGAGCCACTCGTCGTCTTGCGGGTGCAGGCCGATGACCGCTCCGCACTGGGCCCCGATGAGGTCGGCCATCGTGATGCCGACGGTCCAGCCGAGCTGGCGCGCCTGGGCGACGATCTGGTCGGTCGTGTGCTTGGCCCGCGGGCGGCGGATCTTCGGAATGGCCTCCATCTCCTCCACCGTCTCGAACAGCTTCATGCCGATGGGGATCGAGCGCAGGCGCAGGTAACGGTTGAGGCCATCCACGATCGCGTTCCAGTCGTAGGTTTCCATGCGAGAGGTCCTCTGTGTGGTCGGTGGAGTCGCCGCGCTACCAGTGACGGAGCCGGTCGAGATCGCGGCGCTCGCGCTTGGTGGGTCGTCCCATGCCGGGCTCCCGCCGGGGCGGCGGCGCCAGGCGCGTGCGCGGCGGCTCGGGCGGCGTGAGGTCGTCGAAGAGCGCGCGAGCCACGGTGGCCGAGCCCCGGCGGTCGTCGAGCCGGACGACCTTCAACACACGATGCCGGCCCTGCGGCAACGTCACACGGACCACGTCGCCCGGGCGCAGCGTCTTGGCCGGCTTGCCGGCGGCCGCATTGACGTCCACCTTGCCACCGTCACAGGCGTCGGCGGCGAGGCCGCGCGTCTTGAACACCCGGGCCGCCCACAGCCACTTGTCCAGCCGCACTGAATCGAGCGGGCTCGCCACGCGCAGACGGTATCATAGGCGTCACCTTGGCCGTCAGGAGCCACCGCATGCGCGTTCGACTCGCCGCCGTCCTGCTGCTGTGCTGCGCCGGCATCGCCGCCGCCGCGGACCAGACCGTCGTCGAGGACTGGTCCGGGGCCGCCGTCGGCAGCACGGGCGTGCCGACCGGCTGGACCAAGCAGAACTGGGGCAGCCCGCAGTACAACTTCACGATCGTCGCCAACGACACCCACAAGGTGCTGCACATGCGCAGCGCCAACGAGGGCTCGACGATCGCCAAGGACATCAAGGGCAAGGTGAACCTCAAGAACACGCCGATGCTGGAGTGGTCGTGGAAGGTGGCGGTGCTGCCCAGGGGCGGCGACTCGTGCAAGAAGGCCACCGACGACCAGGCCGCCCAGGTGTTCGTGGCCTGGCCCCGCTTCCCGACGCTCGTCCGCACCCAGATCATCGGCTACGTGTGGGACACCACGGCGCCGGTCGGCACGATCTGCAAGAGCGAGAAGACGGGCACGGTCACCTACGTCGTCGTCCGCTCGGGGACGGCCGATCTCGGCAAGTGGTTCACCGAGCGCCGCAACGTCGTCGAGGATTTCAAGAAGATCTACGGCGCCGAGCCGGACAACCCCGAGGCGCTGTCGGTGGCCATCGACTCCAACGACACCAACTCCACGGCGGAGTCGTTCATGGGGGCCATCCTCTTCCGCCGTCCGTAACGGTGGCCGCCGTAGGTAACGTTTTTCTCAGTCGGCCGCGATGCGTGCTTGCGACGATCGCGAGTCGTGCCTATCCTCGGACAGCGTGTCGACCGAGCACCCCGCCGACGAGTTCTCGGAGTTCGTCCGCACGGCGCCCGTGCCGATCCAGCTCGTCGGCGCCGGCGGCATCATCCTCGACGCCAACGACGCCGAGCTGGCCCTGCTCGGCTATCGCGCCGAGGAGTACGTCGGCCGCCACGTCACCGAATTTCACGTCGGGGTCGGCGCCGACCTCGCCGAGCGACTGAGCCGGGCGGAGCTGCGGCGCGACTTCGAGGCGCGCCTGCGCGGCGCCGACGGCACCGTCCATCACGTACGCATCAGCGCCACGATGCGTCTCGACGGCGCGCGAGGGCAGCACGCGTGCTGCTTCGCGCGCGACGTGACGGCGGTGGCATTCCTCGCAGCATCCCCGGCCCGGTAACTCCCATCGGTCGCCACGATCCCCTGCCCGGCGACGCCCTCAGCGGCATCCACGTGCTGATCATCGACGACGCCGCCGAGGCCCGCGACCTGATCCGCACGGTCCTGCGCTACTGCGGCGCCCTGGTGAGCGTGGCCGCCAGCGCGGGCGAAAGGCTGGAGACGCTGCAGCGTGTGCTGCCCGACGTCCGCTCGTTGCGCGCGCGGCCACCCGAGGCCGGCGGCCGGCTACCCGTCATTGCGGTCACCGCCCACGGTGCGACGCACGGGCCCGACCGGACCTTGCCGGCCGGGTTCCAGTCGCATCTGCGCAAGCCGGTCGATCCGTGGGAGCTGTGCCGTGTCGTCGCCTCCATGATGCGCAAGCCGTAACCCGGCCCGGCGTGACGTCAGATGGCCAGCGCGTAGCCGTCCCGTCGGGGATCGGCGCCGGCCATCAGGGCGCCGGAGTCGGGATCCCGGGCGATGCCCTGGCCGCCGCCGACCACCCAGGACCACTCGTCGAGCACGTTGATCGTGTGGCCGCGCTCGCTCAGTGCGGTGCGGGTCGAGTCGGCGAGCCGGGATTCGGCGTCGACGAGACGGTCGCGGTAGATGCGAATGCGCGGCGCCTCGATGGCCTCCTGCACGTTCATGTCGAACTCGAGCGCGTTGAGCAACATCTGGGGCTGCGTTTGAAGAATGCCGTAGGAGCCCGGCGTGCCGATCGACAGGCGGAAGGCGCCGTCGCGGAACACCTGGGTGGGCGACATCATCGTGCCGGACTTGCGGCCGGGCCGCAGCACGTTGGGCGAGGCGGGGTCGCGATCGGCCCACTTCAGAATGTTGTTGAGCACGATGCCGGTGCCGGCCACGGCGAAGCCCGAGCCGAACGGCGCGCCCAGCGTCTGGGTGACGGAGACCACCATGCCCTCGCCGTCGGCGCACGCGAAGTGGGTCGTCTGCTCGTTCTCGAAGCGGGCGGGATGGCCCTCGGCGATCTGGCCGGGGAGCCTGGCGGCGGCGTAGCGCTCGCCCTCGCTGACGGCGGCCCGCCGCGGGTCGATGCGGGCGCGCTGGGCGGCGCCGTACGCCTTGGACAGCAGGCCGGCAATCGGTGTGCCCTCGCCATAGGCGTAGGCCAGGCGGTCGGCCGAGGCGAGCTTCATCGCCTCGATCAGGTGGTGTAGGTAGTCAACCCCGTTGTGGCCCCAGCCGCGCAGGTCGAAGCCCTCCATGATGTTGAGCGTCTCCAGCATCTGGAAGGCCGAGAACGGCGGCGGCATCGACGAGATCTCGGCGCCGCGATACGTGATCGTCGCCGGCTCGCGCCACACCGGCGCGAACGCCGCCAGGTCTTCCTCGGCGAGCCAGCCCCCGGCCTCCTGCACCGCCCGGGCGATCGTCTTGGCGATGGGGCCGCGGTAGAAGACGTCGAGGCCGCCCTCGGCGACCTGGCGCAGCGTGGCGGCCAGGTCCTTGTAGGTGACGACGCCGCCGGCCCGCGGCCCGCCGTTGGGCCAGTAGAGCCGCTCGGCCTCGCGCGACTGCGTGAGCGTCTGGCGCGCGCCCGTGAAGAACTCGACGTTCTTGAAGGTCAGCGGCACGCCGCGCTCGGCGTGGCCGATGGCCGGCTCCAGCACCTTGGCCCGCGGCAGGCGGCCGAAGCGCGCATGCGCGGTGAGCCAGCCGCCCAGATTGCCCGGCGTGGCGCACGCCTTGGGCCCGGCCCCCTGCTCCGCCTCGGTGCAGCGGCCCACGTCGGCGGCCCGGGGCGCGGCGCCGATGAAGTCGAGCACGTGACGCTCCCGCGCCGAGCGCGAGATGAGCATGAGCCCGATGCCGCCGATGCCGGACATGAACGGCTCGACGACGTTCAGCGTCGAGCCGACGGCGACGGCCGCGTCCACCGCGTTGCCGCCGGCCAGCAGCGTCTCGATGCCGGCCATCGAGGCCAGCGGATGCGCGGAGGCGACGGCGCCGCGGGTGCCCATGACGGTCGGACGGTAGGCGCGACGATGTGGCGGCATGGGGCGTCTCCTAGGCGGCGCGCTGGCGCTCGGTGGCCAGACCCCGGATCTTGGGGTCGAGCAGGTCGCGCAGGCCGTCGCCGAACAGGTTGAGGCCGAAGATCGTGAGCATGATGGCCAGCCCGGGGTAGAGCACGAGCCACGGCGCCTGCTGGATGTACAGGCGCCCCTCGGCCAGGATCACGCCCCACGAGGGTATGTAGGGCGGCACGCCGACCCCGAGGAACGACAGCGCGGCCTCCGTCAGCACGGCCGCGGCGAACACGAACGAGCCCTGCACGATGACGGGCGACAGGCAGTTGGGCAGCACGTGACGGGCGAGCAGCGTGAGATCGGAGGCGCCCAGCGCCCGCGCCGCCTCCACGTAGGCCGTCTCGCGGATGACCAGCACCGAGCCGCGCACCACGCGGGCCACTCGCGGCGAGTACACGACCGCGATGGCGACGATGACGTTGATGACGCTGGGACCGAGCGCGGCCATGAGCGCGATGGCCAGCACGATGGCCGGAAACGCCATGAGCCCGTCCATCACCCGCATGACCAGGTTGTCGAGCCGCCGGTAGTAGCCGGCCACGGTCCCGCAGGCGACGCCGACCACGAACGACAGCACGACGACGGCGACGCCCACCAGCAGCGACAGGCGGGCGCCGTACACCACGCGGCTCCAGACGTCGCGGCCCACGTCGTCGGTGCCGAACCAGTGGGCCCGCCCGGGCGCGGCCAGCCGGCCCGCCACGTCCATGTGGCCGGGGTTGCCGGCGATCACGGGGGCCAGGACGCCGAGGGCCAGCATCAGGACCATGAGGCCGGCGCCCACCATCGTGGTCTTGCGCCGGGTCAGCAGCACGAGCCACCGCGGCCGCGCGGCCGGGCGGGCGGCGTCGGGACGAGGCAGCGCGATCACGCTCACGGCCGGCCGCTCACTGATACTTCACCCGCGGGTCGAAGACCAGGTAGGAGAGATCGACCGCGAGGTTGATCAGCATGTAGAGGCCGGCGATGCAGAGCACGACGCCCTGGATGACCGGGTAGTCGCGGCGCAGGACGGCCGAGATGATGAGGCGGCCGAGTCCGGGGATGTTGAACACGGTCTCCACCACGACCGCGCCCGAGATCAGGATGGCGAACGAGATGCCGATGATCGTGACGGTGGGGATCATGGCGTTCTTCAGCGCGTGCTTGTAGATGACCGCCCGCTCGGCCAGCCCCTTGGCCCGGCCGGCCGTGATGTACTGCTCGCGCAGGATGTCGAGCATCGACGAGCGGGCGATGCGCGCGATCAGCGCCGACTGCACGAGGCCCAGCGCGAAGGCCGGCAGCACCAGCGAGCGCAGCGTCTTGAGCCAGCCGTACTCCAGCGGCGAGTAGCCGGCCACCGGGAACCAGCCGAGCCACACCGAGAAGAACAGGATGAACAGCAGCCCCAGCAGGAAGTTGGGGATCGACACGCCCAGCAGCGCGATGACCATCAGCACCTGGTCGGTGGTCGTGTCGTGGTAGCGCGCCGCGATCACGCCGGCCGGCACCCCGATGGCGACCGAGATGGCGATGGCGAACAGCGTCAGCAGCAGCGTGGGCTCGACCCGGTCGAGGATCGCGTCGGTCACGGGCTTGCGCAGGAAGATCGATTGGCCGAGGTCGCCGCGCACCAGCCGTCCGTACCAGCGCACGAGCTGCACGGGCATGGGCGCGTCCAGGCCGAGTTGCTTCTCGATCCGCTGCACGTCGTCGCGCGAGGCGTCGGGGCCGGCGATGACCGAGGCGGGATCGCCCGGCGCCAGGTGCATCAGCACGAAGGCCACCGTCGCGACGACCAGCGCCACCGGGAGCAGCGCCAGCAAGCGCCGGACGACGTAGGTCTTCACGCGGCGGCGGCGCTCACCTGAGCCAGACGTTCCAGAGGTTCAGCTCGTTGGTGGCCCGGAAGCCGTGGACCTCGTGGCGCACGGCGGTGAGCCCGAAGAAGTCGCCGAACTTCACCCGACCCACGTCCTCGTAGAAGATCGTCTGCACCCGGTCCCACATGGCCCGCCGCTTCCGCGCGTCGCTCTCGCGGGCGATGGCGTCCATCCACTGCTCCTTGTCGGCGTGGCACCACCAGCCCGGCCAGTTGCACGCCGGGCCGGTGCTGAAGGCCGGCTCGGGGTTGAAGGTGATGCCGGTCGAGAACACGTCCCACACCTCGGGCTTGTTGCGCCGCTGCACCAGCGTGGCCCAGTCGACCACCTGCAGGTCGACCTTGAAGCCGACCGCCTCCAGCTGCTGCTTGGCGACCAGCGCGTTCTTGTACATCCACTGATATTCCTTGGTCGTGATCCAGCGCACCGGCTGGCCGTTGTAGCCCGCCTCCTGCAGCAGCTTCTTGGCCTTGGCCGGGCTCTTCTGGTTGTACAGCTCGGCGGCGGCGCGGCTGTGCCACTGCGGCTGCTCGGGAAACGACAGGCCGGGGTCGAGGCGGTAGAACGCCTTGTTGCCGAAGCCCGCCGCCATGATCGGCTCCATGTCGAGCGCGGCCTGGAACGCCTGGCGCACCCGCTTGTCGGTCATGAGACCCTGCTTGTGGTTCAGCACCGCCGTGCTCCAGCCCTCCGGCTTGATGATCGCCGCCACCACGCCCGGCATCGTCTTCACCCGGTCGTACTGGTCCTGCTGGATCTGCAGCCCGACGTGATACTCGCCCGTCTCCACCCCGGCCAGGCGCACCGCGACGTCCGGCACCGGGATGAAGAGGATCTCGTCGGCGTAGGCCGTGCGCTTGCCGCCGAAGCCGTCGGCCGCGTCGGTGCGCGCCACGTAGTCCTTGAAGCGGGCCAGCCGCACGTGCCGGTCCGGCTTGTGCTCCACGAAGCGGTAGGGCCCGGTGCCGATGAACTCCGTGACCGGGTTGTCGCCGGCGGCGTCGACGATCTCCTTGGGGTAGATCACCGCGCCGTTGTTCGGCCGGGCCAGGCCCATCAGGAGCGCGCCCGACGGCTCCTTGAGATACATCGCGACCGTGTGCGGATCCTTGGCCTCGAGCCCCTCGACGTTCTTCCAGAGCTGCTTGCCGGGCGTGGCCAGGCGGCCCCAGCGCTTGAGCGAGGCCACCACGTCGCTGGCGGTCAGCTCCTTGCCGTTGTGGAACTTCACGCCGCGGCGCAGCTTGAACGTGCAGGTGCGCCCGCCGTCGCTGACGGCGTGGCTGTCGACCAGCAGCGGAACGGCGTTGTAGCTCTTGTCGTAGGTGTACAGCCCCTCGTAGACGTGCCAGGTGATCTGCTGGACGATCACCGCCGTCGTCGTGTGCAGGTCGAGCGTGGGCGGCTCGCCGATCGTGGCCACCTTGAGCACGCCGCCGGCCTTGGGCTGCTCCTGCGCGCCGAGCGGCGCGGCAAACCCCAGGGCGATGACGAGCAGGACCGTGAGGGCGAGGGCAGCGTGACGGCGCATGTCGGACTCCTTTTTCGTCAGGCGAAGCGGCGGAATTATAGCATCGGCCTCTCGTTCAGCCGGTGCAGCGCCCAGCCGCGCGGCCCGGCCTGCAGCACGGTCAGCGCGGCGTAGTCCTGACCGAACGCGAGCAGCCGGCCGAGCGGCAGCCCGAAGGCGTGGCAGAGCAGCGCGCGATTGGTGCCGCCGTGGGCGACGACGGCGATCGCCTGCCCGGCGTGCGCGCCCACCAGTGCCTCGAACGCGGGCACCGCTCGGGCCACCAGATCGGGCACGCTCTCGCCCTCCGGAAACGGGAACTCGCCCACGCGCGCCATCCAGTCGGCGAACGCCTCCGGCTCGCGCGCGCGGATCTCGGCGGCCGTGAGCCCGTCCCAGCGCCCCATCGCCATCTCGCGCAGCGCCGGCAGCTCGACGGGCGTGAGACCGTGCGGCGCGCCGACGATCTGGGCACTGCGCCGAGCGCGCGCGAGATCGCTCGAGAACACGGCCGCCAGCTTCACGCCGCCCAGACGCGCGGCCTGGGCCCGGCACTGGCGCTCGCCGAGATCCGACAGCGGCACGTCGAGGTGGCCGATGAAGCGCCGCGTCTCGGCGCCGACGACCGCGCCGTGGCGCAGCAGGTAGATCAGGCTCGCGCGCCCAGCCACGCCAGCACCGTCAGCGCGGCCGTCAGCTCCGCGCTCTCGACCGCGGCGCCGAGCACGTCGCCGGTGAGCCCGCCGAGCCGTCGGGCCAGGAGCCAGGCGGCGACGATCGCCACCATCAACGCCACCGCCGCGGCGGCGAGGCCCAGCGCGCCGAGCGTGGCGAACGACACCAGGACGGCGACCGCCAGCGCCAGGCACGCGCCCATCACGCTGACGCCAGCCACGAACGCCGCGCCCTGGCCGTCGGCGCGCGCAGCGCCGAAGAGCCGCGCCAGCACGGCCGGCGCCGCGCGCGCCACGGCCGGGGCCATGACGAGCACCCGCCAGCGCGGCGCCGGCGGCAGGTCGGCGACCGCGACGATCTCGAGCAAGAGGAAGAGGATGAGGCCGACCGCACCGAACGTTCCGATGCGGCTGTCGCGCATGATGGCCAGTCGTTGCTCGCGGTCGCGGCCCATCAGCCCGTCGAGGCAGTCGGCGAGGCCGTCGAGGTGCAGGCCCCCTGTAAAGAATTTCCACACCGTCACGGTGAGCAGCGCGGCCAGCAGCGGCGGGAACAGGCGCGTGGTGAGCCAGTCGGCGACCACCAGCAGGAGTCCTAAGATCGCGCCAACTACGGGGAACCAGCCCGCGGCGCGCCCGAGCCCGCCCCTCGACGGCGGACCGGGATCGGGCAGTGGCACGATGGTGAGGTAACGCGCGGCCAGCAAAAGCCCCGACACCCGCCGATGCTAGCACGGGCCAACGCCACGTTTTGCTTGACGGTGTTCCTCCGGCTACGTACGTTTAATGGAGGTCACGTCGACCCGACCACCGCCCGAACCGCCGAGGAGCCGGTCATGAGCGCAACCAGCGTCGCCGAGAAGTGGGTCGAGACCACCGCCGCACTGACCCAGCCTTCCCGCACCGTCTGGTGCGACGGCTCCAAGGCCGAGTACGACGCCACGATCGAGACGATGCTGCGCGACGGCACGCTCCTGCCGCTCAACTCGCGCACCTATCCGAGCTGCTACCTGCACCGCAGCCATCCCTCCGACGTGGCCCGCACCGAGCAGCTCACCTTCATCTGCACGCGCGAGCGCGAGGACGCCGGCCCCACCAACAACTGGATGACCCCGGCCGACGGCAAGAGCAAGGCCGGCGCCTACCTGAAGGGCGCGATGCGCGGGCGCACGATGTACGTGGTCCCGTACCTCATGGGCCCGGTCGGGTCGTCCATGAGCCGCGTGGGGATCATGGTGACGGACAGCGCCTACGTGCTGGCCAGCATGCATCTCATGACGCGCGTGGGCCAGGTGGCGCTCTCGGCCATGCGCCGCAACGACGACTTCATCGCCGGCGTGCACTCGCTGGGCGATCTCTCTCCCGACCACCGGCTGATCATGCACTTCCCCGAGGAGAAGCTGATCTGGAGCGTGGGCTCCGGCTACGGCGGCAACGCGCTGCTCGGCAAGAAGTGCCACGCGCTGCGCATCGCCTCCTCGCAGGCGCGCGAGGAGGGCTGGCTCGCCGAGCACATGCTCATCATCGGCGTCGAGGACCCCGAGGGCCGGGTGACCTACCTGGCCGGCGCGATGCCGAGCGCCTCGGGCAAGACCAACCTCTCGATGGCCGTCTCCCACCTGCCCGGCTGGCGCGTGTGGACGGTGGGCGACGACATCGCGTGGATGCACGTGGACAAGACCGGCCAGCTCCGCGCCATCAACCCCGAGCGCGGCTTCTTCGGCGTGGCGCCCAACACCAGCCCCAAGACCAATCCCAACGCCACCGCGATGGTCCGCTCGAACACGATCTTCACCAACGTGGCGCTCACGCCCGAGCGCGAGCCGTGGTGGGAGGGCCTCACGCCGGAGGCGCCGCGCGGGCTGGAGGACTGGCAGGGCCGTCCGTGGAATCCCGCGTCGGGCCCCGCCGCGCATCCCAACTCGCGCTTCACCGTGCCCGTGCACCAGTGCCCGTCGGTCTCGCCGAGCTGGGAAGACCCGGAGGGCGTGCCGATCTCCGGCCTGATCTTCGGCTCGCGCCGCACCAGCGTCATCCCCCTCGTCTTCGAGGCCTTCGACTGGAACCACGGCGTGTTCCTGGGCTCGGCCATGAGCACCGAGACGACGGCGGCCATCACCGGCAAGGTCGGCGTCGTGCGCCGCGACCCGATGGCGATGATCCCGTTCTGCGGCTACAACATGGCCGACTACTTCACTCACTGGCTGTCGATGCAGCCGCGCCTGTCCAAGCCCCCGCGCCTGTTCCGCGTGAACTGGTTCCGCAAAGACGCCGCCGGCAAGTTCCTCTGGCCCGGCTACGGCGAGAACGTCCGCGTGCTGAAGTGGATGGTCGAGCGCATCCGCGGCGGCGGCCAGGCCCAGGAGACGCCCGTCGGGTTTGTCCCGGCTCCCGGTGCGCTCGATCTCGGCGGCCTCGACGTCACCCCCGCCCAGCTCCGCGAGGCGCTGCGCTGCGATTCGGGCGAGTGGCTGGACGCGCTGCGGGATCTCGACGAGTTCTACGGGACGTTCGGCGCGCGGCTGCCGGCGACGATCGCCCGGCAGCTGGCGGAGACGCGGAGGAAGCTCGGCGGCTGAGCGTCGCACTCTTCGGATCGCGTCACGCCTACCCGTTCGCTGCACCGCCCCTCGCTCGTTGACACCGCCAGCGGGCGGTGCTATTCCTGTCGGCCGTCGTACCCCCTCGTCGTGGCAGTGTCACAGTGCAGTGATCGCAGACCGAAGGGAGTCGGCTCATGGGTCACGCGCCTCGTCGTGTCCTTCCTGTCTTCCTCGCCGTCCTCGTGCTGCTGCCCGCGCTGGCCGCGGCGGCCGGGGTCGAGCCTCTGTTCGACCTGTCCTCGCCGGCCGGTGGGCCGTTCCCCAGTGACCGGTTCACCGCCCTCGACCTCCGGAACAACACGCTGCTGCGCGTGAACATGCCCAAGCCGAACTGCGCGGTGCGCGTGTCGGACTGCGCGGATCTCGACGTCATCAACACGCTGGACGGCTTCAACCTGCAGCCGCGGCTGTCCATCCCCTTCTCGGGGCCGATCGACGTCGCCACCGTCAGCAGCGAGACGGTCTTCCTGGTCCGGCTGGGCGACGCCCTGGGTGGTTCGGGAGGGGAAACCGTCGGCATCAACCAGATCGTCTGGGACCCGGCCACCAACACGCTGCACGCCGAGTCCGACGAGCTGCTCGACCAGCACACGCGCTACCTGCTGGTCGTCACCACCGGCGTCAAGGACGCCAGCGGCCAGCCGATCGGGCGCGAAGCGTTCGACGACTTCCTGGACGGCCGCTTCAGCCTCCGCGGCGGTGAGCTCGGGACCTCGCTCTACCGCGTGGCGATCGAGCTGGCGCTGGCCCGAGCGCACCTGCCGCAGCACCGGGTCGCCGTGGCCAGCATCTTCACCACGCAGAGCGCCACCGCCACGCTCGAGCAGATCCGCCGCGAGATCAAACGCTCGCACCCGGTGCCGGCGACCATCCTGGCCAGCCTGCCGTTCGGCAACATCACCGCGATCCAGTGGGCCCGCCAGACTGGGACGGCGCCGGTGTTCCAGACGTCCTTCCTGCCGACGCCGGCGCTCAACGTCATCCCCGGCGCGGTCGGCACCGTCGTCTTCGGACGCTTCGCGGCCTCCGACTGGGAGACGGCGGAGAAGTTCATCCCGCCGGTCGGCACGCTCACCGGAGTGCCCGCGGTGCAGTCCGTCAACCAGCTCCACTTCAACCTGTTCCTGCCGGCCGGCCCGCCACCCGCCGACGGCTGGCCGGTGGCGATCTTCGGCCACGGCTTCACGGACAGCAAGCACGGCGCTCCGTTCGCGGTGGGCTCGGTGTTCGCGTCCCACGGCATCGCCACCATCGCCATCAACGTGGTCGGCCACGGCGGCGGCGCGCTCGGCACGCTGACGATCATTCCGACCAGCGGAGCGCCGGTCACGATCCCCGACGGCGGCCGCGGCATCGACCAGGACGGTAACGGCACCATCGACTCGACCGAGGGGGTCAGCGCCGCGCCGCCCCGGTCCATCATCAGCAGCCGCGACGGCCTGCGGCAGACGGTTGCCGACCTCATGCAGCTCGTGCGGGTCATCGAGACGGGCGGCATTTCCGGCCTCAGCCGCTCGCGGATCTACTACGCGGGCCAGTCGTTCGGCGGCATCTACGGCGTGAAGTTCCTGGCGCTGGAAGACTCGATCCGGGCGGGCGTGCCGAACGTCCCCGGCGGAGCCATCATCGAGATCGCGCGGTTGAGTCCCTCGTTCCGGGCCCTGGTGGGTATCTCGCTGGCGACGCGAATCCCGCAGTTGCTCAATACCGGCCCGCTGGTGCCGCCGACCTGGGGCTTCAACGAGAACATCCCTCTGCGCGACCTGCCACCGGTCGTCAACACGGTGCCGGGCGCGATGGCGATCCAGGAAGTGATCGACAACAACGAGTGGGTGTCGCAGTCGGGCAATCCAGTCGCTTACGCGCCGCACCTGCGCAAGAGCCCGCTGCACGGCATCGACCCGCCGCCGGTCATCATCCAGTTCGCCAAGGGTGACCAGACGGTGCCGAACCCGACGGCCAGCGCGATCTTCCGGGCCGGCGACCTCGTCGACCGCTCGACCTTCTTCCGCAACGACCTGGTCCGCGCCGCGCGGCCGGGCACGCCGGCCAACCCGCACACGTTCCTGACCAACATCGCCAGCCCGGCGGTCGCCGACCTGGCCGTCGCCGGTCAGACGCAGATCGCGATCTTCTTCGAGAGCGACGGCACGATTGTCGTGGACCCCGACGGGGCGGGACCGTTCTTCGAGGTCCCGATCGCCGGGCCGCTGCCGGAGGGGTTGAACTTCTAGCGGGTGGCGCGCGCCGCGAGCGGACGGAGGCGTTGCAGCTCGCGCTCGGCGTCGTACAAGCCGGGCCGGAGTTGCACCGCCTTCTGGAAGGAGGCCACGGCGCGCGCGTAGTCGCCGCTCCCGCCGTAGACCCAGCCCAGCGCGTAGTACAGCCACCAGCTGCGGGGTTGCATGGCCCGTGCGCGCTCGAGCAGCGCGAGCCCCTCGGCGCGTTGCCCCTGCATGCCCAGTGAATACCCGAGCAGCATGTAGACGTCGGCGTCCTCGTGGCGCGGCGCGACGTCGGCCAGCACCGTCACGACGTCGGCAAAGCGGTCGCGCGAGGTGAACACCTTGGCGATGCGCACCGCAAACTTGCGGTCCTCGGGGAAGCGCTGGGCGTACTCGCGCGTGGTCACCGCCGCCTCGGTGAAGCGGCCGAGTCGCACGTAGAACTCGGCGAGGTCCTTGCGGATCTGCCCCGCGTCGGGAAGCACCGCCAGCACCTCTCGGCTACGCAGCTCGACGTCGGACTCGATGCGCGAGACCCAGGGGACTCCATAGAAGCCCGGCCGCACCGAGACCATCACCATCTGACCGCCCCAGAGGCGCTCACGCTCGTCCGGACGCAGCAGGAGACGCTCCACCTCGCCGGGGCGGCGCCACGAGCGGATGTCGGCCCAGACGAACGGGACTCTGACGCCGAGCTCGGTCTCGTCCATCCCGATGCTCACGATTTGCGTGGCGTAGTGCACGGGATCGGCCGGGTCGAACCTGCCGTTCGTGAACAGGAACAGCCCGTAGAAGCAGAACCCGAGCGCGGCGAGCGCGCAGAGCTTCTGCCCGATCGCGACGGGCGTGAGCTGCTTGTCCGTCGCCCCGACCCCCTTGAACATCGCGTGCAGCCAGAACGCGAGTGTGAGGCCCGTCGACGCCGTCGCGATGGCCGCCAGCACGACCGTGACGTAGCGGCTCGGCGTCCGGTAGAGAAGCTGCGCCCACACGGACCAGCAACCGAGGGCGATGAGGGCCAGGTGCACAACCGTGAGCCGCACCAGCTTCAGCAGGGCGATCATTGGACGCGGCTCGCGCTCTGACGCGCTCCACGCACGTGTTCCAGCAGGGTCAGCCCCTGCACGTTGTCGGGATCGACCGTGAGCACGGTCGTCACGCACAGGTTGGCGTCGCTCTGCCGCCCCGTCTCCCAGTACATCTCGCACAGGCCCACCGACAGGCCGCCGCCGAGCCGCATGGCCATCTCGTATTCCTGGATCGCGTCGGTCCAGTGCCGCACTCTGCCGTGCAGGCGACCAAGGCCGAAGTGCGGCTGCGGCCGGAGCGAGTCGAGCAGCACTGACCGGCGATACGCGGCGAACGCCTCCTCGTCGCGACCCAGCTCGGCCAGCGTATCGCCGATCCTCTCCTCGAGCTCGGCCGTGCGCGGCGCCAGCGCCACCGCCTGCTGGTAGCTCTGCAGCGCCTGGCGATGATCGCCGAGCAGCGTCTGGACGTGGCCCCGGCGCCACCAGGCCTCCGCGTCGCGCGCATTCGCCGCCACCGCGGCCTCTGCCAGGGCCAGCGCCTGACGATAGTCGCCGAGCTTCTCGACCAGGAAGCGATGGAAGGTCGCGGCAGCGAACGGGTCGTTGGGATCGGCCTCGAACGCCGCGCGCATCAGGCGGTACTCGTCGGCCACCTCGCCCCGGTTGGCGCGATAGCGCGCCTCGCCCAGCAGGGCCGCCGTGTTGCGCGGATTCACCGCGAGCGCTTGCTGGAAGGCCGCCAGGGCCCGCGAGGGACGGCCCTCCACGGTGTGCACGGCCGCCAGCGTCACGTGGGCATCGTCGGCTCGATCGCCGACCTCGATGGCCCGCTGGGCGTAGCGGGCCGTCGGCCGGGCCTGGGCGGGATCGTAGATCCGCAGGTAGCGGTGCAGATGCGCGAGCAAGCAGTACGGGCGCTCGTCGAAGGCCCGGCCGTTCAGCTCGCCGGTGGTCTCGAGGACGGACAGGAACACGGTGAGGCGGCGCTCGGCGGAGTCATATCGCAAGGCACGCTTGAGCGCGTCGATCGCGAGGGGATAGGCGCCCTGGCCCGACTGCGCGACGGCGGTGATCAGCAGCGCGTCGTAGTTGTCGCGTCGCAACGCGAGCACGCGGCCGGCGTGCGCCAGCGCCGTCCGCCAGTCGCGGCGAGCCAGCGCCACCTCGGCCAGCGTCAGCATCGGCTCGGGATCGGTGGGCGCCAGGCGAGATTCGACCTTCGCCTGGCTCTCCGCCTGATCGACGTCGCCCCGGGCCAGCATGATCCAGGATCGCCCCTGCTCGGAGGGCACGAGGGCGGCGATGCGCCGCAGGTCGTCGCGATAGAAGCGCGCCGCTCCCGCGTAGTCGCCGACGAGGTAGTGACCGAGCGCGCGCGCCGACACCGCCGAGGCACCGAAGAAGCGCCGGTGCATCCAGCCGAGCTGATCGAACGCCGCGATCAGCGCGACGACGATCGCCCCGGTGATCAACAGCGCGCGCGTCCGGGGCTTCAACGCAGGCCACTCCAGTGTGAGCGCATGATGGGCCACCGTCGTGCAAGGGGTGCACCAATCCTTCAGGCCGATTGGGCGAGAGCCCGCGCCCAGTTGCCGCACACCAGCCACGCGGCACGTCGCCCGTGTGACGACCCTGTCACGGCGGTGACGGCGCCGGTCGCGGCCGGGGACGTATCCGATCCGAGGCGCTGACGCCGCGTCCCGGCGGTACTATCGTGGCAGAGAGGTGAAGAGTGGCGGTCGTTCCCCGCGCGCGGCGCTTCACCGTGGAGGAATACCATCGCATGGCCGAGGCCGGCGTCTTCGCGCCCGACGACCACGTCGAGCTGATCGAAGGCGAAGTCATCGAGATGGCCCCGATCGGGAACCATCACGCCAGCGTCGTCGACAGGCTGAACCGGCTCCTGGTCCAGCGCGTCGGTGTTCGGGCCATCGTCCGCGTGCAGGGCCCGGTGCGCTTGGCGCGCCTGCGCTCCGAGCCCCAGCCCGACCTGCTCCTGCTGAAGCCGCGGGAGGATTTCTACGCGCACGCTGCGGCTGGGGCTGACGACGTGCTCTTGCTCATCGAGGTCATGGACACGTCGGTGGAGTACGACCGGCGGCGGAAGGCCCCGCTGTACGCGCGGGCCGGCATCACGGAGCTGTGGCTGGTCGACCTCCCGGCCGGCATCGTCGACATGCACCGGGAGCCGGTTGCCACAGAATACCGCGACGTCCGCACCCTCGGCCGCGGCGAGACACTGAGTCCGCGCGCCTTCCCCGACGTCGCGCTCCGTGTCGGCGACGTGCTCGGCTGAGCGGCGCTACACCGGGTAGACACCGTTGCGACGCGGCGGGAACGCGTGGGCCTTGGTCTCGGCGTAGGCCAGGCGCTTGATCAGCTCGGCGCGCAGCGCGGAGCCGGGGACGATGTCGTCCACCAGCATCTCGGAGGCGAGCTTGTAGACGTCGACGTCCTGCATGTATTCGTCGCGCTTGGCCTTCACGAAGGCCGCGCGCTCGGGCTCGGGCAGCTCCATGATCTTGTTGTAGTAGACGGC
>JBGQLG010000081.1:0-22025 GCA_041499965.1 Methylomirabilia bacterium
ACGAGCGGTGATGAGATAGCCATGTTCCTCATTTCCTCCGAAAAACGGCGTCAGGCCGCCCAGCGTGATCGAGGCGCGGGTTCGAATGCCCTGGCGAGCTCCCGTTGGGGGGTCCAGGGGGGAGCGGCGGTCGCTCCCCCTGTCGCAAATAAAATGCCCTGGCGAGCTCCCGTTGGGGGGTCCAGGGGGGAGCGGCGGTCGCTCCCCCCTGTCGCAAACAAATATGGCTGTCACGGCGTCGAGCGATCTACCCGACGTACTCCCTGAAAAACTCGATGGTGCGCTGGCGGGCGAGGCGGGCGCTGGGCTCGTGATAGGAGCCGCGCTCGTCGCAGCTGAAGCCGTGCCCCGCCGGGTAGACGTGCATGGGGATCTTCGGATGCTGGGCCTTGATGCGGTCCCAGTGATCCTTGGGGATCGAGGCGTCGGTCTCGCCGAAATGGAAAATGACCGGGCACTTCGGCTGCTCGCCGGCCGCGTCGGCCACGCCGCCGCCGTAGAACGAGGACGCGGCCACGACGCCGGGGATGCGCGTGGCGGCCAGCCAGGCCACGGTGCCGCCGAAGCAGTAGCCGACCACGCCGACCTTAAGGCCGGCCTTCTGCAGCTCCTTGACCGCGGCCGTCACGTCCTTCACCGCGTCCTCGGTCTGCAGCTTGCCGCGCACCATGCGGCCGCGCTCGATGTCGGCCGGCGCGTAGCCCGTCTCGAAGCCGCGCTCCACCCGGTCGAAAATCGCCGGGGCGATCGCCACGTAGCCGTCGGCCGCGAAGCCGTCGGTGACGTTCCTGATGTGCGAGTTGACGCCGAAGATCTCCTGCACGACGACGAGCCCTCCGCGGGGCGTGCCGGCGGGCGTGGCGCGGTAGGCGGACAGGCGGTGGCCATCCTCGGCGGTCAGATTGAGCAGCTCTCCCATGACGTCCTCCCGGTGGGTGTGTGTGATCGGGCCCATGCAAACACGCCGGGGCGCGGGAGGCAAGCGGGGCGTGCGGGCGGCTATCCCTCGCCCCAGAGCACGGGCTCGGGCGTGAGGCGCACGCCGAAGCGCGCCTCGACCGTGTCCTGGATCGTGCGCGCGAAGGCGAGCACGTCGCCGGTGCGCGCGCCGTCGTGGGCGACGATCGCCAGCGCGTGACGGGAGGACAGCCCGACGGCGCCCGCCCGCGCGCCCCGCGTGAAGCCCGCGTGCTCGATCAGCCACGCCGCCGACAGCTTCACGCGGCCGTCGACCTGGGGCCAGCGCGGCATCGTGGCGTCGCCGGCCCGCGCGGCCGCCGCCCCGGCCGCCGCGGCGTCGAGGATCGGGTTCAGGAAGAACGAGCCGCACGAGCGGCGGTTGGGATCGGCTGCATCGTCGAGCACCATCGACTTGCCGCGGCGGATGGCGAGCACCGCCTCGCGCACGTCGCGGAGCCGGGGCGGCACGCTGCCCTGCTGCGCGACGTGACGCGCGACCTCGGCGTAGCCGAGCATCGGGGGGCCGTCGGGCTTCAAGCGATAGGTCACGGCCAGGACCACCCAGTGTCCCGGCGCATCCCGCTTGAAGACGCTGTCGCGGTAGGCGAAGCCGCACTCGGCCGCCGGCAGCGTGACGACCTCGCCGCGCTGCGTGTCCAGCGCGCGCACCGTCGTCACCGTGTCGCTCACCTCCTGGCCGTAGGCGCCCACGTTCTGGATCGGCGTGGCGCCGACGAGGCCGGGGATGCCGCTCAGGCACTCGAGCCCGGCCCAGTCGCGCTGGACCGTCGCCCCGACCAGCGCGTCCCATGGCTCGCCGGCGGCGGCGGTGACCTCGACCGCGCCGTCCGTCGTTCGCGGATCGACGCCACGCAGGGCGAGGCGGACGACTAGCGCGTCCACGCCGGCGTCGGCGACCACGACGTTGGAGCCGCCGCCGAGCACGCGCAGGCTCACGCCGCGGGCGCGCGCCCAGGCGTAGGCGGCGATCACCGCCGCCTCGTCCAGCGCCTCCACGAACCAGCGCGCCTCGCCGCCGACACCCAGCGTGGTGAGCGGCGCCAGCGGCACGCGCTCGCGGATGAGCAGCTCGCTCACGGCATCAGCCGTGTCGCGCGCCACGGCCCGGCCGCGTAGCCCCCGCCGGCCGGCGTCAGCTCGCGGCTCCAGCGGGCGCGGTCGTGCACGCGCGCCGGCTGTCCGACCCACAGCTCGACGCGCTCGGCCCACACCCGATAGCCGCCCCAGCGGGGCGGCCGCGCCACCGCCTCGCCGCTTCGCTCCGCCTCCTCGGCCACGCGGGCGAGCAGCTCGGCGCGGGAGGCGAGCGGGCGGCTCTGACGGCTGGCGGCGGCGGCCGCGCGTGCCTCGGGCGGGCGGGTGGACCAGTAGCGGTCGGAGTCGGCGTCGGGCGCGGTCGTCACCGGGCCGTCGATGCGCACCTGGCGCTCGAACGCGTCCCAGTGGAAGACGAGCGCGGCCCGCGGGTGCGCGCGCAGGTCGGCGCCCTTGTCGCTCTCGCGGTCGGTGTAGAAGACGAGCCAGCCCGCGCGCGCATCGAGGCCGCGGCAGATCACCATGCGCGCGGCCGGACGGCCGTCGGCGGTGACCGTGGCCAGCGTCATCGCGGTGGCGTTGCGGGCGGCCGCGGTGGCCTCGGCCAGCCACGCCTCCAGCAGGGGCAGGGGATCGTCGGGCAGGAATTCCGGAAGCGGCGGTTTCATCCCGATCGAGTTTAAAGTATCGGGGCCATGGCTGAAGACTTCGACAGACTGATCACGGTGGTGCGCGGCTGGATCGACGCCGCCCAGCGCCCGGTCGTCCTCACCGGCGCGGGCATCTCCACCGAGTCCGGCATTCCCGACTTCCGGGGACCGCAGGGCGTGTGGACGCGCAATCCCGAGGCCGAGAAGCAGTCGACGATCCAGCACTACGTGGCCGACCCCGACGTCCGCAAGCGGGCTTGGCGCAGCCGTCTGGAGTCGCCGGCCTGGGCGGCCCAGCCCAACGCGGGCCACCAGGCGCTGGTGGCGCTCGAGCGCCGCGGCAAGCTCGACACGCTCATCACGCAGAACATCGACGGCCTGCACCAGGCGGCGGGTTCCTCGCCCGAGCGCGTCGTCGAGGTGCACGGCACCATGCGCGAGGTGGTCTGCCTGGCCTGCGGCCAGCGGGCGGCGATGGAGCGCGCGCTGGCCCGCGTGCGGGCCGGCGAGGACGACCCGCCCTGCCGCACGTGCGGCGGAATCCTGAAATCCGCGACGATCTCGTTCGGCCAGAGTCTCGTGCCGGAAGACCTGCGCCGCGCCGAGCAGGCCGCGCGTCGCTGCGATCTCATGCTGGCCATCGGCACCAAGCTCTCGGTGTGGCCGGTGGCGGGCGTCGTCCCGGTCGCCAAGGATGCGGGGGCGCGCGTGGTCATCGTGAACGCCGAGCCGACGGAGATGGACAGCCTGGCCGACGCGGTCCTGCGAGGAGCCATCGGTGACATCCTGCCCCGCCTCGTCGAGTGATTTCTAGCCAGACGGGCCGGACAGGAACTGGGCGAAGAGAGGGCGTCTAGAGGGGAATTGCCACTCGACACGCGCTGTTGTGCCTGGTACGCGTCTTGCCCGTTTCCGCGCGCATATGACCTCGGACACCGGCCAGGCGCGGCCGCTTGTCGGGCAGATGGCGCCCGTGTTCGCCCTGCCGTCCCTGCGGGGCGCGATGGTCGACCTGGCCTCCTACCGGGGTCGCCGAAACGTCGTCGTCTGGTTCTCGCGCGGCTTCACCTGCCCGTTCTGCCGCGTCTACACCGACGGCATGCGGGCCGGCTACGAGGCGCTGCGCACGGCCGAGACCGAGATCATCCAGGTCGCGCCGAACCTGCTCGACAGCGCCCGCCGATTCTTCGCCCAGTCGCCACTGCCCTTCCCGTTCGTCTGCGATCCCGACAAGCGGCTCTACGCCGTCTACGGCCTCGGTGACGTCGGCGCACTGGAGGCGACCAAGACCGCCGTCGTCAGCTTCGCCCACGCGTTCACGCACGGCGACTCGCGCAACCAGGTCCGCGGCGCCTGGTTCGACGTCATGAACCGAAACTTCCTGCGCCGCCTGCACCATCACGCGATGACGGCGCAGGAGCAGGGGTTGTTCCTCGTCGACAAGAAGGGCGTGATTCGCAGCGCCACCGTCGTCGGCCCGATCGATCCCGTGCCGAGCGGCGCCGATCTCGCCGGGCTGGTGCGTGAGCACTGCCTGCCCGCCCCGGCCCGCGCATGAGCCAGACCGAGCGACTGACGCGGCTGAGCGAGATCCTCATCGAGCTCGTCCGCTCGCCCATCCCCACCCACTTCTTCCAGGTGCTGGCCGACGAGGCCGCGGCGGTCGTGCCCCACGACTACCTGGCGGTGTGCCTGGAGGATCCGGACAAGGGTGGCTACCTCGTGCACTCGCTGTCCGCGCTCGAGGGCGCCGGTCCGACGGCGCGCGCGTTCTCGACGCACGAGGGGTTGCCAGGTCGCGCGATTCGCGAGGGCCGGGCGTGTGTGCTCGCCGATCTCAGAGCCGCCGACGAGGCGGTGTTCGACCTGGAGGGCGCGCTCGGGGAGGCCGGGCTGCGCGCGGCGCTGGTGGTGCCGATCCGTCGCGGGCTCGAGGTGCTGGGCGCGCTGTTCTTCGCCGCCCGGCCGCCGCAGGCCTACGGCGACGACGACGCGCAGATCGCCACGCTCATGGCCTCGGGGCTGTCGGCCGCGCTGGAGACCTCGCAGGCCTACCAGGCCGCCTCCGACGAGCGGAGCACGCTGGCGGCGATGCTGGCCAGCACCGACGATGCCGTGATCATGATCAACCAGGCCGGCGTCGTGCTGCTGGCCAACGCCGCGGTGCGGCCGATGCTGGGACTGCTGCCCGACACGTTGACCGGCCGGCCCCTGCTGGAGGCCGTCGACTACGTGCCGGTGCGCCAGCTCTTCGCCGTGGGGCGGCCGGGCACTTCGGAGCTGGCGCTGCCCGACGGGCGCACGGCCCAGGCGAGCCTGGTGCCGGTCACGACGCCGTTCGGCGAGCCGGTGGGGCTGGCGGCCATCCTGCGCGACATCACGCTGCTCAAGAACCTGGAGCAAATGAAGAACGACTTCGTGAACACCGTCTCCCACGACCTGAAGAACCCCATCACGGTCATCGCCGGCCTGTCGGATCTCATGATGCGCTCCGGCCCCGACGACGCGCGCCACCAGGCGCGCTGCCAGGACATCCGCGACACCGCCCAGCACATGGCGGAGATGGTCAGCGATCTCCTCGACCTCGGCAAGATCGAGGCGGGGCTCGATCCCTATCGCGAGTCGACGGACCTGATCCCGCTGATCGGCGACGCGCTCCGCCTGGTCACGCCGCACGCCGAGCGCACGAACGTGACCCTGCACGCCGAGCTGCCGGGTGAGGCGTGGGTCAGCGTGGTGGCCAGCCGCATCCGCCAGGCGTTGATCAACCTCATCGACAACGGGGTGAAGTACACGCCCGAGGGCGGGCGCGTGACGGTCACCGTCGCCTTCTCGGCCGGCTCCGGCGGCGCCGGCACGGTGACCGTGCGGGTGACCGACACCGGCATCGGTATTCCCGCCCGCGACCTGCCCCACGTCTTCGACAAGTTCTACCGGGTGCAGGGGGCCTCGACCCGGGGGATCTCCGGCACCGGCCTGGGCCTGGCCATCACCAAGAGCATCGTGGAGACCCACGACGGCCGCCTCCGCGTCGAGAGCGTGGAGGGCGCGGGCACGACGTTCGCGGTGGAGCTGCCGCTGGTCCGGTCCTGAGGCTTCGGCCCGGCGCGCCGGGTAGCGTAGAATCGCAGCCGTGCCCGGGTTCGAGGACGTCAACTACTACTTCCGCAAGGCCGCCCGCATCATGGACCTCTCCGCGCACGTCGAGCGGATGCTGGTCACGCCGTTCCGCGAGGTGAAGGTCGACGTCTCCATCACGCTCGACAACGGCGACCTGGGCACGTTCATCGGCTATCGCGTGCAGCACGACAACCGCCGCGGCCCCATGAAGGGCGGGCTCCGCTATCACCCCACCGTGGACATGGACGAGGCGCAGGGACTGGCCTCGCTGATGACGTGGAAGACCGCGGTGGTGAACCTGCCCTTCGGCGGCGCCAAGGGCGGCATCGCCGTCGACCCGGCCCTGCTGACGCCGCACGAGCAGGAGCGCCTGACCCGCCGCTTCGTGCAGCAGATCCACGACATCATCGGGCCCCAGCGGGACATCCCGGCACCCGACGTCAACACCAACGCCCAGGTCATGGCCTGGATCATGGACGAGTACTCGCGCATGCACGGCTTCTCGCCGGCCGTGGTGACCGGCAAGCCCGTCGACCTCTTCGGCTCCAAGGGTCGCGAGGAGGCGACCGGCCGTGGCGCCGTGATGGCGCTGCAGGAGCATTGTCAGGATGCGGGACTGGGCGAGGTGCGCGGCAAGACGTTCGCCGTGCAGGGCTTCGGCAACGTCGGCTCGTGGACGTCTCGGTTCCTGCGCGAGCGCGGGGGCCGCGTGGTGGCGGTGTCCGACGCCCGCGGCGGCGTGCACAACCCCGACGGGCTCGACGTGCCGGCGCTGCTGGGCCACGTGCGGGCCACCCGCTGGATCGAGGGATTCACGGGCGGCGCGCCCATCACCAACGAGGCACTGCTGCGGCTCGACGTGGACGTGCTGGTGCCCGCCGCGCTGGGCGGCGTCATCACCGAGGCGAACGCGGGCGAGGTGCGGGCGCGCATCGTCCTGGAGGCGGCCAACGCCCCCACCACGCCGCGGGCCGACGAGATGCTCCAGGCGCGCGGGGTGACGGTGCTGCCCGACATCTACGTCAACGCCGGCGGCGTGACGGTCTCGTACTTCGAGTGGGCGCAGAACATCCAGCAGTTCACCTGGGAGGAAGAGCGCATCACGGCCGAGCTCGGCCGCCACATGCGCGAGGCGTACGCCACGCTGGCGCGAGTCGTGCGCGAGCGGAAGGTCTCCTTCCGCACCGCGGCGTTCATCGTGGCCATCGGCCGGGTGGGCCGGGCGACCGTGCTCAGGGGGGTGTGAGGGTGACCAGCTCCGAGGCGGCGAAGATCGTGCGAGGTGTGCTGTGCCGGGGGCTCACGTTCGAGCAGGCCGACCAGATCGTCAAGGCGATGGTCCCGGTCAACGCCGAGCCCGGGACCGTGGTCATGCGCGAGGGCGAGCGCGGCCAGGGGCTGCTCGTGCTGCTCGCGGGCTCGGTGGAGATCCTCAAGCACGGCCGCGACGGCGGCGACGTGGCCCTCACCGCCATGGCAGCACCCACGGTGCTGGGCGAGATGAGCCTCATCACCGAGCGCCCGCACTCGGCCACCGTGCGCGCGCTCACCGCCTGCGAGTTCCAGCTCCTCACGCGCTCGCAGTTCGACCGGCTGCTCAAGAGCGAGAGCCTGGCCGCCTACAAGGTCACCGCCACCCTGGCCGAGGTCATCGCCTGGCGCCTGGATCGGATGGATCAGAAGTTCGTGGAGCTGGCGAGCGGCGGGCTCGCCGCCGGGCCGCCGCCGGTCGAAGAGCTGGCGGCGTTCCGCCACAAGCTGTTCACGGAGTGGAATATATGAGCCCGGAGGGGGGCTAGCGCCCCCCTTCCGGCGGTGGATCAACGGCGAGGATCAGTGGGTCGCGATTGTCAGTGGGGGTTGCGGCGTGCCGCGGTGGAGGTATTGGCCGAAGCCGGGGGTTTGGCGGAGCTGGCCGTTTTCGAGCAAGGGTTGGCCGCGCAGGAGAGTCATCCAGGGGCGGCCGTGGGTCTTGTAGCCTTCGTAGAGGGTCCAGCCGGCGATGCCGCGGTGGTCGGCGACCTTGATGGTGCTCTCGCCCGTGGGGTCCCAGATCAGGAGGTCGGCGTCGGCGCCGGGGCGGATGGCGCCCTTGCGCGGGGAGAGGCCGAACATGCGCGCGGGATTCTCGGCGAGCACGCGCGCCATCCATGTCAGGGGTAGCCCGCGCTTCACGACGCCTTCGCTGTAGACCAGGGGCACCAGGGTCTCCAGGCCGGGGCTGCCGAACGGGATCACGTTGCCCGCCTCGTCATGGAAGATGTTCTTCCAGCCGGGCTCCTTCATCGCCTTCGGGCGCGGCGAGTGATCGCTCGCCACCGCGGCGATCGGCCCCTGCGCGAGACCGCCCCACAGCGCCTCGCGGTCGCCGCCGGCGGCGGGGCGTAGCGGCGGACCGATCTTCGCCAGCGGGCCCCAGCGCTCCATCTCGTCCTCCGTGAGCAGCAGGTATTGCGGACACGTCTCCGTCCACACGCGCTGGCCCGTGGCCTGCGCCTGCTTGATGCGCTCCAGGCCGAGGCGCGTCGAGAGATGGACGACGTAGACGGGGCAGCCGGTCATCTTGCCGATGAGGGTGGCGCGGTTGATCGCCTCCTCCTCCGTCCAGTCGGGGCAGGTGGCCGGGAAGTCGCGCGGGTGCACGCGGCCTTCGGCCAGCGCGCGGTCCTCCAGCCACGAGATCACGTCGCCGTTCTCGCAGTGGAGCTGGCACATCCCGCCGTGGGCGCCGATCAGCGTCATGGCGCCGGCGATCATCTCGTCCGAGCACATGCGCGTCTTGCGCTTCTTGTAGGTCATGAACAGCTTGAACGACGACACGCCCAGGCCGATCGCCTCCGGGATGCCCTCGAGGATCCACGGCTGGTTGCCGAGGATGAAGTGGAAGCCGAAGTCGCAGACGGACTGCGCGCTGACCTCCTCGCGCAGGCGATGCACGGCCTGGGGTAGCGTCTCGCGCTCGCCCTCGTTGGCCAGCACGAACGAGAGGATCGTGCCGAGCCCGGCGTGGGCGGCGGCCAGCGGGCCACCGCGCCAGTCGTCGTACTCCGGCCCGAGGTGCACGTGGCAGTCGATGGCGCCGGGGAAGACGATCTTGCCGGAGGCGTCGATCGTCCGCTCGGCCGGCGGCAGCTCCTCGACGGGCGCCACCGCGACGATGCGCCCGTCACGGATGCCGACGGCGGCGTGGTCGAGCACCTCGGTGGCGGTGACGACGCGCCCGCCGGCGACGACGAGGTCGAGCGCGCGCGCTGTCACGGCCGCGGCCTCACCGGCTCGGTGACGAGCCCGTAGTACTGCGGGTGGCGGCGGCTGTAGAAGTCCCAGCGCTTGCGGGCCGGCGTCATCCAGTCGAGGTCGATGCGCGTGGCGATCAGCTCGTCGCCGGTGGTGGACGCCCGCGCCAGGACCTGGCCGAGGGGGCCGATCACGCAGGAGCCGCCGATCAGCTCCAGACCGTCCTCGACGCCGGCCTTGGCCACGCCGATGACGAACAGGCTGTTCTCGTAGGCGCCGGCCCGCAGCACCAGCTCGTTCTGGTCGAGGGCCAGCGGGGACAGCGGCGTGTTGTAGCCGATGAGCACGATGTCGGCGCCCTGCAGGCCCAGGCAGCGGTAGGTCTCCGGGTAGCGGCGGTCCTGGCAGATCGCGATGCCGACCTTGGCCTTCGGCAGCGGGAAGACGCGGTAGCCGGTGTCGCCCGTCTCGAAGTAGCGGACCTCGTACACCTGGGCGAAGCCGTCGGGCGAGGGACGGCCCGGCAGGTGGATCTTGCGGTAGGTGCCGGCCAGCGCGCCCGTCTCGTCGGTGAGCAGCGCGGTGTTGAAGTAGTGCCCGTCGGCCTTCTCGCAGAAGCCGACGTGCACGGCCACCCGCGCCTGCCGGGCGCGGCGCAGCAGCGGGTCCAGCGCCTTGGGCGGCACCTCGTGCTCGAAGAACTGATCGTAGTCGTCGCGGATCTTCTTCGGGAAGTACGTCGTGAGCGCCATCTCGGGATACGCGATCAGCTCGACGTGCTCGGCGATCGCCTGCTCGAGCAGGACCAGCATGCGCTCGACGACCTCGTCGCGGCTCGTCCCCTCGTTGATCGGGCCCAGCTGGGCCGCCGCCACCTTCACCCAACGCGCCATGGCACCCTCCTCCGGAGCCCGTAACGTACCACCGCGCGCTACACTGGCGCGGCTCCATGCACACGCTGATGGTCCTCGACCCCGGACATTTCCACGCGGCGCTCACGCTGCGCGAGCGTCATCCCCAGGTGAGCGACGAGGTCGTCGTGTACGTCCCCGACGGCCCGGGGGATGGAGGTGGCCGAGCGGCGGCGGAGTTCCTCGACCTGCTCACGGCGTTCAACCGGCGGGCGCAGCGGCCGACGCAGTGGCGGGTGGTGGTGCGCGCGGGCGCGGAGCCGCTCGCCCGCCTGCTGGCCGAGCGGCCCGGCGACGTCGTGATCCTGGCCGGGAAGAACGACCGCAAGATGGCGCTCGTGCGCCGGCTCCACGATGCCGGCCTCCACGTGCTCGCCGACAAGCCGTGGATGACGACCGCGGCGGCCCTGACCGACGTGCGCCACGTGCTGAGCGGCGGGGCGCGGGTCATGGAGATGATGACCGGGCGGCACGCGACGACGTCGCGGCTCGCCGAGCGGCTGGTGGGCGAGCCGGAGATCTTCGGCGGGTTCGACGGGGGCGAGGGGCCGGCCATCCGGCTGGCCAGCGTGCACCACCTGGAGAAGGTGGTGAATGGCGCGCCCCTGCGGCGGCCGCCGTGGTACTTCGACGTCCGCGTGCAGGGGGACGGCGTCGCCGATATCCCGACCCATCTCGTCGATCAGGCCCAGCGGTTCCTGGCGGCGGGCGGCGCGGCGACCGGTGACGGAGCCGAGCTACTCGCCGTGCGCCGCTGGTCGACGCCGGTGCCCCGAGCGCTCTTCACCCGCGTCACCGGCCTGGCCGACTTTCCGCCGGACCTGCACCCCGACGTCGCCGGGGACGTGCTCGCGTACGCCGGCAACGCCGAGCTGTCGTTCCGACTCGGCGGCGTCGACGTCCATCTGACGACGCGCTGGGATCTCTCCGAGCCTCCCGGAGGCGGTGACGAGCACAGCACGACCGTCGTGGGCGTCGCGTCGCGAGTACGCATCGAGCAGGGCCGCCGCACCGGCTTCCGGCGCCGGCTCTTCGTGGAGCCACGCGTCGAGCGATCGCGCGTGGGCGCCGCGCTGGAGCGTGCGATGGCCGCCTGGCCGCCGGAGTTCCCCGGGCTTGCCGCGGTGGTCGGGGCCGAGGGATTCGAGATCGAGGTCCCCGCCGGCCCGGGGACGGCCCACGAGGCGCAGTTCCCGCTGGTGCTCGACGAGTTCCTGCAAGCGATCGAGGGCGGGCGCTGGCCGGACGCGCGGGCCGCGCAGACACTCGCGAAGTACGAGCTGCTCGCGCGCGCCCTGGCCTCGGCGCACACCGCGTAGCGCCGGCCCGTCAAGCGACGGGTGCGGAAGCGCTGAGCCTGGACGTCGAGGACGCCGGGCGCCAGCGCGCCGGCCAGGAAGCGATCGCGGGTCACGGGCCCGCTCACGCCGGGGCTGCGTTGCGGCTGGCGATGTAGGCGCGCCAGCCGCCGTACGTGGTGATCTCGATCTGACCCTCGCATAGCGCTGGCTCGCCGATCACGCCCAGCGTCTCGACGCCGTCGGCGAGCCGGACCTTGCCGATGCACAGCCCCGGCGGCTCTGCGATCAGGATCTGGGCGAGTCCCTCCGCCGGCACGTGCCAGACCTCGCCCGCGACGGCCGCGCCGCCGGTGCGCACCCGGATCATGGCGGGGTGCTGGTCGTCGATCGACCACCAGCCGATATTCGGGCGCCGTGGTCGTCTCGCGCAGGAAGCGGACGCCGGCCGCGAGCATCCGGGGATTGAGCTCGAGCTCGCGCATGAGCGCGCGACCGGCTGCAGTGTGACTGACCGCAGCGTGACGCCGAAGGTCGCACTCCACGATCTCGCACCCTTGACCCGAGCAGGGCCCGCACCTCCTGCTCGCAGAAGAGGCAACCGATTGCGGCGTGCCCGCAAGAGCGGCACCGCGGCACGGACACCATTCCGGCAAATGTGCGCCGCGATTGCGCTGTGCTGTCACACCCCTGCGGCACGACGCTTGCTCCCGTGGCGCGCGACAGCGACGTCGCGGCTCCGCGATCAACGGCGATCGATACCGATGCCGAAGCTCGATCAGGAGGCGACGAGGATGCTCAACCGGCTGGACCCGCGCCGCGTGGCACCTTCGAGATGCACACACTTGAGGCAAGTCGGACGGGCTTGTCTTCCGGGCGTCGTGGATTCTCACCAGGATCGCGACCGGTGAAGGACGCGAAGCGGGAGAGGATCCCGATGACTTCGTGGCTGCGGTCGCTCGTGGTGGTGGTCGCCGTGCTCGGGCTGGTGGTGTCGGCCGACGCGCAGTTGCTGACGCAGACGCCGGCCCCGGCGCCCGCTCCGGCCAAGCCGGAGGACAAGCCGGCCGACAAGCCCGAGGAGAAGCCCAAGACGCTGTGGGAGGAGATCGCGCTGTTCGCGTACATCGAGAACAGCTACGTGTGGAACCTCGGCCACACGGGTCGTGACGACGTCAACGAGCTGCGCTTCTACGACTTCGACGCCGGCTACTCCTTCAACATGGCGGAGTTCAGCATAAAGAAAGACCCGACCGACCTGCGGCCGTGGGGCTTCGGCCTCGTCGTCACCGGCGGCCTGGACGCGCAGAAAAACCACGCGATCGGCATCTTCCGCGACGACAACGACGCGTTCCCGTTCCGCAACACCGCCAAGTTCGATCTGCAGGAGGCCTACGGCGCCTACAAGTTCGACGTCGGCAGCGGGTTGACCCTCAAGGCCGGGAAGTTCGTCACCCTGCTCGGCTACGAGGTGATCGAGGCGCCCAACAACCTGAACTTCTCCCGCTCGTTCCTGTTCGGCCTCGCCATCCCGCTGACCCACGTCGGCGCCCTGGTCAGCTACTCGCCGGTCGAGTGGCTGTCGCTCACGGCGGGGCCGGTCGTGGGCTGGGACGTCGCCGACGACAACAACGACGCGATGTCGGTGATGGGCCAGATCGCCTTCACCGGCGTCAAGGACCTCACGGCGGCGGTCAACTTCATCACCGGGCCCGAGCAGTTCAACAAGAAGACGAACCCCCGGACGGTCATCGACCTGACGGCCAACTACACCGGCATCAAGAATCTGACCCTCGGCGCCAACTTCGACTACGGCTGGGAAGTGGACGAGCCCTCGCTGGCCGGCACCCGCAGCCGCTCCACCGACGCGGTGTGGTGGGGCTACGCCGGCTACGTCGCCTACGACTGGACCGAGCAGCTCCGCACGGCGGTCCGCGGGGAGTATTTCCGTGACGCCGACGGCGCCCGCACGCTGGCCGTCGCCCCCGGCACGCCGGTCTCGCTGTGGGAGATCACGGCGACGGTGCAGTACAAGATCTGGAAGGGCCTCATGGCGCGACTCGAGTTCCGCCACGACGACGCCGACCGGAAGGTGTTCAAGGTGCGGGCGCCCGGCTTGGTCCCGACGTCCCAGTACCAGGACACGATCACGCTCGCGCTGGACTACCTCTTCTTCTGAGGATGTGATGGCGGTCAACGGCACGGACGACGGCGCGGCCCGGGGCCAGCTCACCACCCTGGCCCGCGTCGTCGCCGGCGCCGTGCCGATGCTGGTCGATCAGCTCGCCGGCGCCCATCCCCGGCGCGTCTATCGCGAGGCGATGGCCATGATGGAGCGTCCGTTGCTCCTGCACGCGCTGAGCCTCACCGGCGGCAACCAGCTCCGCGCCGCCCGCCTGCTCGGGGTGAACCGCAATACGCTGCGCAAGCGGTGTCGCGACCTCGGGCTGGAGCCGGCGCGCCGCTCGGGACGCGCGGCCGGCATCACCCAGGCGTAGCGCTCCACCCCAGCCGCGCTCGCCGGTCGCCCCGATCGCCGCGTCGTGCGCGTGGACAGCCTCGGGCGCGCTGGCCCGGGTTCCTGCTCGCACAACCGCCGGCGCCGGGCCGGGCATCCCATGGGGTAGCCTGTCACAGGGTCACCCCAACCGATGGGGGTCGTCGTCCGGCGCCCATCGCGCTGACGCGTAACTAGCCCTCGCATCGGCCCCCGGCGATTTTGTATTCTGGTTGAGCATCTCCACGCGGGAGGCTCGGTGGCCGCTCAAGAGTCCGTGCTCGCTCTACAGGAACGACTGGCCAACGAGCAGCGGCTCGTTCACCTGATCGATCGCATTCACTCGGCCAAGACCCTCGACTCGATCTTCATCGAGATCCAGGGCGAGATGCTGACCTTCTTCGACGCTGACCGCATGACCCTCTACGCGGTCGACCACGACAAGAAGGAGATCTACTCGAAATTCCTGGCGCTCGACACGGTGAAGGAGATCCGTGTGCCGATCAGCGCCAAGTCGGTGGCCGGCTTCGTGGCCCTCAGCCGGCAGACGGTGAACATCGCCGACGCCTACGACCCCGCCGAGCTCCGGCGCCTGTCACCCGAGCTGCACTTCGACAGCTCGTTCGACAAGCGCACCGGGTTCCGGACGACCCAGATCCTGTGCATGCCGGTCCTCCACGAGGGCCGGGTGCTGGGCGTCGTGCAGATCCTCAACAAGAAGCGGGGGACGCGCTTCACCAAGGACGACGAGGCCAGCGTCGCCCGCATCGCCAAGACGCTCGGCATCGCGTTCAACACCCAGGCCCAGCTCGGCGCCCAGCGGCGCGGAACCAAGTTCGACTACCTGATCGCCCAGGGCCTGCTCAGCCAGGACGAGGTCAACCAGGCCATCGGGGTGGCGCGGCAGCGGAACACCGACGTCGAGACGGTGCTGCTGGAGCAGTTCAAGGTACCGAGGGCAGAGCTGGGCGCGTCGCTGAGCCAGTTCTACCGGGTTCCCTTCGTCGAGTTCGACGCCAAGGTCATCCCGCCGCCCGACCTCATGAAGGATCTCAAGCTGGAATTCCTCAAGCGGAACCTGTGGCTGCCGATCCGGCGCGAGGACAGCGCCATCCTGGTGCTCATCGACAATCCGCAAGACCTCCAGCGGGTGGACGCGATCTACCAGCTCCTGCGCGGCCAGCAGATCAAGCTCGCGGTGGGCCTGCGCAAGGACATCAGCCAGTTCCTGGCGCTGGCCGGTGGCGAGGTGCAGTCGCGGGACAACATCGGGAACATCATCAGTGACCTCGGCAACGAGGCGACGGTCGAGCGCGAGGAGACGAGCAGCGGCGACATCGACGAGAATGACAGCGCGGTCATCCGCCTGGCCAACCAGGTCATCATCGACGCGGTCAAGGCGCGGGCGTCGGACATCCACGTCGAGCCCTACGGGGGCCAGCGGGACACCATGATCCGGCTGCGCATCGACGGCCAGTGCCGCGAGTACCAGCGCATCCCCGGGGGGTACCGGCGCGCGCTGGCCGCCCGGCTGAAGATCATGGCCCAGCTCGACATCGCCGAGCGACGCAAGCCGCAGGACGGCAAGATCAAGTTCCGGCTGCCGGACGGGCGGGACATCGAGCTGCGGGTGGCGACCCTGCCGACGCAGGGCGGCAACGAGGACGTCGTCATGCGCGTGCTCGCCACCAGCGAGCCGATCGCGATCGACAAGCTCGGCATGACGGAGCGGAACGTGCGCGAGATCCGCACCGCCTCCGAGAAGCCGTACGGCCTGATCCTGGTGGTGGGACCGACCGGCTCCGGCAAGACCACGACGCTGCACTCGGTGCTGGCCCACATCAACCGGCCGGAGCGGAAGATCTGGACCGCCGAGGACCCGGTCGAGATCACCCAGTACGGCCTGCGCCAGGTGCAGGTGCAGCCCAAGATCGGCTTCACCTTCGCGGCCGCCATGCGCTCGTTCCTGCGCGCCGACCCCGACGTCATCATGGTCGGTGAGATGCGCGACGAGGAGACGGCAGCCACCGGCATCGAGGCCTCGCTGACCGGCCATCTCGTCTTCTCAACCCTGCACACCAACAGCGCGGTGGAGACGGTCGTCCGCCTCCTCGACATGGGCCTCGATCCGTTCAACTTCGCCGACGCCCTCCTGACCATCGCCGCCCAGCGGCTCGTGCGGCGTATCTGCGTGGAGTGCCGCGAGGAGTACCACCCGGAGCAGGACGAGTTCGACGAGCTGGTGCACGCCTACGGCGTGGACGAGTTCCACAAGCTGGGCGTCAAGTACGACGACGACTTCGTGCTCTACCGCGGCAAGGGCTGTGGCGCCTGCGACAGCTCGGGCTACCGCGGCCGGGCCGGCATCCACGAGCTGCTGGTGGCCACCGACGCCATGAAGAAGCTCATCCAGTCCAAGGCCCGTGTCGTCGAGATGGTGAAGGTGGCCAAGGACGAGGGCATGACGACCCTCGTCCAGGACGGGATCCTCAAGGCGCTCGACGGGCTCACCGACCTCAAGCAAGTCAAAGCCGTCGCCATCAAGTAGCGTTCTGCTCGTCCCGCCGGGCGCGGCGGTGGGCCAGGGGGGTCGGTCCGCATTCCGCGTGAGACTGCTCGTGGCGCCTGCCCTGGTCGGAGCCCGGTCCTAGGTGAGTCCCTACACGATCGAAGCCAACGGAATGCCGACCGACCCCCCTGGCCCACCGCCGCGCCCTCGGGTGAGCAGACGGGACTTCATCGCATCGGACTCTCCGGCTAAGGGTCGTGGGGCTTGAGGTCCTTGAAGGCTCGCCAGAGGAGGATGTCGTAGAGGATCTTCAGGGTGCCACCGAAGACGAAGGGGGCGGACAGCGTCAGGGACTGCATGAGCCAGCCGGTGACCAGCGGGGTGACGGCCTGGGCGGACGTACGCCAGAGCGTGGTGGTGGTGGCGGCGGCCTCCCGCGAGTGATCGGGCACCACGAGCATGACCCAGGCCTGGCGCGTCGGCAGGTCGATCTGAGACAGGAGCTGCCGGGCATACAGCAGGGCGATGGCCACGGCGGCCGACGGGGCGGCGGCGATGCCGATCAGGAACACGTTCGAGACCAGGTGCGTGACGACCATTGTCGGCAGGAGGCCGAACGAGCGGGCCAGCCGCGGGGCGAGCAGGAGCGAGGCCGCGGTCAACAGCTGCGCCACGAAGAACACGCGGCCGAGTGCCTCGAGCCCGAGGCCGAATCGCACGTGCAGGAAGTAGGCGATCAGCGCTTGCAGCACGAAGCCGCCCGCGAAGGAGTCGAGCGCGAAGAGCGCCGCGATGCGCCGGATGAGCGGCGTGGACGCCGATACGCCCCGGGATGTCCCTGAAGCCACCGTCACCGGGCCGAGTGCGGCGTAGGCGGCGGCCTGCGCGAGCGCGCCGGCCAGGAAGCCGGCGAACAACACCGGCGGCGGGCCTGCCGTGACGGCGGCGGCGCCGGCGGCGGCGGCTCCGTAGCCCAGCAGGTTGTACACGCTCAGCACCGCCGTGCGCTTCTCCGCCGTCACGGCACGGGCCAGGACGACCTGCTCGATGGAAAGGAAGGGTCCGGTCTCGCCGGCACCGACCGCGACATTGCCGACCATGGCGGCCACGACGATCAGCCACGGCTCGCGGGTGATCAGCAGCAGCAGCGCCGCGCCCGCCGAGAGACCGGCCAGCAGCAACAGCACGGCCCGGGCGCCGAGTCGCTCCGAAGGCGCACGAATTGCCCACGTCAGTCCCGCACTTCCTGCCAGGGTCGCGGTCACGAACAGGCCGATGCCCCGGGCAGAAAGCCCGAGATCGGCGAGATACAACGGAAGCAGGATGCCCAAGTAGCCGTAACAAAAGGTGCGGACAGTCTTCGCGACACAGACGGCGCCGACGGTGCGGTTGGCACGGAACCCGCTCATGTTGTGGCCAGTATCAAGGACAGAGACGACATGTTGGGGCTTGACTATAACTCAACTTATGTTGAGTATAACGACAGGAGGCCGAGAAGGCCGGAGGTGCCCCGATGAATCCCGTGGATCGTGTCCTGTACGAAGAGCTCACGCATCTGGTCGACCGCCTCGCCACGTCCGTGCCCAACGGAAGTCTCGCGCAGGCGGCGGCGGCCAACCCCTTGCTGCGCACGCGACTCGACGAGGCGGACGCGCAACTGGCCGCCGCGCGCGCCACGCTGCTCGAAGGCTATGGCCGCTGGCGCCGCGCGCTGGAGGACGTCGAGAACCTCTGGGCGCTGGCGGCCTGGCGCCGGTCAGCCGCGCCCGAAGAGGCGGGAGAGCAGGCCGCGGCTCTCGCGGCTTGACGGGGCGTCGCCGCCTTCAGAGCGGCCGTCATCCGAGTCGGCCAGCGAGTCGGCCAGCGAGTCGGCCAGGGGGTCGGACAGGTAGCCCGTGCTGACGGCCTCGAAGCGCTGCCAGTAGTCCGGCAGCATCCGGGCCAGGGCGACCTGCGTTGTGAGCAGACGCGCTTGCGCGTCGCCAGTTCCCGTGGCCGCGCCGGCCACCTTGCGCTGCTCCTCGACGCTCAATCCCCGCGTGATGTCGCGACGGAGCCGCTCGAGGAAGCTCAGGACGTGGTCCGTGTACGCCCGCCGATCGTCCGGACTGGCGGCTTCCGGCGGTGGAAGCCCGCGCGCCCGGCGCGAGCGGACCAGCGCGTCCAGACAGACGTAGTCGATCGCTTCCTCGAGGCGCTCGCGCACCTCCATCTCGATGCGGGTGGCGAGGTCGTGCGAGCGATCGGGATGGCGGAAAGGCATCGCGGTCAGCCGAGCATCGCCCGCAAGCCGACGGCCAGCGGAACGGGCGGCAGGCCGAACGTGGCGTAGAAGGGCTGCGGGTCGCAGACGTTGTCCTCCTCGAGCATCAGCAGTTGATCAGGCGTCAGCGGGAAGCCGGGCAAGCGGTGCAGCAGCCGGGCGATCGGGCGCACGAGGCCGAGCGGCAGGTGTACCTTGCGCACTCGTGACCGGCCCAGCGCAGCTCCGACGAGATCCAGGAGCTGGATCATCGTCACCGGCTCGGGTCCTCCGACCTCGTACGTCTGCTTGACCGTGGCCGCCAGCGCGGCGGCACGGGCGAACCCCTCGGCGATGTAGTCGACCGGCACCGGCTGCAGGCGCTGCTGTCCGCCGCCGATCACCGGCACCACCGGAGAGCGCCGGATCATGGTGGCCAGCATGTTCACGAACTGGTCGCCCCGGCCGTAGATGATCGACGGCCGGAAGATGGTCCAGGGGATGGGGCTGGCGCGCACCGCTTCCTCGGCCGCCCACTTGCTCCGGTGGTAGCGGGCGCGGGCGCCCGCGCGCACGCCGAGCGCGCTCATGTGCAGATAGCGCCGGACGCCGGTCACCGCCGCGGCCTCCAGCACGTTGATGGTGCCCTGGGTGTGAATGCGCTCGAACGTACTGAGGGTGGCCGGCTCTTCGCGGATGATGCCCACCAGGTGCACGACCGTGTCGCAGCCCGCCATGTCGCGCTCGAGCGTGGCCGGCGAGAGCACGTCGCCCTCGACCCGCTCGATTGCCTCCAGGCCCCGCAGGTCGATCTCCGAGCCTCGGCGCACCAGGCAGCGCACGGCGTAGCCGTGGGCACGGAGGGCATGGATCACCGCGTGGCCGACGAAGCCGGTGGCGCCGGTCACGAAGATCCGATGCATCTCAGCCATCGCCCCTAGGATATCAATCTTCGACACCCCACAATGCCCGCCTGCTAAGATCGATGCGTGGTTCGCCTCACCCGCCGGCTCGGTCCGGCCCCGCTCCTGCTCGCGCTGGCCGTGATGGTCCTCGGCGCCGCCCACGCCTCGGCCCAGGGCGTCGACTTCGCCGCCGTGGATGCGGCCGCACGCGACGCTGTGCAGTCGGGCGAGATCCCCGGTGTCGTGGTGCTGGTCGGGCGCGGCGACGACGTGCTGCTCCTGCGCGCGTACGGCTGGCGTCGCCTCATCCCCGATTCGGCGCCGATGATGACCGACACGATCTTCGACGTCGCCTCGCTGACGAAGCCGTTCGGCACGGCGCTGGCCGTGATGTCGCTGGTCGAGCGCGGGGAGGTGAAGCTCGACGCCCCGCTGGGCCGCTATCTGCCGGAGTTTCGCAAGCCGGCCTTCGCACACGTCACCATCCAGCGCCTGCTCACGCACACCGCCGGCTTGCCGGCCATCCCGCCGCCCGGCACCGTGAAGCCCGCGGTCACGGACACCGTGAGGGCCTTTGCGCGCCTGTCGTTCGACTATCCACCCGGCTCGGGCACCCAGTACAGCGACGTCGGCTTCATCCTGCTGGGTGAGGTTGTCCGGCGCGTGAGCGGGCAGCCCCTGGACCGCTATCTCCAGCAGGCGATCTTCAAGCCCCTCGGGCTGCACGACACCACGTTCAACCCGGGCAAGGCCCTGCGCGACCGCATCGCGCCGACCGAGTGGGCAAACGGCCACATGCTGGTGGGAGAGGTGCACGACCCCCGCGCGCGCCTGCTGGGCGGAGTCGCCGGTCACGCCGGGCTCTTCTCGACGGCCGCCGACCTCGGTCGGATCTGTCGGATGCTCGTGAGTGGCGGCATCGTCGGGAACGTCCGGGTGCTGAAGCCGGCGACGGTGAAGACCATGTGGGGACGAACCGAGGACGGCAGCGGCGCTCGCGCGCTCGGCTGGGACGTCTCCTCGGTGTTCGCGCGCTCCATGCTGCCGTTCTTCCCGCCGGAGTCGCCGAGCCACACGGGGTTCACCGGCACGTCGGTGCAGATCGATCCGATCACCGGCAGCTATGTCGTCCTGCTGACCAACCGGGTGCATCCCAACGGCGGCGGTGCCGCGAAGATCCGTGAGCTGCGGGTGCGCGTGTCGGCGGCGGTAGGAGCGGTGCTCTTCGGCTCCGACGCGCCGCCGGCCGTGGAGGGCGACTCGAGCTCGCCGGCGGCCGACGGGCCCGTGGAGTTTGCGCCGGCGGCGGAGGCGGTGCGCACCGGGCTGGACGTCCTCGCCCGCCAGAATTTCGCGCCGCTGGCCGGCTACTCGGTCGGCCTGGTGACCAATCAGACCGGGCGTGACATGCAGGGGCGCCGGGCCATCGACCTGCTGGCCGCCGCTCCAGGCGTGCGGCTCACGACGATCTTCTCGCCCGAGCACGGCCTCGGCGGTGATGCCGACAGCGAGGTGCCCCACGGGCGCGACCCGATCACCGGGGTGCCGGTGTGGAGCCTGTACGGCACGGTCAAGAAGCCGACCGCGGCCATGCTCAAGGACGTCACGCTGCTGCTGTTCGACATCCAGGATGTGGGCGTCCGCTACTACACCTACCTGACGACGCTGGTGTACGTCATGGAGGAAGCGGCCAAGCTGCGCATTCCCGTGCTGGTCCTCGACCGGCCCAATCCGATCACCGGGCGCTACGTCGAGGGGCCGCTGATGGACCTCGACCTGGCCTCGTTCACGGCGCCCCATCCGATCCCGGTGCGGACCGGCATGACGATCGGCGAGTTCGCTCGGATGGCGGCGGCGGAGCGCCGGATCCCGGTCTCGCTCACGGTCATCCAGCTCGAGGGGTGGGACCGCGGTCGCTGGTACGACGAGACCGCGCTGCCCTGGGTGAATCCGTCGCCCAACATCCGCTCGGTCACCGAGGCGCTGCTCTACTCGGGCATCGGCTTGCTGGAGGCCACGAACCTGTCGGTGGGGCGGGGGACGGACTGGCCGTTCGAGGTCGTCGGCGCGCCGTGGATCGAGCCCAACGGCCTGGCGTCCGCGATGAACGAGCTACGGCTGCCGGGCGTGCGCTTCGAGCCGGCGAGCTTCACCCCGAGCGCCGACGTCTATGCGCGCACGGCCTGCGGCGGCGTCCGCGTCGTCGTCACCGACCGTGAGGCGATCCGGCCGGTGACGGTCGGGCTCTCGCTGGCCCGCGTGCTCCGCGAGCGCTATCGCGACCAGTTCAGGCCCGAGGGGATCCAGAACCTCCTGGTGAACCGGTCGACGATGTGGGCGTTCCTCCGTGGGGAGCCCGTGCCCCAGGTCATCGCCTGGGCCGAGATCGCCCGCGCCAGCTTCCTGAGTCGCCGCGCGTCGTACCTCCTCTACCGCTGATCGCCTCCGCGCCAGCCGCCGGCGTCCGATTCAGAGATTCGCCTGATTGGTAGAGGCGCGTTCCGGCTCGCGGCGCGGGCGGCGGGGCGACAGGGTCTCCTGAGGTTCCGTTGGCTTCGATCGTGTAGGGCCACACGTAGGACCAGGCTCCGACCCCAGCTTCGCGGACCGGGTAGTCTCACGCGGAACCTCAGGGGACCC
>JBGQLG010000082.1:0-21954 GCA_041499965.1 Methylomirabilia bacterium
ACACGCTCGGGCGCGCGGCGCGCCGTCGGGAGGCCCTCGACTTCGAGCATCGACTCGTGCTGGACGACGGTTCGGTCAAGCATCTCCACGTCCGGGCCCGTGCGGGCAGCAGCGCTTCGGACGCGCTGGAGTACGTCGGTGCCGTGACGGATGTGACGGCATTGAGGCACTCCCAGCAGGCGCTGGAGACGGCGTTTCAGGAGGTGCAGAGGGTCAAGGAGGAATTCCGTCTCGCCGTGGATACCATCCCCGGGCTCGTCTGGAGCGCGCTGCCCGATGGCCACGTCGACTTCCTGAACCAGCGCTGGCGCGAATACACGGGCCTCTCGATCGAGGAGGCGACCGGCAGGGGCTGGCAGGCCGCGATCCTCCCGTACGATCTTCCCGGATTGCTGCGAATCTGGAGCTCGGTGCTGGCGTCCGGTAGGCCGGGGGAGGCGGAGGCGCGCTTGCGGCGGGCCGACGGTGTCTTTCGCTGGTTCCTGTTTCGAGCCGTGCCGCTTCATGACGGGACGGGCCGGCTGGTCAAGTGGTACGGACAGACCACGGACATCGAAGACCGCAAGCGGGCAGAGTCACTCCTCTCCGCCGAGAAAAAGACCCTGGAGGTGATCGCCGGCGGCGCCGGCCTCACGGAGATCCTGGACAATCTGTGCCGGGCCATCGACGCCCACGCCCCCTGGGCAATGACGACCGTTCTGCTGATGGACCCTGACGGGAAGCGGCTGTGGCCGACCGCGGGGCCACGAATGCCCGGCGGATGGACACACGCCATCACGCCGTTGCCGATCGGCCCGCGCGTGGGTTCCTGCGGCACCGCCGCGTTCCTCAAAGAGACGGTCATCACGTCGGACATCGCGACCGATCCGCGGTGGATCGACCATCGAGACCTCGCGCTGAGCCACGGGCTCCGCGCCTCCTGGTCGCAGCCGCTCATCTCGAACGACCACGAGGTCCTCGGGACCTTTGCCGTGTACTTCGCGGAGCCGCGGAGCCCCAGCGACAGCGAGCGTGAGCTGATCACGGGCGCCGGCCACATCGCCCTCATCGCCATCGAGCGCAAGCGGGCCGAGGAGGCGTTGCAACAAGCCCAGGCGGCGTTGGCGCACGTCACGCGCGTGGCGACGCTCGGAGAGCTGACGGCGTCCATCGCCCACGAGATCAATCAGCCACTCGGCGCGATCGTCAACAACGCCGGGGCTTGTGTGCGCTGGCTGGCGGCCCAGAACCTGAAGGAAGCCCGGAGTTCTGCCGCGCTGGTGATCGCCGACGGTCATCGCGCCAGTGAAATCATCCGTCGCATTCGCGCCCTGGCCACGAAGGCACCACCGCGGCGGGATTGGCTCGATATCAATGAGACGATCCGGGAAGTCGCCGCCCTGGCCCAGAGCGAGCTGCATCGGCACGGTGTCGCCCTGGAGCTGCGCCTCTCGGATCCGCCGAACGATCCGCCACTGATCCTGGCCGATCGCATCCAGTTACAGCAAGTGATGCTCAATCTGATCATCAACGCCCTCGAAGCCATGGGCTCAGCCGGCGAGGGTCCACGCGAGGTGTTGATTCGGTCCACCACGGATGAATCTCAGCGCCTTCTCGTCGCCGTACGAGACTCGGGCCCCGGGCTGGATCCCCAGAGCCTCGACCGTGCCTTCGACGCCTTCTACACGACCAAGCCGCAGGGCCTGGGCATGGGGCTGGCGATCTGTCGCTCGATCATCGAGGCCCACGGCGGACGCCTCTGGGCGACCGCGAACGACGGGCGAGGCGCCACCTTTCAGTTCAGCGTGCCGGTGGGCCGCGCCAAGGCGCCATGACCGAAGCCGAGGCCACGGTCTTCGTCGTCGACGATGACGCCGCGATGCGCCTGTCGCTGCGGAATCTCCTGCGTTCCGTCGGGCTGCGAGTGGAGGCCTTCACCTCGGCCCAGGAGTTCCTGGGCAGCCAGCGCCCGGATATGCGGGGGTGCCTGGTCCTCGATGTGCGCCTGCCCGGCGCCAGCGGGCTCGATCTGCAGGCCCGCATGGCCCAGGCCGATATGGAGATCCCCATCATCTTCATCACCGGGCACGCCGATGTCCCGATGACGGTGCGGGCGATGAAGGCCGGCGCGGTGGAGTTTCTGACGAAGCCCTTCCGCGACCAGGATCTGCTCGACGCCATTCACCAGGCCTTGGAACGCGACCGGACGACGCGCGAGCGGCGGGCCGGGACCGACCAGCTCCGCCGCCGCTTCGAGTCGCTGACCCCACGCGAGCGGGAGGTCATGGGGCTCGTGGTGGTCGGGCTGCTCAACAAGCAGATCGCCCGGGAAGTCGGCACGAGCGAGACGACGGTCAAGATTCATCGTCGTCAGGCGATGGAGAAGATGGGCGCCGGCTCCCTGGCCGAGCTGGTCAGGATGGCCGACCGGCTCGGCGTCGCCGCCCGAAAGGCGTAGCCGGCCCCTACCAAAGGACGATTGAAGCGCCCGCCCGAGCCATCTACTGTGCGTGTGCGATGTCCACCGGCCGGCTGATCTCCATTGTCGACGACGACGATTCCCTGCGGAATTCGCTGGCCAACCTCATCCGATCCGTCGGCTTTCCCACCCAAGGGTTCTCGTCGGCTGAAGCCTTCCTCGGCTCCCAGCAGGCTCGAGCGACGGCGTGCCTGATCCTCGATGTGCGCATGCCCGGCATGAACGGCCTCGAGCTGCAGCGCCATCTGGCGGCGGCCGACTGGCGAATTCCGATCATCTTCATCACCTCGCACGCCGACGACGACGCCCGGGCGAGGGCCCTCGAGGCCGGCGCGGTGGACTTCCTGTACAAGCCCTGCCGCGAGGAGGACCTGTTCGGCGCGCTGGACGCCGCGCTCAGGTGCCCGCCACAAGGAGAAGGCGCATGAATACGATCACGACGAACGACGGCACGCAGATCTACTTCAAGGACTGGGGCACGGGGCAGCCGGTCGTCTTCAGTCACGGTTGGCCGCTGAGCGCGGACGCCTGGGAGGACCAGATGCTGTTCCTCGGCGAGCGCGGATATCGCGTCATCGCCCATGACCGCCGCGGCCACGGCCGATCGAGCCAGCCGTGGCACGGCAACGATCTGGACACCTACGCCGACGACCTCGCCGCCCTCGTCTCGGCGCTCGATCTCCGCGACGCCGTCCACGTCGGCCACTCCACTGGCGGCGGAGAGGTCGCCCGCTACATCGCCCGCCACGGCACCCAGCGAGTGGCCAAGGCCGTCCTCATCAGCGCGATTCCTCCCCTGATGCTCCGGACCCCTGCCAATCCAGCCGGCCTGCCCATCGACGTCTTCGATGGCCTCCGGGCGAGCGTCGTCGCCGACCGCTCGCAGTTCTTCAAGGACCTCTCCGGGCCGTTCTACGGGGCCAACCGCGCGGGTGCCAAGGTCTCGCCGGGCCTGCGCGACTCGTTCTGGCTCCAGGGCATGCAGGCCGGGTTCAAGAACGTCTTCGACTGTATCAAGGCGTTCTCGGAGACGGATCAGACCGACGATCTCCGCAGGCTGACCGTGCCAACCCTGCTCATCCACGGCGACGACGACCAGATCGTGCCGATCGACGCCTCGGCTCGCGCGGGGATCAAGATCGCGCCGAAGGCCAGCCTCAAGGTCTACCCCGGCGCCCCGCACGGTGTGTGCAGCACCCACAAGCACCAGGTCAACGCCGATCTGCTCGAGTTCCTGAAATCCTAGGCGTTCCGACGGAGCCGTCTCTCGTCGGACTTCGAGGAAGGCGGGCCATGAACGGCCATCAGCTCGGGTATCAAGCACCCATACTGATCGTCGTGTTCGCGGCGGCCGCGCTGGCCGGCTGCGGCGACAGATCCGGCGCAGCCGCACCACCGTCACCCCCCGTCGTCAAGGTGGCGTCCGTCGTCGAGGAGGACGTGCCGATCTCCTCGGAGTGGGTGGGGACCCTGGTCGGCTACATCAACGCCCAGATCCGCGCCCGGGTCACCGGACACCTGGTGAGCCAGAACTACAAGGAGGGCTCGCTCGTCAGAGCCGGCGACCTGCTGTTCCAGGTCGATCCGCGACCGTTCCAGGTGGCCCTCGATCAGGCCGACGCCAAGCTCCGCCTGGCGGAATCGCAGCTGAGCCAGGCCCGGGCGCAGGTGAGCGCGAGTCAGGCGCAGGTCGAGCAGGCCACGGCCTCCGTCGCCCAGGACGAGGCTCAGGTCAAGCGGGCGGAGGCCACCCAGCGTCAAACGGAGCTCGACGTCACCCGCTACACGCCGCTCGCCCAGCGCGGCTCGGTCAGCCAGCAAGAGCTCGACAATGCGGTGCAGGGTAACCTGGCCAACCTGGCCGGGGTGGCGGCGGCCCGAGCCGGGGTGCTCAACGCGCGGGCCAAGGTCACCCAGGCGCTGGCGGCGCTCGAGAAGGCGCGGGCTGACGTGGAGACGCAGCAGGCGAACATCGCGGCGGCCCGGGCGGCCCTGGCCGACGCGCGGCTCAACCTCGGCTACACCCGGGTGATGTCCCCGATCAACGGCATCGCCGGACTGCGCGGCGCGAACATCGGAGACTTCGTCGGCCCCACCGATGCGACGCCCCTGACCAGCGTCTCGCAGGTCGACCCCATCTACGCGCAGTTCCCGATCAGCGAGCAGCGCGCGCTGGCGGTGTTCCGCCGGTGGGACGCCGATCCGCGCGCGCCGAGAAACATCGAGCTCGAGCTGCTCCTGGCCGACGGCTCGGCGCACTCGTCGCGGGGCACGGCCGACATGCTGGATCGACAGGTCGACGTGACCACCGGCACGGTCCTGGCCCGCGGCGTGTTTGCCAACCCTGGCAACATCCTGCGCCCCGGTCAGTACGCCAAGGTCCGGGCGGTCGTCGAGGTGAAGAAGAACGCGTTGCTCGTTCCCCAGCGGGCCGTGCAGGATGTCCAGGGGATCCACCAGGTCGCCGTCGTCAAGGCCGACGACACGGTCGACGTGCGCGCGGTCAAGGTCGACGCCCGCGTCGGCTCCCGGTGGATCATCGCGCAGGGGCTGCAGCCGGGCGAGCGGATCATCGTCGAGGGCGCCGACCGCGTGCGACCAGGCCAGAAGGTCCGGGCCGAGGCGACGGCCTCCCCGGAGCCCGGCCCCACGAAGTAGGCGGCGATGGCCCGCTTCTTCATCAACCGTCCCGTCGTCGCCATGGTGATCTCCATCCTCATGGTGATCATCGGCGTCGTCGCGATGGTGCAGCTGCCCATCGCGCTGTATCCGAACATCGCGCCGCCGGAGATCCTGCTGACCGCGCGCTACCCCGGCGCCGACGCGGTCACCCTCGAGCAGTCGATCGCCACGCCCATCGAGCAGCAGATGAGCGGCGTGGACAAGATGCTCTACATGTACTCGCTCAACCAGGCCGCCGGCGGCCAGATGCAATTGCGGGTGGACTTCGACATCACCACCGACCCGAGCGTCAACCAGGTGCTCACCAACCTGCGCTACTCGCAGGCCGCCTCCCAGCTCCCGCCCGACGTGGTCAACCAGGGCGTGACGGTCACGAAATCGGTCACGAGCCCGCTGGGGATCTTCGTGCTGTACTCGCCCAAGGGCACGTACGACCCGCTGTTCCTCGCCAACTACGCGTATGTCAACATCAACGACCCGATGACGCGCGTGCCCGGCATCGGCCAGGTGCAGATCTTCGGCGCGGCCCAGTACGCCATCCGGCTCTGGGTCAATCCCGACACGCTGGCCAAGCTCGACATCACCGTCAACGAGATCGCCAGCGCCCTGCAGGCCCAGAACACCGTCAACCCGGCCGGCCAGCTCGGCGGCGACCCGGTGCCCCCCGGCCAGGAATTCACGTACACGGTGGTGGCCCAGGGACGCCTGGCGAACCTGGGGGATTTCGAGAACGTCGTGGTGCGGGCGAGGCCCGACGGCGCGCTGGTCCGGGTGAAGGACGTGGCCCGCGTGGAGCTCGGCGCGCAGTCCTACATCCGGCGGGGCCGGATGAACGGGCGCCCGGCCGCCCTCGTCGCCGTCTACCAGCTCCCCGGCTCGAACGCCATCGAGACCATGAGGGGCGCGACGAAGTTGATGGAGGCGGCCAAGGCACGGTTCCCCAACGACCTCGACTACGTGACGTCGCTCGACACGACCCTGGCCGTGAGCGCCGGCATCCGGGAGATCGTCAAGACCCTGGTCGAGGCCCTCGTCCTCGTCGTCATCGTCGTGTTCATCTTCCTGCAGGGCGTCCGGGCGACGCTCATCCCGCTGCTGGCGGTGCCGGTCGCGCTCGTCGGCGCCTTCATGGTCTTCCCGCTCCTGGGCTTCTCGATCAACACGCTGTCGCTCTTCGGCCTGGTGCTGGCCATCGGCCTCGTGGTGGACGACGCCATCGTCGTGGTGGAGGCGGTCGAGCATCACATCGAGCTGGGGCTGTCGCCCCGCGACGCCGCCTTCAAGGCGATGGAGCAGGTCTCGGGGCCAGTGGTGGCCATCGCGCTCATCCTGGCCGCCGTGTTCGTGCCGACGGCCTTCATCCCGGGCATCACGGGACGGATGTATCAGCAGTTCGCGGTGACGATCGCCGTCTCGGTCCTGATCTCGGCGTTCAACGCGCTCACGCTGAGCCCGGCGCTGTCGGCGCTGCTCCTGCGGCCGCGGCGGGAGACGCGGGGCCCGCTGGGGGCGTTCTTCCGTGGCTTCAACCGCTGGTTCGCCCGCGCCACCGACGGCTACGTGGGCGCCTGCGGCCACCTGATCCGCAAGTCGGCCCTGTCGCTGATGCTCCTGCTCGTCGCGGCCGTCCTGGCGGGCCTGATCGGCTCCCGGCTCCCCGGCGGCTTCGTCCCCGACGAGGATCAGGGGTATTTCTACGTCAACGTCCAGCTGCCCCTGGCCGCGTCGCTGGACCGCACCGCGGCCGTCAACGACAAGCTCGACGCCATCTTCAAGACGACGCCGGGCATCAAGTACTACACGGGCGTGGCGGGCTTCAGCCTGCTGAGCCTGGTGACCACCACGTACAACGCGTTCTACTTCATCACGCTGGACGACTGGGACGCCCGGGACAAGCAGGGGCTGACCGCCGACGTGATGATGCGGGAGCTGAACCGGCGGCTGGCCGGCGTGGCCGAGGCCCAGGCCTTCGCCTTCTCGCCGCCCGCCATCCCCGGCATCGGGACGTCCGGCGGCGTGACGTTCATGCTGGAGGATCGCGCGGGCAAGGATCCCGCGTTCCTCGCGGAGAACACCGCCAAGTTCCTCGCCGCCGCCCGGACGCGGCCCGAGTTCGCCCGGCTCTTCACCACCCTGCTGCCGGGCGCGCCGCAGTTCTTCGCCGAGGTCGATCGCGACAAGGTCCTCAAGCAAGGGATCACCCTGGCCTCGGTCTACCAGGCCCTGCAGGCCTTCCTGGGCGGCGCCTTCGTCAACTACTTCAATCAGTACGGACGGGTCTGGCAGGTGTACGTCCAGGCCGAGGGCGCGTTCAGGACCCGGGCCGAGAACGTCGGTCAGTTCTACGTGCGCAACGCCGCCGGCCAGGCGGTGCCGCTGTCCACGCTGGTCACCATGAAGCAGGTGAACGGCCCGGAGTTCACCACGCGCTTCAACGAGTACCGGGCCGCGCAGATCAACGGCCTGCTCGCGCCCGGCTACAGCAGCCGGCAGGGCATGCGGGCGCTCGAGGAGGTCTTCGCGCAGACCATGTCGCGCGACATGGGCTTCGACTACTCGGGCATGTCGTTCCAGGAACAGGCGGCGGAGCAAGGCATCCCGCCGACCTTCGTCTTCGGCTTCTCGCTGCTCCTGGTGTTCCTGCTCCTGGCCGCCCAGTACGAGAGCTGGACGCTGCCCTTCGGCGTCCTGCTCGGTACGCCCATCGCCGTCCTCGGCGCCGTGGGTGCGCTGTGGCTGGGCCGGTTCGAGCTGGACGTGTTCTCCCAGATCGGCCTGGTCATGGTCATCGGCCTGGCCGCCAAGAACGCCATCCTCATCGTCGAGTTCGCCAAGGAAGAGTACGAGGGCGGCGCCTCGCTCGTCGACGCCGCGCTGGCCGGCGCCCGCGTCCGGTTGCGGCCCATCCTCATGACCGCCTTCGCCTTCATCCTGGGCGTGCTGCCCCTCGTGCTCTCGGCCGGGGCCGGCGCCAACTCCCGCAAGATCCTGGGCGCGACGGTCCTCGGCGGCATGCTGGCGGCGACGCTCATCGCCATCTTCGTCATCCCGGTCACGTTCTACGTGAGCGAGCGGTTCCGACGCGGCCGTCAGGCTGCGCCGGCGCTGCCGGCGCCGGCCCTGGCGCCGATCCACGGGGGGGCCGACGAGGCGCCGCCGGCGGACGGAGGACGGCGATGACGCGCGCGGCGAGCACCTGGATCGCCGGCGGCGTCGCCGCCGCGCTGCTCGGGGGGTGCGCGATCGGCCCGAACTACAGCCGGCCCACCGTCGCCGAGCCTCCGACGTTCCGGGGCCAAGCGACGGCCGAGGCGGCGTCCCTGGCCGATGCGCCCTGGTGGGACGTGTTCGGTGATCCCATCCTGAAGGATCTGATTCGCGAGGCGTTGCGCAACAACTACGACGTGCGCATCGCCGCCGCGCGCGTGCAGGAGGCCCGCGCCGGCTTCGTCGTCAGTCGGTCGGATCTCTACCCGTCGCTCGACTACGGCGCCGGCGTATCGCGGGGCCAGATCACACCCGGCGTCCTGGGCAGTCCGGGAGGACGGGCCCCGGAGCCGGGGAATTTCTACTCCGCCACGCTCGCCATGTCGTGGGAGCTCGACATCTGGGGCCGCATCCGTCGCTCCACCGAGGCGTCGCGCGAGACGCTGCTGGCGACCGAGGACGCCCGGCGCGGCGTGTGGCTGACGCTGGTCAGCGACCTGGGCCAGGCGTACTTCGAGCTCCTCGCGCTCGACGTTCGGCTGCAGATCGCCCGCAACAGCCGGGACGCCTACCAGTACACGTTCGATCTGTTCCAGGACCGTTTCACGCTGGGCGCCGCCTCGAAGCTCGAGACGTCGCGGGCCCAGGGAGCGCTCGGCGAGGCCGAGGCGAACATCCCGCAGATCGAGAGCGCCATCGTGGCCAAGGAGAATCAGATCCGCATTCTTCTGGGACAGCCCCCGGGGCCGATCGTCCGCGGGACGCCGATGTACGAGCAGCCGGTGGCGCCGACGGTGCCGGTCGGGCTGCCGTCCGCACTCCTCGAACGACGCCCCGATCTGCGCCAGGCCGAGCACGAGCTCGCGAGCGCCAACGCGCGCATTGGCGTCGCCAAGGCCGAGTTCTTCCCGAAGCTGAGCCTGACCGCCCTGTTCGGCACCGCGAGCCCCGAGGTGTCGGCCCTCACCGGCGGCTCCGCGACGATCTGGGCGGTCGCCGGCATGCTGAGCGGACCGCTCTTCAATGCCGGCCGCACGCTGGGCACCTATCGCGCGTCCGTCGCGCAGTGGGAGCAAGCGAGGCTCCACTACGAGCAGGCGGTGCTGACGGCGCTCCGGGAAGTCTCCGACACCCTCACCGCGCTGGGCAAGCTGAGCGAAGCCGAGACCGGGCAGGATCGAGCGGTCAAGGCGCTCGAGGAAGCCGTGGAGCACGCGACCGACCGCTATCGCCACGGCCTGGCCAGCTACTACGAGGTCCTCGAGGCTCAGCAGCAGCTCTATCCGGCGCAGAACACGCTGGCCCAGGTCCGCCGCGATCGTCTCGTCAGCCATGTTCGCCTGTACCGGGCGCTCGGGGGCGGCTGGAGCCTGGCCGATGCTCGGTGGACGAACCAGGAGACGGAGCCGCGGTGATGGAACCCGGTGACCCGCTGGCCGTGACGGATGGTGGCCGCCAGGTCCTCGGCATGTTCGGGCTGCTCGAAGCCGTGGGTGCGCTGACGTCGGAAGACGCATGGACGTGACCACCGGCGTGCAGTGGCTCGAGCGGTACGGCGTGATCATCCTGCCGGCCCTGGCGGTCTTCGAGCAGCTGGGGGTCCCAGTGCCGGCGGTCCCGGCCCTGCTCGCGACCGGGGCGCTCGCCGCGACGGGACGGGTCAGCGTCTGGCTCGTGATCGGTGCGATCGTCGTCGTGACATTACCCGTGGATCTCGTCTGGCACGAGGTGGGTCGCCGGCGCGGAGCCCGGGTGCTCTCCGGCTTGTGCCGGCTGACGCTCGAACCCGATGTATGCGTGCGGCGGACCCAGAATCTCTTCATTCGCCACGGCGTTCGGACGCTTCTCGTGGCGAAGTTCCTGCCGGGTCTGACGACGGTCTTGCCACCCCTGGCGGGTATCTTCCGAGTGCCGCGCCTGCAATTCGCCCTCTACGACCTGGCCGGTGTCGTCCTATGGGCCGGGTCCTGGATGGGCATCGGCTACATCTTCAGTAGCGCCATCGAGCAGGTGATCATCCGCGTCTCGGGCCTTGGGCGCGCGGCGGCTCTGGTGGTCGGAGCGGCGCTCATCGGCTATGTCTTGCTCAAGTATCTGCGCCGCTGGATATTTCGCCGACGTCTCCGGACTGCCAGGATCTCCCCGGAGGACCTCAGACGGAAGCTCGAGGCCGGCGAGGACATCGCGATCGTCGACCTCCGCTCTGCGCTCGATGTCGCCGCCGTTCCGTATGCCATCCCCGGCAGTCGCTGGATCGCGGCCGAGCACCTTGACGAGCGCCTGTCGGACGTTCCCCGGGACCGTGAGCTGGTCCTCTACTGCTCCTGACCCAACGAAGCCACCAGCGCCCGTGTGGCGCTTCGGCTCAAGCGTCGCGGCGTCACTCGAGTCCGGCCGCTCGACGGAGGCATGGCCCGCTGGATGGACCTGGGCTTCCCGGTGAGCGAGCTGCCTCCACCAGCGATCCAGGCTCTCGAGACGTCACGGCCGTGAGCCCGTGAGCCTCCGTCGTCGCCGAGTCTGGAGACGCCGGGTCAATGCGCCCCACCGCTTTCACCGTTAGGACACGCGAATGGTGGCCCCACGGGATTTGCTCGGTGGTAGGCCGGGGGGGGACAACCTCCGGACGTCGACCGCCCCACCTCACCAAGCCGCTCTGTCATGAGTCTGTACAGACGAGCCGGAAAGGTTCGCCAAGCGAGTCGGCGAGGTTTTAAGGTCGAGGCTCATCGCGATTGTTCCTGGCCGCCCGGCGGCGGTGCCAGCCCCATCAGCGTCACCGGGCGTCCAGCGACCAGGCCGGATGCCAGCGGTGTCCAGGATCCTCGCGGCTCCACGCCTGCGAGGCGCGCGTCCGTAACGAGCGCTACCGCGCCGGGGTGGTCAGCGAGAGCGCGGAGCAGGGCAGCCGCGGTGTCCACGGGGACCACAGGCCGCACGAGGTAGAACGACACCGGCAAGGCCGGGAGATCCCACGTCACCACGAGCGACGTCCCACCGGGACGCGCCCGGGTGCCGGCGCGCAACGCGGCATAGTCGTTCACGGCGTTGCCTCGGTGCACCGTCCAGTGATACCCCGCTACGAGAAGAACCGCGCTCCCCAGGCAGGCCGTGAGGAACGCCCAGGCGCGCGGCCGGCATCGCGTGGCGAAGAGCAGCGCACCCACCATCAAGCCGAGCGGGGCTGACAGCAGGAGTGTCTCCCGTGGCGACCAGGGTAGTGGCCACGTCCCTGGGAGCAGGTGCCCCTTCCTGGCGAGTGTCGCCACCACGGCCACGACCCAGATGCCGGCAAGCGCCCCGTAGGCCCGCCGCGGGACTGGGCCGGCTCGACGGTGCATGACGACCATTCCTGCGCACCACCATCCGAGTAGCAGCGCGACCGGAGGGACCAGCGGCAAGTAGTAGCGCAGCCGCTGCTGGTGGGAAAGCCCGACGGCCAGCAGCGTGACAGCCGCCCACTCGAGCAGAAAGCTGACCTTGTTCCGCTCCGCCCCCGTTCCGCGCAGGAAGCGTAATGCCGACACGAGCGCCCACGGTGCCACGAACGTCCACGGAAGAAGGATCTCGGCGCTGTTGAGCAGGGGGCCGGTCAGCGAGCGCATCGTCGGCCAGCCCGGCCGGTACCAGAGCACCTGATCGACGACTACGGTGTGCCGGAAGATAGCCCAGCCAGCGCCGGCGAGCCACCAAGGCGCAACAAGCGTCGTGACGAGGACCAAGCCCTTGAACAGGCGGAGCCGGCGCCAGCCTCCGTCGCGGAGATGCATCAGCGCGTGGGCGACCGCGACCGCGAGTGGGAGGAGGCCCGCCGGCCCCTTGGACCAGAACGCGGCGCCGACGAGGCTGTAGAAGGCCACCCACGTACGTCGTTCCGGCTGCCGGAGCATCGACGCGAACATCCACATGCTGGCGGTGATGAAGAACGTCATCAGCATGTCGGGCAACGGCAACCGCGCGTGGAGGAAGACGCCTTCGGTCGTGATGAGAATCAAGGCGGCGAGCCTGCCGGCGTCCCGCCCGAAGAGCTCGCGGCCAAGCGTGTATACCGAGAGGGCGCAGCCGATGGCCGCCAGCGCGGACGGCAGCACGGCCGTGAACTGCGTCACCTGGCCCACCGGCCACGATACAAGCGCGATCAGCCAGGCCTGGAGCAGTGGCTTGTTGTGGTAGACGGCGCCGGCGATCTGCGGAAATAGCCAGTTGCCGCCGTCCAGTATCCTCCGGGCCAGGACGGCAAAACGGGCCTCGTCGTTCGTCGCGAGGACTCGCTGCCCCAGATCGGTCACGACCAGCGCGAGCACGGCGGCAGCGACCCACAACTCGGCCTTGGCCCTTCGGAGTCGGACCGCCAGGATCCGGCCGCTGCCACTGACGAACGCGGAGCGGCTCGGAGAGATCTCAACCGACACGACGGGTGCCTCGACGCGCCGGCACGCGGTCCGACCGGGTGCGGGACCCCCACATCGGTGAATGATCAGCGCGCTCGGCCGAGGCGATCGCCATCGAGGCACCGGGAGGCCTCAGCGCCACCGGCACGGTCGGCGGGTCTTCCCGCGGCTCGCTGAGTCGGTGGTGCCGCGCCACGACGAGAACGCTGCCGGAGAACCATCGACTCATGAAGTAGTAGCGTTCGGCGATCAGCCCACACCGTGTCAGCTCGTCGGCGATGTCGGAGACCGTCTTCGGTTTCCGGACGTCCTCTCCGGTGAGCCATCGGATCTTCGTGCGCCGCGCTGCCTGGAGGAGCCGATCGACGTTCCGGTATTCGACGACGATCCATCGCTTCGCCACGCGCGCCGTCTCCTCCAGAATCCTCAATCGCTCCGGCGGATCCATGAGGTGCAGGAAGCGAATGCTGCACACGGCATCGATGCTCCGCGAGCGGAAGGGGAGCTGGTTCGCGTCTGCCCTGATCAGCGCTGGCCGGGATGGCGTGGCCTGAAACTTCCGCTGCGCCATCGCGAGCATCTCCCCCGACACGTCGGCGGCGATGACGCGGAGCGATGCTTTGAGCAACCAGCCGTCGATGCGTCCAGTCCCGCAGGGTATATCGAGCACGATGCTGCCGGGAGCGAGACCTCCGACGATCCGGTTCAGTAGCCTGTGGAGTCTCCAGTTGTTGTACCGCCCATGCAGGCTGGCAAATCGCCGGCGATCGTACAGGTTCGCCGCCTCGGTGCTCTGGTACTCGATCTCGACTGGGCGTCGATGCGGCCTCCGAGGCCGAGATAGACGTGCTCTCTCCCACGACTGCGCCTCGCCGACTACCACCGCCAGCCACGCACCACCGAGGGTGAGCCCGCCCAGAACGTCACTCGGCCCACTCGCACCCATCGCAACCCATGACGCCCCGGCCACGAGGGCGAACGCATAGGCGGCTGCCCGTAGACTGAACCGGATGAGTGGAGTCCGACCACGGCCGAGCACCCAGGCGGTCGTGCCGAGCGCGACCATGGTGACCATCGCACGCCAGCTCGGAAACTCGTCGGCGCCGAGGGAGTCCACGGCAGGTGCCGCGAAGGCATGCGGAACGCGGCAGAGTACCTTGACGGTGGCCGACACCCCCCAGGCCGTGGCCGTGCCGATGAGGATCGTGAGCACGTCCGTGCGACGCTTCTTGAAGACAAGCCGGGCCAGGGTGAACGCAACGATGAGTACCGGCGCTTCATCGGCGAGGCGGCTTACGGCGCCAGCGAGCGGGCCGGCGTGCAGTGCGGGGCTGGTCAAGGTCGCGGTGACGGCTCGATCGACGCGCAGAATCAACTCGTCATGCTCCAAGAACAGGACGTCCTCGGCGATGGCGCCGAACGCGGCGAGGCCGATGACGATCGGTGCGAGGCGACGGGCTCGGGGTGTCCAGCACCGGCCGAGGGCGAGGGCGACCATGGACGACCGGTCGAAGTAGATCCACAGGCGGCCAACCGCCAGCACGGTTGCCAAGACGGCCAGGAGAAGCTTCGGCGTGTCGTCGAGGATGGAGAGGCCGAGCGAGATCACGGACTCGCGGCCTCGGTCGCGTTCAGAGTGATCGGTCCCTTACCCGCGTGGCGCCCGAGGAGGTCGCCGCCCCGGTCTACGTCGCCTTCGATCGTCGACTCCTCTATGACTGCGTCGTCGCTGTTCCGTAATCGTCCGGCTCACAGGGTATCCGCGGGGGGTTACGGGAACCTGTCCTGTGCATTACATCCGTGAAAGGTCGGCGGACCCGGTCAGTGGGGATCGAGCGGCAGGGCGGGCAGCGTGACCGTGAAGACGGAGCCTACTCCGAGCGTGCTGGAGACCTCGACGCGGCCGTGATGCGCGCCGACGATCGCGCGCACCAGACTCAGGCCGAGCCCGAGTCCGCGCTCGCTGCGGCTCGGGTCGCCGCGGTACAGGCGGTCGAAAACGTGGGGGATCTGGTCCGGCATGATCCCGATGCCAGAGTCCCGCACTGCGAACGTCGCCACGGGGCCCTCACGGCGGGCGCTCAGGTTCACGCGGCCCCCCGCCGCCATGTACTTGATCGCGTTGTCGAGCAGATTCGCAAACACCTGACGGAGCCGGGCTCGGTCTCCGGTGACACGGAGCCCGGGCTCGCCGTCGACGCCGATCGTGATCTGCCTGTTGTCGGCAACGAGCCGGTAGAGGTCGGCCGTATCTTCCAGCAGCGCCGTGACGTCCACCTCGTCGAGCCGCAGGTGGAGGGCTCCCGTCTCTGCCTCGGAGATGTCCATGAGGGTGTTCAGCATCGTCAGGAGTTGATCCGACTCCTCAACGCATTCGGCCAGCGCGCCGCGCGCGGCATCGATGTTGTCGCCGGACCGAAGGGCCAATTCGGCCGCGCCGCGGATGCGCGCGACCGGGGTCCGAAGATCGTGAGCGACGTTGTCGAGCGCTTCGCGCATGCCGCGGATGAGCGCCTCGATCCGGTCGAGCATGCCGTTGAACAACCGGCCGAGCTCGTCGAGCTCGTCACCCGTCGGTCGCACGGTGACGCGAGCATCAAGCGCTCCGGCCTCGATCGACCGGACCATGTGGATCATTCGTCGGATGGGGCGCAACGCGCGATAGGAGAGGAGAGCCCCGCCGGCCGCCCCGAGCAGCAGTACCGGACCGGCGGCGAGCACCGTGGCGGCCCGGAAGTGCTGGAGAATCTCCCGCCGGTCTTCCGTGGTTTTGCCTACTTGCAGGACGGCTCCATCCTCGAGGCGCTGGGACCCCACCTCGAGCGTGTTGTCGTCGCGCGGCCCGCGGAGCGACGCCCACTGAACGCCGGGACCCCGGGCGGACACGTCCAGACCGCCGAGATCGTAACCCGCCCACTGGGGAGGCACCTTGACGAGGCGCACGACGCCCGGCGTGTCCAGAAAGCGGACGAGGTAGGGTTCGCTGGAGTCGGACTGCTCCTGAAAGGCGAGGAACTGGCTTAGCCCGTCGAGGCCGCGGGCGCGATATTCGGCCGCCAGCTCGTTCAGCTCGGACTGGATCCCTGCGCGGTCGCGGCTCTCGAGCGAAGCCGAAAGCAGCACGTAGGCGAGGCCGAACAGGGTCAGGGCGCCCACGACGAAGACCGCGCTGGACCAGGCCGCTAGCCGGAAGCCGACGGTCGTCCAGAGGGCGCTATGGCGTCCTGAGGACATAGCCCACGCCGCGGATGGTGTGGATCATCGAGGCGCCGAAGGCGCCGTCGACCTTGCTGCGCACGCGTGACACAAGCACTTCGACTACGTTGGTCTGGGGGTCGAACGCGTAGTCCCAGACGTGCTGGAGGATCATCGGCCGGGAAACGGGCCGGCCTGCGTTGCGCATGAGGTACTCGAGCAGGGCGAATTCGCGCACCTGCAGGTCGATGCGCGCCTCGGCTCGTGTGACCTGTCGTGCCAGCAGGTCCATCGTCAGGTCACCGACGACCAGGCGCGTCGGCTCGGCGACGCCGACGGCGCGACGCAGAAGTGCGTGGATGCGCGCGAGGAGTTCCGCGAACGCGAACGGCTTTGTCAGGTAGTCGTCGGCGCCAGTATGCAGGCCCTTAACACGGTCGTCGATCGAGCGCCGGGCGCTGAGGATAATGACCGGCGTCCCCACGCGGTCGCGTCGCAATCGTTCCACCAGCGCGAGGCCGTCCAGCTTCGGCAACATCACGTCGACGACGGCGGCATCGTACGGCTCCGCCAGCGCGAGGCGCAGGCCCTCCTCGCCGTCGGCGGCCTGATCGACGGCGAAGCCGGCCTGCCGGAGGCCGCCAGTGATGAACGAAGCGATTTTCTCGTCGTCCTCGACGACCAGGATTCGCATGAGCTCCGCGGTCGCTCCTGACGACGGCCAGCCTGGGCCGTAGGCTGGCGAGCATGATAGTCGGTCTGATCGGCCAACCGCCAGTGTGTCCGAGCTCGTAATCGTGTTGACACTTCCCTTGAACGAAGACGAGGGCCATCTCTCCTATCTTTCCCAGAGTGCTTACCTGGCCAAGGGCACCACGGTGGGAGACGGACCGATGACCCCCGACGAGAGCGTACACGGAATGCGCCTGCGCGTCATCGAGCGCGCGCAGGGGCCGGGCAACGTCTGCACGATGTGTCGCGAGAGAGGATCTCGCGGCGGTCTTCTGTCGCTGGCGCAAGCGGCTGGAATGGCACGAGGCACGCCCGGCAGCCCCGGCAGGCTTACCGTGAGCGGATAGGTCACCTGGTCTGCGACCTCCTGCGGCGAGCGACCCGGCCAGTCGGTGAAGACGATCACCTGGTTGTCCGACAGATCGGGGATCGCGTCGATCGGCGTCGTCAGCAGCGCCCAGTAGCCGCAACCGCCGATGAGCAGGAAGAAGGCGACGACGAGGAACCGGTTACGGAGCGAGACCTCGATCAGCCGGTCGACCATCACGACGAGCGGCGGGAGGACGGCTCCACATACGGGGCCGAGCGGCGGCACGGTCGGCGGCCAAGGCTGGTAGACGCCGGACAAGGCGCATGGCCGCTAGCATCTGGGCAACGCTGTCGCTAGACGGCAATCGTGACCTTGCCCAGCTCGCCGTGGTCGGGAGACAAGCCGCCTTCGGAGGTGATCTGCCACCACACGGCGAAGGGCACCTTCGCCTTTTCCTTCATCAGGTAGGAGACCGCCACGGTCGTCTCCCGACCGGCATACAAGGGCTCCGCGCAGTAGACGCTCGTCTGCCGGTACTTCACCGCCTCGATCTCCACGTGCGTTTCCGTGGGGAAGACCTTGGAGGTCACGTCGGGTCGTAGGAGCTCGTGGAACTCGTTGACCGGCGTGAAAATGAGCCAGTAGAAGCCGTTGGCCGCCTTGGTGCCGGTGTTCTTCACCCGGAACTCGATGAGGAAGGTGTTGTCGCTGTGGTGGCGCAGCTCGTACGTCATGTCGAAGCTCACGTGCTGGGCCAGCTGGCGCTCCAGGATGTCGTGCTGACGCTCCATGATTCGCAGCTGGCGCTTGAGCAGGTCACTCTGGACGATCATAAGGCTGGTCTGATAGATGACGACCGCCACCGCGACGACCGAGATGACGATGGCAGCCCGATCGCCGGCCGGCAGACTTCCCCACGCCGCCAGGAGCTTTGATAACGAGACGCCCATGCCGGCATAGATCATCGCCTCGCTGGCCGTGGAGGAGGTAGCGAAATCCTCGCAGCGCCCGCTCTTCGTGACGGGCCGTGGAGAGACCCGGGGGGAGAGCCATCTCCTTTCGCTGGAGTGGCGGCTCGCGGCGGCGTCGGCAGCCGCCCAGAGGGTCGGCCCAGGCACTCCCCGGTATGCCAGAAACCTTCTCCTACGTCACGAGCGCCGGGCGCTCGCTGATGCCGCGCCGAGGTGCTTGCCCCTCTAGTCTAGACTCCGCCTTACGTGACCCGAAGCGCACCCGTGTGACGTTCTGCGGAACGCATGCGCGGGATTGCGCAACTGGAGGATCACGCCTAGACGATCTTAGGTTGCGTTGAGGTGGGCTGAAGAGGTCTCGTCGTCTATCCCACTCCACGGCTCGTTAGTTCGGCCTGCCACATGCTGGCGCAACTCATGTGGAAGCGGTAGGTCACATCCTTGTCCACCATGAACTCGTACTCAACCTCAGTCGCTAGGATCGGCTCGCCGCACCCATCGCAGGCGTCGCGCTTACCGTGGCCACCCCACATCTTCTTTGGCCCCATACGCACGAGGGCGCCAGCGTCGAGCCGGTCACGAATGCGCTGAGCGATCTGCTTAGGTGTCGTGGCGATTCCCCCCGGCTTGGACATGGCGAACGCCATTCACCGGGGTCTTGACGCCTACGGGTACGTCAACCCAAAAGGCCGGGGTGAGGCAACTCGGGAGTCTAGGCCGATTCACGATGCGGCACAACTAGGGGACGTTTACGGGTGCGCCCGCCCCGATCTGATCGTACCGTCGGTGGCCTGCTCGCCGATCGCCACCTCACGACGGACAGCGCCAACGAGATCACTCGGGCCAAGCTACACGCGCCTCGACAGAGAATCCGGCCGCTCGGGAATACCATCTGGGCGAGGGCGAGGCCCAGTCGGCGTACGGGCAGCAAGGAGCCCCGACGGATCACTGCGCAGCGGATCTGCCGGAACTCCACCCCCATGCGTTCGGCCATGGGTGCGGCGTGGAGCTGCTCAGGCGGTCGGGCGGGAATCTGAGAGCGGTGCAGGAGCATCTGCGTCATGACAGCAGTCAGGCGTGTGACGGGCTGACCGCGCCACCCGCCAGCAACCGATCGACGTCGGGATGGGCGAAGCCCGCCCATTCGAGGATCGCGCGGGCCTCGCTACCAAAAGCCGCTGTCGGCGGCCCCGCCACGAACCCACCGGCATCGAGCCGGACCGGCGGCCCGAACACCGTCAGCGGCCCCAGCGCCGGATGCTCCTGCCGCGCGAACATGTCGTTGGCCGCCGGCTGAGCGTCGTCGAGGATCTCCAGCGGCAGCGCCACGCGGCTGGCCGGCACGCCGGCCTTGGCCATGTGGGCCTGCCACTCCTCGGTGGTACGCGAGGCCACCGTCGCCTCGACCGTGGTCTTGAGCTTGGCGTAGTGGGCGTCCACGTCGGCCACTCCGCCGGCCAGGGCCGGATCCTCGTGGCCGAGGGCGGTGATGAACTTGCGGCGCAGCGACGGGCTGCCGCAGGCAACGGCGAGCGCGGCGTCCTTGGTGGCGTAGGTGCGGTAGTAGACGGCGGCCATCGCCACCGGCCGGTTGCGCGGCATCCGCTCGGCCTGCTCGACGAACGGCACGCCGGCGCTCCGCGCCTCGCCCAGCCACTTCCGGAAGTCGGCGTGGCGCGGGCCGTCGACGTTCTCCACGCGCACCATCAGGTTGTTCTGCAGCGCCAGCGCGGATTGGAGCAGCGACGTGTCCACGCGGCCGCCGCGGCCGGTCCGCTCGCGGCGGAAGAGTGCTGCGGCGACGCCGAACGCCAGCAGGGCCGCCGCCATATAGTCGGCGATGGGCGACTCGCCCGTCGTCGGCAGTCCCTCGGCGTTCATCTTGCCGCCGGTGACCATGAGGCCGCTGCGCGCCTGCACGACCATGTCCATGCCGGCCAGCGCGGCGTCGGGCCCCCGCGGCCCGAAGGCCGTCACGCTGCCGACGATCAGCCGCGGATGCCGCGCGGCGAGCTGCTCGTACTCGACGCCCAGCTCGGCGGCGAGGCCGGGACGCATGTTGATCAGCACGACGTCGGCGCGGGCCAGCAGGGCGTCGAGGATCTCGCGCGCGTCGCGGTGCTTGAGGTCAAGCGGTAGCGAGTGCTTGCCGCGGTTGCGGATGACAAAGTGGCGGCTCTCGTGCGGGGCCAGCGGCGCGATGTGACGGCTCGGCTCGCCCTCGGGCGGCTCGATCTTGATCACGTGGGCGCCACCGTCGGCGAGCACCTGCCCCGCCCACGGCACCGCGACGAACTGCCCCAGCTCCAGCACGGTGACATCATTGAACGGTTGCTCGCTACCCATCACTACCAGCTCAGCGCGTCGGCCATGCGGCGCTTGTGCCAGCGCGGATCGCCGAGGTACGCGAAGAGCGTGCGCGACATCTGGGTGTGGGCGGCCAGGCCGTACTCGGTCAGGCTCCCCTGGCCCGCGTGCACCTCGTGGGCGGCGTTGCACGCCTCGAGATAGCCCTCGCTGCTCACCGCCTTGGCCAGGTGCACGGCGTCGGCGGCGGGGCGGCCGGTGTCGAGCTTCCACAGCGCCTCGGCCGTCGTCCAGCGCGCGGCGTCGAGAGAATTGACCAGGCGGATCACGTGATCCTGCACGCGCTGGAACTTGCCGATCGGCACGCCGAACTGCACGCGCTGCTGGCTGTGGGCGACCGACATCTCGAACACGGCCTGGCAGCCGCCCACCATGAACGAGCACAGCACCGGCCACGCGCGCAGGAGCGCGCGCTCCAGCGCCGCCCAGCCGTCGTGGCCCGTTCCACCGAGCAGGTCGGCAGCCGGCACCTCCACGCCCTCGAACGTCACCTCGTCCTGCCAGGAGAGGAAGCCGGGCAGGCGTCGCGCCCGCACACCGGGCGCCGCTGCGTCGACCAGCAGCAACCCGAGATCGCGCGGTCCGTCGCCGAGTCGGACGACGACCACCAGGTGGGTGGCGGCGGTCGCGTCGCTCACGAAGAGCTTGACGCCGTCCAGCCGGTAGCGATCGCCCGCCCGCCGCGGCGTGAGCGTGACGCCCTGCGGACCCCACGACGCGTGGGGCTCGGTGATCGCGACGGCCAGGACGGCTTCTCCGCTTGCGACGCGCGGCAGCAGCGCCTGCCGCTGGGCCGGCGTCGCCGCCTCCAGCACGGTGAGCGCGCCGAGCACGCCCGAGCTGAAGAACGGGCCCGGCACCGGCCCGCGGCCCAGCTCCTCGAACAGCACCGCCGCATCGGTCAGCGTGCTCTCGCTGCCGCCGTACTGCGCCGGCACGAGGATGCCCGGCCAGCCGAGCTCGGCCGCCTTGCTCCACAGCCGGGGCGTCAGGCCGGCGTCGTCACGCTGGGCGGCGACCAGCGCGTGGCGCGGGGCCTCGCGCTCGACGAAGCTGCGCGCGGAGGCGCGCAGCATCTCCTGGGGCTCGGTCAGGGACAGGTCCATGGCTCAGGCGCCCTTGTGCTCCTGCAGGCACTGCAGGACCAACCCGCCGTGGCTCCAGGCCGCGCCGGCCGCCATGGCCATGGCGACGAAGGTCGTCTCGGCGATCTCGGCGTCGCTGGATCCCGCCGTGGCCGCCTTCTTGGTGTGCGCCTGGATGCACCACGGACACTGGGTGATCTGCGCGATGCCCAGCGCGATCAGCTCCTTGGTCTTGTTGGGGAGCGCCCCGTTCTCGAACGCCTTCTTGTCGAAGTCAAGAAACGCCCGATACGTCTCCGGCACCAGCTCCCTCATCCGCTTGAACTGCGTCCCCACATCCAATCCATGAAATTCCATCTAGGTCTCCTCTATCGCCATCTTCCCCGGGCTATCGCCGTCTCCCGGGGCGCTGATGACGCTCATGGGGTGTCGGCGACGCCGGGAGCCGGGCGCGGTCGCCGCGGGCGCGCCATCATGGCGAGCCGTTGTCACCGTTCGAGCGCAGGGCCCGGCTCGCGAGCCGCCCACGATTCAATTTGTCCGCGCCCCAGCCCCC
>JBGQLG010000083.1:0-21944 GCA_041499965.1 Methylomirabilia bacterium
CCGCTGAATCCGCTGGGGCTCAAGGGCGTGGGGGAGTCCGGCACGCTGCCGGCAGCGGCCGTCGTCGCCTCGGCCGTCGAGGACGCGCTGTCCGGGCGGGGTCTCCGGGTGGACCGCGTGCCTCTCACGCCGGAGAGGCGACGGCGGCTTATCGGCGATCCTGCCGTGCCCGACGGCGTACCGTCGCGGGAGACCGCAGCCTAGACTCAAGCCTCAATATGGTGTAGGCCTTGACGTGGTGTAGGTGAGGAGTCGGTCCGAGGGGGTGCCTATGCTCCGGAAGATCATCAGTCTCGTGCTTGTGGGGTTGCTGGCTTTCGCCTTCGCCGCCCCGTCCTCCGCTGACGGGTTCCGTGGTGGCTCCCATCACGGGTTCAACCCCGGCCTGCATCACGGGTTCCATCCCGGCTTCCATCGCTTCGGCTGCTGCTTTGGTCCTGTCTTCGTCGGCGGGCTCTTCCTGGGCGCCGCGCTCGCGGCCCCGTACTACTACCCCTATCCGTACTACGCCTACCAGGGGGGGCCCGTCTACGCGCCAGCTCCCGCCTATCAGACGCAGGCGTACGTGACCCGACCTGTCCAGCGCGAGGTCTGCTACGTGGGCGGGTGCTACCATCTCCAGGGCGATGGCGTGACGGCCGCCTATCAATGGATCTGGCTGCCCAACGCCCCGCCTCCGCCCCCCGGTCCACCGAGCCGCTGAGGCCACCCGGCACCACTCGGGCGTCAGTCCCGAGCCACATCAACGCGTAGCCAGAAGCAGGTGGTGACGACTGCATCGCAAGGGCGCTGAGGCTCGGAGCCGGCTCCCTCTTGGTCGCGGATGTTGCCCCACACAAGGAATGCGCAGAGGTGGGGCCAACGCTCGCCCTTGCGCCTGGATCGTGCGTGGGACGTCAGCCTGCTGAATCTTCTCCTTCTGGATGAGCTCGGCGCTTCGCAGGTCGCTTGACGCGTTTTCCCGGCCGCGTTACGTTCACGCACCATCGCGTGCGCGGACGGTCACCAGCGGTGGGGGAGAGCCCCGATGAGGACACGGATCGACAGGCCGGACCGCGCTCCGGCTGAACGCCGGCCGGGGTGACCGCCCGGGAGATCGCCGTGGAGGCGCGCAGCGGGACGGCGTTCGCCCTGCCCAAGGGGAGCCGGTTCCGTCTCGTCGACGTCGAGGGCCAGCAGGTCAGCGACCTGGTCGTCTTCCTGGCGCACGACACCGCGGAGCGCTTCTCGCCGGGGAATACGCGCAAGCTCAACCGGGCGCTGAAGATCGGCCAGGGCCACGCCCTGTATTCGACGCGCTGCCGGCCCCTGCTCACCATCACCGAGGACACCGTCGGCGAGCATGATTTCCTGTTCTCGTCGTGCAGCGCCTACGACTATCGCGTCCGCTTCGGCCTCACCACACCGCACGCCAGCTGCCTGGCGATCCTCGCCGGCGTCCTCGCCCCGCACGGCATCGGCGAGGCGATGATCCCGGATCCGTTCAACATCTTCCAGCGAACGGTGATCACGCCGGACTTCCGGCTGGAGACGGTCGAGCCGATCTCGCGCGCCGGGGACCACGTCGAGTTCCGCGCCGAGGACGACTGCCTCGTGGCGCTCACGGCCTGTCCCCAGGACCAGAATCCGTGCAACGGGTGGAACCCCACCGGCCTCCAGGTCGTGCTGCTGTGATGTCTCCGGTTTCCCAACGGCCGGAACAACGCCTGGCCCGGCTCCTGACCGCGCTGACGATCGGGTCGATCTTCGTCGTCTGGTACGTGATCGCGCGGTACCAGCTCGTCTCGGAGCTGTTCGTGCCGTCGCCCGCATCGGTGGGGGAGGCCTTCGTCGATGTGCTGACCGATGGCTACCGCGGCCACACCCTCCTCCACCACCTCGCCGACAGCCTCTACCGCGTGGTCGCCGGCTTCACCCTTGCGGTGGTGACCGCCGTGCCGCTCGGCCTGGCCATCGGCTACAGTCCGCGGATCCGGGCCGTGTTCGACCCGCTCATCGAGTTCTACCGCCCGCTCCCGCCGCTCGCGTACTACACCCTGCTCATCATCTGGCTCGGCATCGAGAACGGATCCAAGATCGCGCTGCTCTACCTGGCGGCGTTCCCGCCGCTCTCGGTCGCCGCGATGGCCGGCGTCCACGGCGTGAGCCAGGAGCGCATTCAGGGCGCCGCGTCCCTGGGAGCGAGCCGCTGGCAGGTCTTCTGCCACGTGATCCTCCCGTCCTGCCTGCCCGACATCTTCACGGGGATGCGCGTCAGCATCGCCTTCACCTACACGACGCTGGTCGCCGCGGAGATGGTCGCGGCGACATCCGGCATCGGCTGGATGGTGCTGGACGCCTCCAAGTTCCTGCGCTCCGACGTGATCTTCATGGGCAACATCGTGATGGGGCTCACCGGGATCGGGCTCGATCGACTCATTCGGCTCGGCGAGCGCCGGGTCGTGCCGTGGAAGGGCAGAGCCTGAGCGTGGTCGCCGCGCGGGTGCTGCCTCACAGAGGGGAGACATCATGAGAAACACGCGATGGATCGGAGTGGCTGCTCTCGTGCTCGCGGTCGGAGTGATCGGAGCCTGGGCGCAGGGCAAGCCCGAGCAGGTGACGATCGGCTACCAGGTGATCCCCAACGCCGAGATCGTCGGCAAGCAGCTGGGCTGGTTCGAGAAGGCGCTGGGCGTGAAGATCAACTGGAAGCAGTTCGACTCCGGCCGCGACGTGAACACGGCCATGGCCGCGGGCGGCCTCGACCTCGGTCTCGTGGGGACGAGCCCGGCGGCGGCCGGCATCGCGCGCGGCCTCGCCTACGAGATCGTGTGGATCCACGACCTCGAGGGTGAGAACGAGTCCCTGGTGGTGAAGAAGGGCAAGGGCGTGAAGGGCGTGGCCGACCTCGTTGGCAAGAAGGTGGCGACGCCGTTCGGGTCGACGACGCACTACAGCCTGCTCGGCGCCTTCAAGGTCGCCGGCGTCGATCCCGCCAAGGTCCGGGTCCTCGACATGCAGCCCCCCGACATGCTGGCCGCCTGGCAGCGCGGTGACCTCGACGCCGGCTACGTGTGGGAGCCGACGCTGAAGAAGATGGTCGATGCCGGCGGCGAGGTGATCCTCACGAGCCGGGAGATGGCCCAGAAGGGCTACCTGACGGGCGACGTCGCGGTGGCGCGCCGGGCGTTCGTCGAGAAGTATCCCGAGCTCGTCGTGCGGTACGTCCAGACCCAGATCAAGGGCGTGGACCTCTGGCTCAAGAGTCCCAAGGAGGCGGCGGCCGCCGTCGCCAAGGAGTTCAACATCGCCGCCGACGAGGCCGAGCGCGAGATGAAGACGCTCGTGTGGGTGTCGGGCGCCGATCAGCTCACCGACGCCTATCTCGGCACCTCGGCGAAGCGCGGAAAGTTCGCCCGCGTCCTCAAGGAGACCGCCGACTTCCTCGTGAGCCAGAAGACGATCAAGGATGCGCCGGCGCTGTCCGCGTTCGAGAAGGCGATCAACCCCTCGTACCTCGAGCGGGCGCTGAAGTAGGGGGAATGGACGGCGGCGCCGCCCGCCCGCTCCTCGAGGTCGAGGAGGTGACGCTCGAATACACCGGGCGCGACGGCCGCGTCCCTGCCCTCGACCGGGTGACGCTCGCCATCCGCGAGGGCGACTTCGTCTGCGTGGTGGGGCCGTCCGGTTGCGGCAAGACGAGCCTGCTCCGGATCGTGGCGGGGTTCATCGCGCCGACGACCGGCGGCGTGCGCCTCGACGGCGCGCCGATCGTCGGCCCCGACCACCAGCGGGCCGTGGTCTTCCAGCAGCCGGCGCTCTACCCCTGGCTCACGGTGCAGCAGAACGTGGAGTTCGGGCCGCGGATGCGCGGCACGCCGCGGCCCGGCCGGGCCGAGGCGGCCGAGCGGGTGCTCCGCCTCGTGCGGCTGTGGGACGTCCGCGGCCGGGCGCCCTACGAGCTCTCCGGAGGCATGCAGCAGCGCGTCGCCATCGCGCGGGTGCTGGCCAACGACCCCCGCGTGCTCTTGATGGACGAGCCGTTCGGCGCCCTCGACGCGCTCACGCGCGAGCACCTCCAGGAGGAGCTGCTGAAGCTCTGGAAGACGACCGGCAAGACGGTCGTCTTCATCACGCACAGCGTCGAGGAGGCGTGCTATCTCGGAACGCGCGTGGTGGTGATGTCGCCACGACCGGGGCGCATCGTCGCCGAGGTCCCGACGCCCTTCAGCGCCCGCGAGAGCGGCGGCGACAGCCGGGCCGTGAAGTCGAGCGTCGAGTTCGTCCAGGCCCGCGAGCGGATCCTGAAGCTCATCTGGCACGAGGGCAGCTGAATCCCGAGCGCTGACGAGAGCGACGGCCCCATAATGCTCCGCGGTCCAGACGGTCCCGAGGAGGTCCGGCCCATGAGACTCGGCAGGCTCGCGTGCTTCGTCGTCCTCGCCCTCCAGCTTGCGGTCGCTCCCGCCGCGGCCCAGACGTTCGTGTTCGGCGCCCAGGGCGAGCCGGTGCAGCTCGACCCCGCCATCATCACCGACGGCATCTCCTCGCGCATCACGCGCCAGATCTACGACGGGCTGGTGAAGTACAAGGGCGCCACCACGGAGGTGGAGCCGGCGCTGGCCCAGTCGTGGGAGGTGTCGCCCGACGCGAAGGTCTGGACGTTCACGCTGCGTCGCAACGTGACGTTCCACGACGGCACCCCGCTCGACGCCCGGGCGGTGGTGTGGAACTTCGAGCGCTGGTGGAAGAGCAGCCACCCGCAGCACGACAACCAGGTGAAGGCCGGGCAGACCTTCGAGTACTGGGAGGGTCAGTTCGGCGGCTTCGACGACAAGTCGATCGTGACCAAGATAGAAGCGACCGGCTCGCACGCCGTGCGCCTCACGCTCAAGGATCCGCAGGCGCCGTTCCTGGCCAACCTGGCCATGTTCGTCTTCGACATCGCCAGCCCGGCCGCCGTGGAGAAGTGGGGCACGGAATTCGGCAAGCACCCGGTGGGCACCGGGGCTTACAAGTTCGTCGAGTGGAAGCCGAACCAGGAGGTGGTGCTGGAGGCCAATCCCGACTACTGGGGCGTGAAGCCCAGGATCAAGCGCGTGGTCGTCCGCAACATCAAGGACAACTCGCAGCGACTGGGCGCGCTCAAGGCCGGCGAGATCCACGGCATGGAAGGCCTCAATCCCGACGACGTGGCGGTGGTGAAGCGCGATCCCGGCCTGCACGTGCTGCTGCGCCCCACCAACACCACCGGCTACATCGCCTTCAACTACAAGGTGAAGGAGTTCCAGGACAAGCGAGTGCGCCAGGCCTTCGCGCACGCCATCAACCGCCAGGCCATCGTCGACGCGCTCTACGGCGGTACCGGCCTGGCCGCGACGCAGTTCCAGCCGCCGCCACTCTGGGGTTACAACAAGGACCTCAAGGGCTACGAGCACAGCCCGGCCAAGGCCCAGGAGCTGCTCAAGCAGGCCGGGCTGGCGACGGGCCTGTCGACCATCACCTGGGACGACGGCAAGAAGGAGCCGCTGGTGTTCTGGTACATGTCGCGCTCCCGGCCCTACTTTCCGAGTCCCAAGGAGATCGGGGAGGCCATGGCGGTCGACCTGGCCAAGGTGGGCATCAAGGCCCAGCTGCAGACCGCCGAGTGGGCGGTGTACCTCGACAAGCGGAAGAACGGGCAGATGCCGCTCTACATGCTGGGCTGGACGGGCGACAACGGCGACCCCGACAACTTCCTCTGCTACTTCTTCTGCGCGCCGGGCGTCTCGCGCGAGGGCTTCTACGCCAATCAGCCACTGGCCGACGTGCTGCTGCGCGCCCAGAAGCTCACGAGCCAGGCCGAGCGCGCCAAGCTCTACCGGCAGGCCGAGCAGCTGCTGCACGACGACGCCGGGCGGCTGTTCATCGCCAACAACCAGCCGCCGCTGGCCTTCGCCAGGCGCGTGAAGGGCTACGTCCCGCACCCGACCGGCTCGGAGTACTTCAACACCGTCGAGCTGCAGTAGCGCGCCGGTGACGAGGAGGGCGCGGTGACGCGCTACGCGATCAGGCGCGGCCTGACCGTCGTGCCCGTGCTGATCGGCGTGTCCCTCCTCGTCTTCAGCTTCATCCACCTGATTCCCGGCGATCCGGCGCTCACCATGCTGGGCGAGCGGGCGACTCCCGAGAAGGTGACCGCGGTCCGGGCTCGGCTCGGCCTCGATCGCCCGCTGTGGGCGCAATACGCGCTGTACGTGGGCAAGGTGTTGCGCGGCGATCTCGGCGTCTCCATCGTCCGCGGCGATCCCGTCGCCACCGATCTCTGGCGGCGCTTCCCGGCCACGGTGGAGCTGGCCGGGGCGGCCCTCCTCCTGGCGATCGCCGTGGGCGTGCCCGCCGGCATGATGTGCGCGGTGCGGCGCAACTCGCTGCTCGACAGCCTGGCCCGGGTGGGGGCGCTCACCGGCGTGTCCATGCCGATCTTCTGGCTGGGCCTGGTGCTGGCGTGGATCTTCGGCGTGCAGCTCGGGTTGCTGCCGACCGGATTCCGGCTGGACAGCGAGACGACCTTCCGGCCGGTGACGAACTTCCTGATCCTGGACGCCCTGCTGCAGCGCGAGTGGGCCGTGCTGGGTGACGCGCTTCGCCATTTGATCCTGCCGGCCGTGGCCCTGGCCACGATCCCGCTGGCCGTCATCACGCGCATGACCCGGGCGAGCCTGCTGGAGGAGCTGACGCGCGACTACATCCGCACGGCCCAGGCCAAGGGCCTCTCGCAGCTGGCGGTGATCACGCGCCACGGTCTGCGCAACGCGCTGCTGCCCGTGCTCACCGTGATCGGGCTGCAGACCGGACGGCTGCTGGCCGGCGCCATCCTCACCGAGACGATCTTCTCGTGGCCGGGCATCGGGCTGTGGGTCTACGAATCGATCGAGTCCCGTGACTACGCGATCGTGCAGGGCGCCACGCTGTTCATCGCGGTGATCGTGGTGACGGTGAACCTGGTCACTGATCTGCTCTACGCCGTCGCCGATCCGCGCATCCAGTACTGATGGCACCGCTCGCCCGGCCGCGTCGTTCGCCGAGGCCGCACTGATGTCGACGGTCGAGGCGACCGCCGTCACTGCGCCGGCGGCCCGCCAGCGGAGCGCGCATCCGGCCGCCGCGGCCTGGCGCCGGCTCGTCGCGAGCCCGGTGGCGCGGGCCGGCCTGGCCCTCGTGCTCGGGTTCTTCCTGATGGCGGTGGTGACGCCGCTCGTCCACCACTACGACGCCGGGATCGACAGCAATCTGGCCCTGCGGCTCAAGCCGCCCACGCTGGCGCACCCGTTCGGGACGGACACGCTGGGTCGCGATCTCGTCGTCCGCGTGCTCCACGCCACCCGGGTGACGCTGGGGCTGGCGGTGAGCGCGGTCGCGGTGGCCGCGCTGCTGGGGTCGCTGATCGGCCTGGTCGCCGGGTATCTCGGAGCGAGGACGGACGTCGTCCTGATGTTCGGCATGGACATCCTGCTGGCGTTCCCCGGCACGCTGCTGGCCATCGCCATCGTGGCCATGATGGGCCCCGGGCTGCGCAACTCGCTGTTCGCCATCAGCCTGGTGTCGATTCCGGCCTATGCCCGGCTGAGCCGGGCGGCCGTGCTCTCGGTGCGGGAGCAGGAGTTCGTGGTGGCGGCGCGGGGGATCGGGGGCAGCGGTCTGCGGGTGCTGCTCGGCCACATCCTGCCGAACAGCCTGCCGCCCCTCATCGTGCAGACGACGCTGGCCGTCGCCTTCGCGATCCTCGAAGCGGCCGCGCTCGGATTCCTCGGGCTCGGCGCCCAGCCCCCGATGCCGGAGTGGGGGGCCATGCTGGCGGACTCCTACAAGTACTTCACCAGCGGCGCGTGGTGGGCGTTCCTGTTCCCCGGCGCCGCCATCATGCTGTCGGTGCTGGGCTTCAATCTGCTGGGCGACGGGCTGCGCGACGCCCTCGACCCACGGCTCGGCGGACGCTGACGCGCGTCACTCGGCGCGGCGGCGCAGCATCTGCTGCAGGCTCTGGCGCGTGAGGCCCAGGCGCTCGGCGGCTCGGGTCTTGGAGCCGCACTCTCGCAGGGCATCCTGGATCATCCGGCGCTTGAGCTCCTCGATCGCCTCGTTGAGCGTGCTCGGCGAGACATCCGTCCGCGCCGCGTCGAGAACGCGCTCGGAGAGATGCTCGACTCCGATCGGGTGGCCATCGTCGGCCAGGGCCAGCGCGCGCTCGACCTCGTTCTCCAGCTCGCGCACGTTGCCAGGGAACGGGTAGGCCTGCAGGGACCGCAGGGCCTCGGGGGTGAAGCCGGGCACCGCCCGGCGCCCGCGGCGCAGCCGCAGGAAGTGCTCGGCCAGGGGCGGGACGTCGTGCGGGCGGGCCCGCAGGGGCGGCAGCGTGATCGGGAACACGTTGAGGCGATAGTAGAGATCGCGCCGGAAGACGCCCTCGCTCACGCGGGATTCCAGGTCGACGTTGGTGGCGGCGATCACGCGCACGTCGACCTTCCGGGTGGTGGACTCACCGACGCGGCGCACCTCGCCCTCCTGCAGCACCCGCAACAGGCGCAGCTGCGTGGCCGGGGTCGTCTCGCCGATCTCGTCCAGCAGGATGGTGCCGCCGTGGGCCTCCTCGAAGAGCCCGCGGCGCTCGGCGATGGCGCCGGTGAAGGCGCCGCGCGCGTGGCCGAAGAGCTCGGATTCCAGGAGCGTCTCGGCCAGCGCGCCACAGTTCTGGGCGACGAACTTCCGCCCGCGCCGGTCACCGCTGTCGTGGATGAGCCGCGCGAAGAGCTCCTTGCCCGTTCCGGTCTCCCCGCGCAGGAGGACCGTGGTCCCGGTGTCGAGGATCTTGCGGGCGAGGCCGAGGGCCTCCCGCAGACCGGTGGTGGCGCCGATCACGGTGTCGAACGCGGTGGGCCGGGCGCGGATCTCGGCGACCTGCCGCCGCACGGCGTTGTAGGCGACCTCCAGCTCCTCTCGCAGCCGGGCGTTGTCCTGGGCCAGCGCGTGGCGCTCGATGGCGCGGCGGATGACCACCAGCAGCTCGTGGGAGTCCCACGGCTTCGCCACGAAGTGGTAGATGTGGCCCGTGTTGACGGCGTCCATCAGGCTGTCGACGTCGGTGTAGGCGGTGAGGACGAGCCGGACCGCTTCCGGCGCGACGGTCAGGCTCTCGCGAAGCATCTCGACCCCCGTCATGCCGGGCATCCGGTAGTCGGTGAGGATGACGGTGACCTCCTCGGTGCGGAGCAGATCGAGGGCGGCGGGACCGCTGGGCGCCCGCAGCACCCGGAACTCGGCCGCCAGCACGGCCTCGAGCGCGTCGAGCACGCGCGGCTCGTCGTCGACGATGAGGACGGTGGCCTGGTCCGGCCCGCCTCCGTTCATGCCGGCGCGCCGGCCGCCGCCTCGATCCGGGCGAGGATCTCGTAGAGTGCCGCGCGGTGCTTGATGCCCTTGAGCCGGGGCGTCCCCAGCTCGCGATGCCGCACGCGATTCTTCACCTGCCTGAAGGTCTCCTCGCCCACGATGATATGCGCATCGAACAGCCGCGTCATGCGCTGGATGCGCGCCGCCGCGATCATGGGCCGGCCCACCACGATGAGCTCCCGGCGCCGGTCCGATCCGATGGTGCCGGCCATCACGCGCCCCGAGCTGATGCCCACGCCGATGTCGAAGGTCGGGAGCCCGGCGGCGGCCCAGCGGGCGGCCAGGGCCCGCACCCCGTCGACCATGTCGATCGCGGCAAAGACCGCGCGGGCGGCGGCATCGGGCTCGTCCTCGGTGAGCCCGAACAGCGCGACGATCTCGTCGCCGATGAGCTGTTCCACGGTGCCCTGGCGCTCGAAGATGATGTCGATCATCGCCGCGAAGTACTCGTCGAGGAGGCGGATGGTGACCGGGCCGGGCGTGGACTCGATGAGCCGGGCGAAGCCCCGGATGTCGGCGAAGAGCACCGTGGCCGGCCGCCAGACGCCTGGGTTCGCCAGGAGCGTGCCCTCGGCGACCGCGTGGTCGACCAGCCGGGGTGACACGTAGCGCTGCAGCTGCGCCCGCAGCGCCGCCTCACGCTCGACGTCGGCCTGGGCGGCGCGCAGCCCGGCGAGCGCGTCCTCCAGCGCCCGGTTCCGCGCGGCGAGATCCTGCACGAGCTCCTCGCGCTCGCAGACGAGGCGGTGGCGCTCCACCCCCCGGGCGATGAGCAGCCGTAGCTCGGTGGGCTCCCAGGGCTTGAGCACGAAGTGATAGATTCCGGCGGCGTTGATCGAGTCCAGCAGGGCGTCGGGGTCGGTGAACGCCGTCAACAAGATTCGGACGGTGTCGGGGGCGACGTCACGGCTCCGGGCCAGCAGCTCGGTGCCGAGCATGCCCGGCATGCGCTGGTCGCTCACGATGACCGCGACGGGCTCCGTCGCGAGCAGGTGGAGCGCCGCCTCCGGCGTCTCGGCCCGCAGCACGCGGTGCTCCATGCCGAGCAGCGCCTCGAGCGCGTCGAGGATACGCGGCTCGTCGTCCACGATCAGGACCGTCGCCTCGTCGCTCACGCGCTCCGCCGCGCGAGGGGGATGCGCAGCGTGAACACCGCGCCGCCGCCCGCCGGACTCTCGGCGGAGAGCTCGCCACCGTGCTTCTTGACGATCTCGTAGCTGATCGACAGCCCGAGGCCGGTGCCCTCGCCGACCGGCTTGGTGGTGAAGAATGGATCGAAGATCCGGCCGCTCACGTCGGCCGGGATGCCGGGCCCGGTGTCGGCGATCGTGACGACCGCGTGGCCGCCATCCACGCCGGTCTCGATGGTGATGCGGCCGGGCCCGGTGATGGCCTGCCCGGCATTGGCGAGGAGGTTGAGGAACACCTGGTCCATCTGCGAGCGGATGCACTCCACGGCCGGCAGCGCGCCGAAGCGGCGCTCGACGGCGACCCGGTCCTTGAGGATGTGATGCAGCAGGGTGAGGCTCGACTCGATCTCCGTGTGCAGGTCGACCGACTGCCACACCTCGTCCTGTCCGCGGGCGAAGATGCGAAGATCCCGCACGATCTTCCGGCTTCGCTCGGCGCCCTCGCGGATGCCCCGGATCATGGAGTCGAGATAGCGAAGGGCATAGTCGACCTTCAGGCCGTCCCAGCGCTGCTGCACGGCCGCCTGGGCGGCCTCCGGCAGCGGCGTGGCCCGGAACACCTCCAGCATGGTGCGCAGCCGCGTGACGAAGTCTTCCAGCGTCCCGATGTTCGAGTAGATGAAGCCGATGGGGTTGTTCAGCTCGTGGGCGACCCCGGCCACCAGCTGGCCGACCGAGGCCATCTTCTCCCGCTGAATGAGCTGCACCTGCGTGGACTGCAGCTCGCGATAGGCGCCGGCCAGCTCCTCGTTGGCGGCCCGCAGTTGCTCGGTGCGGACGCGGACCTTGTCCTCGAGGCCGCGGCTCAGATCCTCGATCGTCTGGAAGCTCTCCGCCCGATCGACCGCCAGGGCCACGTTGTTGGCCACCGCCGTGACCAGGTCGACGTCGCCCCCGGCGAAGCGGCCGGGCTCTCTGGCGATGACGTTCAGCACGCCGAAGATGCGATCCTTCACGCGCAGGGGCACCGCCACCAGGGAGCGCACGCCGAGTGCGCGCGCCGTCGGCCGGTGTACGGGCGCCTCCGTGGCCTCGACGTCGTTGACGATGACGGGCAGCCCGGTACGGGCCACCCGGGCGGTCGCGCTGTCGTCGGCGTCGAGCCGGAACTCGACCTGGCCGAGGGCGCGGGCCGGCTCGTCGCCGGCGCGGCGATGGGCGCGGATCGTCCCCTGGTCGGCATCGATGAGGAACAGGTTCGCACCCTGATAGCCCATGCGGTGCACGAGGCGGTCGAGGGCCTGCTCGTAGATCTTCTCGATGTCGAGGGTGGCGTTGACGGCGGCGCCGAGGTCGATGAGCAGGGAGAGCTGCTCGATCTTCGTCTCGAGATCGCGGAACTTCCGCTCGAGCTCCTCGGCCGAGTGCAGGATCTCGTCGCTCTGGATGTCGCGCAGCCGCTCGATCTCCCGCCGCTGGCGGCGCTCCCGCCAAGCGACTCCGACCGCCGTCCCGGCGACGAGGGGCAGGGCGGCGACGGCCCCGCGCCCGAGCCAGTCGCCGCCCCCCGTCGTGAACGCGAGGACGCCGGCGCCCACCGCGCCGGCGACGACGGGCCCCCAGACGCGCGCGCCGATCGGCGGATTCTTCCAGCGCAGGTGCCAGACGCACGCGGGCGCGCCGGCCGCCGCGCACTGTGACTCGGTCACCACCGCCCTCGGCAGCCCCCAGTTGGTCGGGAACCGCTCGATCTGGGTTCGCAGAAAGCTGCAGAGCCACCTCGGGATATGGCACCCGGCGGCCGGCGTGGCGCGGACGATCGCGCGCGCCCGGTGCATCTCGACCAGCTCGAAGACCGCGGCGCGGTTCATCGCCGCCTCGATCACCGGGAGGCGTGTGAAGACCGAGCGGGGGCTCCCGAGCCCCATGGTGTAGCCGCCCATGTAGGAGCGCTCGTCGTGGCCGGGCTTCCAGTCCATGTGGTACTCGCCCCACCGTCGGCCCCAGCGCTCCTCGTCGGTCTCACCCACCAGCCTCATGGCCAGCCGCGCGAGCGAGTCGACGAGGGGCAGGGGCAGCCAGTTGTGATCGGCGGTCAGGTACTCGCGCGAGTGCCCGGCCACCAGCACCAGGGCCGCCCCCCCCTCCTCGCCGACCTCCCGCTCCACCAGGGGGATCAGTGATTTGGTGTGGATGCAATTGAGCTCGCCCGGCATCCGATGCTCAGCTCGGCCGGTAGACCAGGGTCGAGGTGATGTTGACGGGGTTGGCCAGCGTGTCGCGGACGGGGGACTTGCGGTCGATCGTCTCCTTGCACCGCCGCACCTGCTCCTCGGAGGCCGGGCTCTGGATGGTGACCGTGTAGCGGATGTCGGTCACGCCGTTGCGCACGCTCTTGTCGTGGCCGAGCAGGCCGCGGGCGTCGACGTCGGCTTCGAGCTCGATGCTCATCGCGTCGATCGGCACGCCGAACAGGTCGGCGTTGGTCGCGATGCCCGCCGTCACGCAGCCGGCCAGCGCGGCCAGGAGCACTTCCACCGGGTTGGGCTGGCTGTCGGCACCGCCCAGGAACGGCGGCTCGTCGACCGCGATCGTGAAGCGGCGGGTCGGCGGCGACATCTCGTGGCCGCCGGCCAGGATCGAGTCGACGGTCACCTCGCTTCGGGTGCCGCGCTTCCACGAGGAGCGCGCCTTGAACGCGCACCGGCCCATCGCCGGCTTCTGGCGGACGAGCGCGTCCACTTCCTTGATGCCGTCCAGGTTCACACCGTTGACGCCCATGGTCGTCCTCCCCTTGGTCAGAGCAGGTTGGCGATCATTCGCGCCGCGCGCGCGGTCCCATCGACCGGCACATCAGCGTATCGCACGGGCCGCCCGAGGTGGGCCACCATCGCGGCGCCCAGCTCCTCGGCGGTGGTGCGGTCGTAGTCCATCCGCACGCCGGCGCCCAGCCGTTGCAGGCGACGGGCCACGAAGTGCTGCTGCTCGAAGTGGTTGCGTAGCGGAAAGTAGAAGAACGGAGTCTGGAACGCGGCCAGCTCCATCGTCGTCGTGAGCCCGCCCTGCACGATGGCCAGATCGACCGCGGCGTGGTGCTCGTAGAGGTCGGGGACGAACGGTCGCACCTCGATCTGCGGGTGCGCGGGGAGCTGGCCCGGGTCGACCCGCGGCCCGGCCACCACCACCAGGCGGGTGTCGGGCAGGTGCCGGGCCACCCCCGCGAACGCCTCGGCGCATTTGCCGAGCAGGTGGCGGCCGGCCCGGGTGCCGCCGACGGAGACCAGGATCACGCGCTCGCCGTCGCGGTAGCCGAGCCGTTTCCGCAGCGCCGGGCGGTCGCGGTAGGCGGCGGGGTCGAAGTGGTAGGTGTAGCCGGAGAACTGGAAGTGCTCGCGCGCCCACTGGCGCATGTTCGGCAGCTCGGGGCCGAACTCCCGATCCAGCACATCCGTCTCGTCGCCGACCATGATGGAGAGGTCGCGCACGTCGGGATGGAGGCGGAGATGATCGACGTTTTCGGCGTTCTTCTCCCACGCCCGCCGGAATTCCGTGGACGACGGGTCGTCCCGCATGGGGAGCACGCCGATGAAGTCGGTGATGAACACGTAGGGCGCCCGCTTCAGATCCGGGTTCTCGTGCAGGTAGTAGTCGAGGTCCCAGCCCTCGTCGCCGATCCACAGGTCGTAGTCCTCGGCCTCGACCACGTCGGCGAAGACCATGAAGTTGGCGGCCATGATCTCGTCCATGTCCCACAGGGCGTTGAAGGCGTGTAGCTCGTGGTCGGCGGCCCAGCGTTCGAAGTGGGCGCTCTCGTTGAGGAGCAGCCGGGTCGCCGGATGCAGGCGCTCGCCGAGGTGCCGGACCACGCGGTCCGCCGGATCGGCGGCCAGGAAGTCCACCGTCGCGTCCGGGTACTCCGCGCGGAGGGCCCGCGCGATGGCGAGGTCGCGCTGGATGTGACCGAGGCCGATCGGGCTCGACAGGAAGAGGATGCGCCGGCGGCGCGTCCGGGCGGGTGGCTTCGCCGTCGGCCGCTCGGTCGTCGGCGGCACCACCCGCGACTCGACCGGCCGCTCGAGGACGAAGTCGCGGATGAGCTGGTTGACCTTGACCGCCTCCCGGCCGGGCAGGCCGTGGCCACCGCTCTCGAAGGTCACGAGCCGGGCTCCCGGGATCGTCTCTGCGATCTCCGCGCCGACCTTGTAGGGCACGATCCGGTCGCGGGTGCCGTGCAGCAGGAGCGTCGGCGTGGCGACCTTCCCCAGCTGATCGCGGACGTTGTCCTGGCGGATCTGACGCAGCGCCTCGATTAGGACCTCGGGCGTCGTCTCCCGGCCCCAGCCGATGCCGTCCTCGATGCCCTTCAGCGAGTGCGGCTCCGGGTACATGCTGGTGAAGAAGCGGCGCAGGTAGCCCTCGAAGTCGTTGCGCACCAGCGGCGCATACTTCTCGTCGAAGGGCTCGGGCATCGGCTGGCTGTACTGGCCGCTCACGAGGACGAGGTGCGACACCCGCTCGGGGTGCTCGGCCGCGTACCGGATGAGGAGCATGTTGCTGCAGGAGTAGCCCACGAGCGCGAACGGCGACCGGGCCGCCGCGTCGAGCACCGCCGTCAGGTCGCCGTACAGCGTGTCGAAGTCGTAGCCCGTGGGCGGCCGGTCGGAGCGGCCGTTGCCGCGGAAGTCCATGGTCACGACGCGGAAGAGGCGAGAGAGATAGGGCACCTGCATCTTCCACGCGCGGCCGTACACGATCGGGTAGCACGGCGGCACGAGCACGAGGTCGCGCCCGGCCGAGCCGGTGACCTGGTAGAAGATCCGGGCGTCGGGCCTGGACACGTACATGGCTACCTCCGCTCAGCCGCCGCCGCGGGCTGCCGGCTCCGGCGCGCCGATTCGTACAGGAACAGCGCCGCCGCCCCCCGCATGCTCGACGATTTGTCGGACGGGATGAGGCGGACCGTCGTGTTGTCGAGGACGCGCGCCAGGGCGTACTTGGTCGCGCGCTGCAGGATGTCGTCGCGCAGCGGCGCCAGCGATCGGAGCACGCCGCCCGTGATGACCACCCGCTCCGGATTGAACATGTTCAGCAGGCCACCGAGGGCCGCGGCGAGCGCCTCGCAGGCTTCGTCGACGAGGCCCCGGGCCAGCCCGTCACCGCCGGCCGCGGCCTCGAACACCATCGCCGTCGTGACCGCCGCCACGTCGCTGTCGGCGAGCGCCAGGAGCTTGGACTCCGGTCGCGCGCGCAGGCGCAGCCGCGCCGTCTGCTCGATCGCGGTGCCGGCGACGAAGACGCACATGCAGCCGCGGCCGCCGCAGAAGCAGACCGGCCCGTTCATCATGACGCTGACGTGGCCGAACTCGCCGGCATAGCCGTTCCGCCCGCGGACCAGTGTGCCATCCACGACGAGGGCGCCGCCCACGCCGGTGCCGACGGCGATGACGACGAGCGACGAGGCTCCCTGGCCGGCCCCCCAGCGCAGCTCGCCCAGGGCCAGGGCGTTGACGTCGTTGTCGACCCAGGTCGTCAACCCCGTCTGCTCCAGGATCCGGTCGGCCACGGGGACGTGGGCGAGCTCGGGGACGAAGTTCTGATCGTCGACGCTCATCCCCCGATCGACGTCCACGATGCAGGGCAGGCCCACCCCGACCCCTTGGATGGTGAGACCGCGACGGCGCGCCTCGGCGTGGACGTCGGCGACGATGGCGAGCAGGCGCTCGACGCCGTCGCCGGCCCCCTTCCGGCGCGTCGGCGTCTGCGCATGCATCAGGACCTCGCCGGCCGGCGTCACGAGCCCGCCCGCGATGGAGCTCGCCCCGACGTCTACGCCGATGATCACCGCGCCTTCGCCGGTCTGCGCCTCTCGCATGGCGCGAGGATTCAGCACGCCGCGTGCCACGGCTGGGCGCCGCGAAAATCACGCGTTTGCGCGGCGGCCTGCAAGGCTGCCTTGCGGGCGCGGACCGCGATCGAGGCTGGTGAGCCGATTTGACGGGCCAATGAGCGCGCAAGGTCGGCTTGCGCCCCCGACAAGGCCGCCTCCCAACTGACGAATCCGCCGAAACCGCCGAAACCGCCGAACCGACGGGCGGCCTTGACCCTCCCCTAACGTGCTGAAATCTCGTGGCTCGGCCTCGGCATCGCAATTGCCAAGTATCCCGACGGACGACACGTCTGCGGGAACCGCGAGAGCAGACAGGGCGTGGCGGCGGTGATGCCGGCAGGGCGATGGCTGAACGGGCGGCCCGGCTGATCCCCGAGGCCGTCGTGCGGACCTCACCGAACGACTTCAACATCGCGCAGCCCGTGACGATCGACGCCCAGCTGGTCGTGGAGTGAACCGCCCGGACATGAGAGGTAAGGACATGAGCTGGTTCTCGCACGAGGAGCTCGGTGATCGGCAGTTCAACGTTACGCGCCGCTGGCTGCCGACGCCGCTGTCCGCCGGCGACGGGATCGCGTGCCTCAGCCGGGCGGAGGCGCTCAAGCTCAGCCGCGTCGAGTTTGGCGCCCACGTGCACCTGCTCGGCTGCATGGAAGAGTTCATCGCGCCTCCCACGATCACGCTCGTCCGCGGTCTCCCGCACGACGAGCGCGAGGCGTTCGCCGCGCTCTCCAGCGCCGCGACCGATGAGGTCGAACGCCGTGGCCTGTTCCTCGAGGTTCGGGCCCGGGTGAACGACGCGCTCGGCTTTGCCCTGGCCCTGCTGCCCGAGACGCGGCGCGCGGCGGGCGTGGTTCTCGCCAAGCGCACCGGGGCCGTGCGCCTGCTGACCGCGTGCCTGCAGGCGCCGGCCGAGACGTACTGCCTGCGGTGCGCCCAGGACCACGCATCGCTCGATGTCCTGGCCCGGCAGATCCTCACCTCGTACTGGCGGGACGCCGCGCGGCGCGCCCGGCGGGGCCGGCTCGAGACCATCCGGGCGTTCCAGGCCATGGCGGTGGTCGAGAGGGACGAGGCGATCGACGACTTCGTCGAGCTGGTGATCGGCCTCGAGGCGCTGCTGCACGTGCAGTCCCGCTTCGACGTCGAGAACCTGCAGCGCTACATCCGGCGCTCGCTCGGCAAGGCCGAGCACGAGGAGGTCCTGGCGGCCCTGATGGCAGCCAAGCGCCACACCTTCGTGCAGAGCGGGCTCACGGACCCAGGCTTCTTGGAGATGTTCAGCCTGGTGGCGACACGGGACCAGCGGCAGCGTGTCGAGGAGGCGCTGGAGACCGAGATGGTGACCATCGCCTGAGGCGCCGTCGGGGCCGGCTGGCGCCCGCGTGGGTCAGTCCGGCCTCATCACGGCCATCCCCCCGGCGACCTGGATGGCACCGGTCAGGTCGTCGACGCCGAGCACGACATCCCCGCGCGTGGTGACGTACACCGAGTCGATGTTGATGCCCGCCTTCGACATGACGAGGGCGACGTCGCCCAGCATGCCGGGCTCGTCGAGGATCCTCACCACGAGCACCTCGCGCGTGGCGTACGGGATGCCGGCGGCTTGCAGGCCCTCGGTGGCGCGATCCGGCGCGCTGCAGAGGAACTGGACGCGGCTCGTCCCGTCGCGGCTGCTGCCCGCGATCGCCTCGATGTTCACACCGGCGTCGCCGAGCGCCCCGCCAAGTCGCGCCAGGGTTCCGGGCTCATCCCTGATGATGACGCTGAATTCCGTTGGCATGAGCTCTTCCTCCCGTGACCCTGTCAGCCGGGTCTGGATGTAGAAGGAGTCGGTCGCCCAAGACGGTCGACGAGTACATGGACCCGGGTCGTCGCGAGGCTCTCCACGGCCGCACCGTAGCGCCGAACGGCGGTAGGCGATATGACGTGGGTCATAACGGATCCAGGTCAGCGCCGCCGGGATGTCCGCGAGCGCAGAACGAGTGACAGGCTCACCCGGGCTCACCCTCGGCGAGCGCACGCAGCTCGTCGAGGTCGGGGAGGACCAGCCGGCCACCGTCGTCGCGAACGATGCCGTCTTTCTGCCACCGGCTCACCACGCGAATGGCCGACTCCACCGTGGTGCCGGTCATGTCGGCCAGGGTCTGCCGGGTCAGGGGAAAGGGCAGCGCCAGTCCCCCCGGGCCAGGGGCGCCCTCGCGCTCGGCGAGCCGGAGCAGCGCCGCCGCCAGTCGGGCCTCGACGGAGTCGACGGCGAGCGATTTCACGGAATCGTGCGCGTCGCGCAGCCGCCGCCCGATCATCAGGGCCATCTCGCGGATGATCGCGGGGCGACGCTCGGCGAGCGCGACGATCGGCTCGCGCGGAATCTTGAGCACGACGCTGGCCTGGGCCGCCTGGGCCGAGGCCGGGTAGGGCCGGCCCTCGATGACCGCGACGCCGCCGAATGGCTCGCCGGGCCCGAGCAGCTCGAGGACGACCTCCTTGCCGGCGCGCGACTGCCGCAGGATCTTGATCCGGCCGGAGCGAACGACGCAGAACCAGTCGGCGGCGTCACCCTCCATGAAGACATACTCGCGCACGCGGTAGCTCTCGGCGCGCGCGCTGGCGGCCAGCGCCTGCAGCTCGTCGTTCGGCACCCCGGCGAAGACGGGAATGTCCCTCAGAAACTCGGCCGGGTCGCTCTCCGCCATGCGGCGATGATATCAGGCGTCCGGCACCGGGTCGCCCGGGCGCGCGGCATGATCCACGTCATAACGTCCCGATCCGCGCCGCCGGATACTGGTGGGCACGAGGAGGGAACCAGCGCGGACTCGCAACTCGATCGGGCTAGTGGTGCTGGCGTTGGTCCTCGCGTGGGCTCCGGCCGCCTCCACGTGGGCGGCGGACGGCGCCAGTCACCGCCATACGGCGCAGGCCAGGCCGGCGGCGCCCCCCACCAAGCCGGCAACGCCCGGGGCGCCGAAGGTCTCGCGAAAGAGTCCCGCCGCCGAATACACGCCCACCGTGCGCTTCCGTCTGCGCACCGAGCTGGCGGAAGGCAAGATGGCGTTTGTCGGCGCGGGTGGCGATATCGAAGGCGTCGTCAACCCCCCGCTCCGGGTCGCCGTCGGCGACATCGTCCAGGTGAGTCTCGTCAACAACGACGGGATCGAGCACGACGTTGCGTTCCCGGACTTCAACGCGGGCACCGACCACGTCAACCGCAAGGGCGCCAGCAGCGTGACGGTGTTCCGTGCCGACAAGGCGGGCGAGTTCGCCTACTTCTGCACGCTGCCGGGTCACCGCCAGGCGGGCATGGAGGGCAAGATCAACGTCGGCGGCGCCAAGGCGCCGGTGGTGCAGCTGCCGCCCTCGGTGAGCATCACCCGGGCCGCCTCGGATCTGCCCGGTCCCGTGCCTCCCGGTCCGTCGAGGATCGTCAGCGTCGAGCTCGAGGCGGTCGAGCTCGTCGGCCGGCTGGCCAACGACACGACGTACACGTACTGGACGTTCAACGGCAAGGTGCCGGGGCCGTTCCTGCGCGTCCGCGTCAACGACACCGTGGAGCTGCACTTCAAGAACAAGGCCGACAGCCGCATGATTCACTCCGTCGACCTGCACGCAGTCGGCGGCGCGGTCATGACCCAGACGCCGCCCGGTGAAGCGAAGTCCTTCCGGTTCAAGGCGCTGAATCCCGGTCTCTACGTCTACCACTGCGCGACCCCCATGGTGGCGAATCACATCTCGAGCGGCATGTACGGCCTGATCCTGGTGGAGCCGCCCGGCGGGCTGCCCAAGGTGGACCACGAGTTCTACGTCATGCAGGGCGAGATCTACACCGATCGTCCCTTCGGGCAGCGCGGCCACGACGAGTTCAGCGTGGAGAAGTTGCTGGCGGAGCGGCCGGAGTACTTCGTCTTCAACGGCGCGGTGGGCGCGCTCACGACGGAGCATCCCCTGAAGGCCAGGGTCGGCGAGACGGTGCGGATCTTCTTCGGCGTCGGCGGCCCCAACGCCACCTCGTCGTTCCACGTCATCGGCGAGATCTTCGACCGCGTCTACGGCGAGGCCTCGATGGGCTCGCCCATCGCGACCAACGTCCAGACGACGATGGTGCCGGCCGGCGGCGCCACCATCGTCGAGTTCAAGCTGGAAGTCCCGGGCCGCTACATCCTCGTGGACCACTCGCTGTCGAGGCTCGAACGCGGCCTGGCCGGGTTTCTCGTCGTCGAGGGGCCGGAGAACGCCGAGATCTTCCACGGGCCGGAGGGCCCGAGCGCCATGAGCGGACACTGAACAGCGAGGTTGTGACGCGCGGCGGGGCAGTGTGACTTAGGTCATAGATTCGACCCACAGGACTCTCCATACTGGCTGATAGTCGGTTCCTTACAGGAGGCAGTCATGTGGAGAGCAGCCGCGGCCATCGTACTCACCTTCGCCCTGGGCGGGGCCGTGCTCGTGCACACCGTTTTCGCTCAGCATCCGCCGGGCTCCGGGCCCGGCCAGCCCCATGACCACGGGTCGATGCCCTCGTCCGGGGTGGATATGCATGCTCAGCACATGCGGGCGATGCACGGGATGGGGGGCAGCGCACCCACGATGCCCGGCCAGGACGCCTTCGGCGCCATCGGCGAGGTCGTGCGCATCCTGGAGGCCGACCCCGCGACCGATTGGGACAAGGTCGACGTCGAGCGCCTCCGCCAGCACCTCATCGACATGAATGAGGTGATGCTGCGGTCGACGGTCAATCAGGTTCCGGTCCCCGGGGGTCTCGCGATGGAGGTCACGGGCACGGGGCGCACGGAGCAGGCCATCCGCGCGATGGTCGTGCCGCACGCGGCCGAGCTCGATCGCATGCCTTCGTTCGCGGCGCGGACCGAGACCATCCCGGGCGGTGTGCGCCTGACCGTCATCGCCAAGAACCCGGATGACGTGAAGCTCATCGCGCGCATCCGCGGCCTCGGCTTCGCGGGGCTGATCACCGAGGGAGCGCACCACCAGCCGCATCATCTGGCGATGGCGAGAGGTGACACCATCGCTGGCCACACGCACTGAGGCGGCGACGGATGCGAAGCGGGACGTCACTCATCGCCATCGTCACACCCGTGAAGGGGATCGAGGCATGAAGACCGTACTCACAGTAGCGGTGACGATCGTGGCAATGGTCGGCCTGGCCGGCGCGGCCCTGGCATGCATGGGCCCGCGGCACGGGCCGGGCGGCATGGGCCACGGGATGATGAGACAGATGGGGCCGCACATGATGGCCCAGGGCGCGGGACCGATGGGTCCGGGCAGGCACGGCGGCGCGATGCACGCGGCCTCGGGAGCCCCGATCCTTCTAACCAACCCGCCTGTAACCCGGGGCATCGCCGCCCCACTGGGGACGCGCAGGGACGGCTGATACCCGCGGGCTGCACTCAACCCTGTCTCTAACGTCATGGAATTCCGCCATTGCGCCGGGCTTCAGACCTTGGCCAGCGCGATGCAGTGCTCAGCGGACCGAAACAAGAACGGAGGCCACGATGAGATCCCTA
>JBGQLG010000084.1:0-21931 GCA_041499965.1 Methylomirabilia bacterium
AGACGTTGGCGGCGCGCTCACCCCGCCGAGTCGCGACGGTGGGAGGCAGGCTCACCATCGGTCGCGCCGGCCGCCCTCTCCGCGGGCTCGCCCCGCCGTCTCCGCCACGAGCCGGCGACGCGCCCGTCCAGCTCAGCGCATCTCTGACTCGGGATACTGGGGGCGGCCCGCCGTGGCGGTGAGTCCGGTCGAGCTCGAGCTGCCGACGGCGACCCGGGTCATTGGCCGGGAGTCGATGGCCGCCACGATCCGTCGCTTCGTGCGCAAGAAGCCGCTCGGCGCCGCCGGCGGCGTGCTCATGCTGATCATGCTGCTGACCGGCGTGTTCGCCGACCAGCTGCAGACCCACGATCCGATCGCGACCGACGCCAGCGCCACCCTGGCCCGCTCGAGCGAGGCGCACTGGCTCGGCGCCGACCACCTGGGCCGCGACATCTACTCGCGCATCGTGCACGGAGCCCGTGTCTCGCTGATCGTCGGCATCGGCTCCACGCTGCTCGGCTCCGTGCTGGGCGGCATCATCGGCCTGCTCTCCGGCTACGCGGGCGGCAAGACCGACCTGATCGCCCAGCGGCTGCTCGACATCCTGCAGGGGCTGCCGCTCCTCGTGCTGGCCCTGGTGATGTCGGCCTCGCTCGGCCCGTCCATCCGGAACGTCATCATCGCCATCTCGATCCCCATCGTGCCGCGGGCCGGCCGGGTCATCCGGGCCAGCGTGCTGTCGATCCGCGAGATGCAGTACATCGAGGCGGGCCGGGCGCTCGGCGTGAGCCACCTGCGCATCGCCTTCCGGCACGTGCTGCCCAACACGATGGGGCCCTTCATCGTGCTGTGCACGGCCCAGCTCGGGGCCGCCATCCTGGTGGAGGCCGCGCTGTCGTTCCTCGGCCTCGGCGTGCCCGAGCCGTACCCGTCGTGGGGGCGCATGCTGTCGGTGTCGGCCGCCGAGTACGCGCAGAAGGCCCCGCACCTCGTGCTGTACCCCGGCCTGGCGATCAGCCTGGCCGTGTTCGGCGCCAACCTCTTCGGCGACGCGCTGCGCGACACGCTCGATCCCCGCCTGCGCGGCGCGTGACCCTCGTCGCCATCCTCACGATCCGCAAGGACGCGCTGGAGGCGTTCCGGGCGTTCGAGCGCCACGCCGCCACCGTGATGGCCGACCACGGCGGCCGCATCGAGCGCACCGTGGTGGTGGCGCCGGCGGCGACGCCGGACCTCGTCAAGAAGATCCACGTCGTGACGTTTCCGGACGCGCGGGCATTCATCTGCGCGAGGCGTCGGTCGTGGCCACCGAGATCCTCGAGGGCGAGGACGGGCCGCGCTACGACGTCGGACCCGTGAGCGGCGCGGTGGTGATTCGCGACGCCCGGCCGCACCTGTGGGAGGGCTACCGGCAGAACATCCTCGCGACGCTGGCCCGTCCGGCTCCCGCCGCCCAGCTCGTCGCCGAGCGCGAGGGGACGATCGTGGGCACGGTCCTGCTCTATCCGGTCGCGCCCGCGCTGCCCGGCGCCGGCGCCGCCCGGACGCGGCGCGCGGAGCCCGAGGTCCGCCTGCTGGCCGTGGCCCCGGCGGCGCGCGGCGGCGGCGTCGGGGCGGCGCTGATGGGGGCGTGCCTGCGCCGCGCCCGCGCGTGGGGGGCGCCGGCGCTCACGCTGCACACGACCGGCATGATGCAGGCGGCGATCCGCGTGTACGAGCGGCTGGGGTTCGTGCGCGCGCCCGCGCTCGACGTCGAGGTGGCGCCGGGACTCACGGTCAGCGGCTACCGCCTCGATTTTGATCCCGCCGGCCAAACCACCTACCATACGAAGCCAGGAGCGTGATCGTTCACCCACCGTCCTAGGAGAGAGATCGATGGCTCGGGAGGAGAGCGCAGACGAGCTGTGCTGGCTGCCGGCGACCACGCTGGCCGCCATGATCAGGCGCAGGAAGGTCTCACCGGTCGAGGTCGTCAACGCGCTGCTGGCGCGGATCGACGCGCTCAATCCGATCCTGAACGCCTACGTCACGGTGACGGCCGAGTCGGCCCGGCGTGACGCCCGGGCGGCCGAGCGCGCGCTCGGCAAGCGCGGGGCCACGCTCGGCCCGCTGCACGGCGTGCCGTTCTCGGTGAAGGACCTCGTGATCACCAAGGGCGTGCGGACGACCTTCGGCACGCCGCTCTACCGTGACAACGTGCCGACCGAGGACGCGCCGATCGTGGCGCGGATGAAGGCGGCCGGCGCCATCATGCTCGGCAAGACCAACACGCCGACGATGGGCTGGATCGGTGCCACCCACAACCTGCTCTTCGGCATCACGCGCAATCCCTGGAACCTCGATCGCACGCCGGGCGGCTCCAGCGGCGGCGCCTCGGCGGCCGCCGCGGCCGGCCTGGGGCCGCTGCACGTCGGCACCGACGGCGGCGGCTCCATCCGCATCCCCGCCTCCTGCACGGGGATCTTCGGCTTCAAGCCCTCGTACGGCCGCGTGCCGATCCATCCGGCGAGCGGCGCCTGGAGCCTCTCGCACGTGGGGCCGATGACGCGCACGGTGGCCGACGCCGCGCTGATGCTGGGCGTCTGCGCGGGACCCGACGAGCGCGATCAGTACTCGCTGCCGGCCGAGCGCGCCGATTACGTGAAGACGCTGCGCCGCTCGCTGGCGGGCTGGCGGCTGGCCTGGAGCGACGACCTCGGCTTCGCCGACTGCGTGGATCCCGACGTGGCGGCGGTGTGCGCGCGGGCGGCGCGGGCGTTCCGCGAGCTGGGGTGCCGTGTGGAGGAAGTGGCGCCGCGCTGGCCCTCGCCGTTCGAGGCGTGGTCGGAGATCTTCTGCGGCGGCATCGCCACCCGCCTGGCGCCGTACCTGGACCGGCGGGCCGAGATCGACCCCGGCCTGGCCCGTCTCATCGACATCACGCTGCGCAACCGGCCGACGAAGTACGTGCAGGCGTGGTTCGACCGGCTCGCGTGGTGGCAGTACCCGCGCGCGTTCTTCGAGAAGTACGATCTGCTCCTCACGCCGACGATCGCGTGCCCGCCCTTCAAGGTGGGGCTCGACAATCCCACGGAGATCGCCGGGCGTCCCGTCGCGCCCTACGCGTGGCTGCCGTTCACGTATCCGTTCAACCTGACCGGCCAGCCGGCCGCGTCGGTGCCGTGCGGGTTCACGAGCGACGGGCTGCCGGTGGGATTGCAGATCGTCGGCCGGCGCTTCGCCGATCGCGCCGTGCTCCAGGCCGCCGCGGCGTTCGAGCGGCTGCGGCCGTGGGCGGCCCGGCGGCCCCCCGGCGTGTAGGTCTTTCACGCGGCCGTCGCGGGCACACGCCTTGCGAGCCCCTGGGCGCAATCTCACCCAGGAGGTTCGCATGCATCGTCAGAGCCCGATCCTGCGCGAGCGCGACGGGCGGGCCGACGATCGAGCAGATCGTCTCGATCACGCGCGTGGTCGACGCCGGCACGCCGACCGTCAGCGCCTTCGCGGTGCCAGCGGCCCGCCAGCTGATCGTCACCGACGTGCTGATCACCAACCCGGGCGCGACGCCGGCGTGCGGCGCGTCGATCGCGCCGGGCGGCACCGTCGCGGTCACGCCGGCGTCGCCGGTCACGGCGGTGGAGTCGGGCACCGGCGTGCTCTGCGTGCCGGCGCAGACCTCGCTGAATCTCGGCCTGACGACCGGCCTCGAGTTTGCGGCGGGGCAGGGCGTTGTGCTGACCACCTCCGCCGGGGCCACGCTGCACTATCACCTGCGCGGCTTCCTCGTGGTGACCGGCGCCTGATGTCTGCGGGTGGCGACGTCGCGATCATTGGACGTTGACGCGACGCCGCCCCCGGTCCACGCTGCGTCCGTGACACTCGCCGACCTGCTCGTCTCGACCGCCGTGCTCGGGCTCACGCTCGGCGCCACGCTGACCACGCTCGAGCAGGGCCAGCGGGCGTGGGCGGTGGGGGCGGCGCGCGTCGAGACGCAGCAGAGCGCGCGCGCCGCGCTCGCCTGGATGAGCGCCGAGCTGCGCACCGCGGGGCAGGGGCCCGGTCCGCGCCAAGTCGCCGCGCTGTCCGCGGCCGAGCCGACGCGCGTCGCGTTGCAGATCGATCGCGACCACGACGGCGTCATCACCGGTGCCACCGAGACGATCACCTGGCGCCTGGCCGGCGACATCCTCCGTCGCGACGCCGGCGGCGGCGCCCAGCCCGTCATCAACGGCGTCCGCGCCCTCACGCTGGCGTACTTCGACGGCGCCGGCGCGCCGACGGCCGAGCCGGCCGCCGTCCGTCGCATCAGCGTCACCGTGGCCACCCGCCCCGATCACGCCGTCTTCCTCGCCGCCCGCGATCTCGGCGCCGTCTTCACCACCGACGTCGAGCTCCGCAACCACTGATCCACCGCTCGCCAGCATCTCCGTCGTGAGCTAGAATCGCCGCGATGCGCATCCTCCTCGCCCTGCTGGTCCTGGTGAGCCTCGTCGCGTGCGAGACCGTTCCCTTCACGGGGCGCTCGCAGCTCGTGCTGATTCCCGAGGGCGACGAGGTGAAGATGGGCCTCGACTCGTACCAGGAGATCCTCGGCAAGTCGAAGGTCTCCACCGACGCGCGCGCCAACGAGCAGGTGACGCGCGTGGGCCGGCGCATCGCCGAGGCGACGGGACGCACCGACTACCAGTGGGAGTTCAAGGTCATCGAGGACGCGCAGGTCAACGCGTTCTGCCTGCCCGGCGGCAAGGTCGCGGTGTACACGGGCCTTCTGCCCATGACGCGCGACGATGCGGGACTGGCGGCGGTGCTCGGCCACGAGGTGTCGCACGCGATCGCGCGGCACGGCGGCGAGCGCATGTCGCAGCAGCTCGCCGTCGAGGGCCTCACGGTGGCGACGACGCAGACGTTGCTGTCCGGCCGTGATCCGCGCATCGTGCAGCTCGTCGCGGCCGGACTCGGTGCCGGCGCCTCCGTGGGCGTGCTGCTGCCGTGGAGTCGCGCACAAGAATCCGAGGCCGATCACCTGGGGCTGATCTACATGGCCAAGGCCGGCTACCATCCCAACGCCGCCCGCGACCTGTGGACACGGATGGCGGCGGCCTCCAGCAACCGGCCGATCGAGCTGCTGTCCACCCATCCGCTGCCGGAGACCCGGATCGCTCAGATCGAGGGGTGGATCCCGGAGGCCCTGAAGTACTACAAGCCCCGCTGAGCCGACCCCCGCCACCATCCGGGGTGGGGTAGTCACCGGAGCCCCCAACCTGTCGCTCCTACCCCCTAGTGCTCGGCATCTTCTTTAATAATCGTCATTTCTCCCTTGACAGGTCTTTTTGGCAATTGGTAATGTCGCCCTGCAAGTGGGGCAAAGTGGGATGAAATGGACTCCCAGCCCCACGAGGGGACATGTTCAGAGGCCGATACCAGCACACGATCGACCCGAAGGGGCGCCTGAGCATCCCCGCCAAGTGGCGGGATGCCCTGGCCTCGTACGGGGACCAGGCTGGGCAGCTGATCGTGGTGCCCAACGAGCACTCCCTGGAGGTCCACCCCCTGGATGAGTGGCAGCGCATCGAGGACAAGCTGAACAGCCAGCCGATGTTCACCCCGGAGGTGCGCAAGCTCTCGCGCCTGTTCATGTCGCGCGCCAAGGAGACCGCCGTCGACAGCGCCGGCCGTGTCCTGCTGCCGCCCGACACCCGCGAGCAGGCCGGCCTGGGCAAGGACGTCACGCTGGTGGGCGGCGGCCGAAAGATGTTCGAGGTGTGGGACCGGGCCCGCTTCGAGGAGTACGAGCGCACGCAGGGCGACACGCTGCCGACGCTCTTCGAGAAGCTGTCGGCCTACGGAGTCTAACGGTTCACCTTCCCGTCCTCGTGGACGAGGTCGCATTTCTGCTGCGGCCGCGTGACGGGGGCTGGGTGATCGACGGGACGGTGGGAATGGGCGGACACGCGGAGGCGATGCTGGAGACGAGCGGGCCCGACGTGCGCCTGCTCGGTCTCGACGCCGACCCCGAGGCGCTGCGGATGGCCGCCGAGCGGCTGGCGCGGTTCGGCGAGCGCGCCCGCCTGGCTCACGCCAGCTTCGCCGACCTCGGCGCCGTCGCGGCCGAGCAGGGCATCGCCGAGGCCCGGGCGGTCCTGCTCGACCTCGGCATCTCGTCCTGGCAGCTCGAGGCCTCCGGGCGCGGCTTCTCGTTCCAGGCCGACGAGCCCCTCGACATGCGGCTGGACCCCACCCGGGGCGAGCCGGCCGCCGCGCTGCTCAATCGGCTGCCGGAGGCCGAGCTGGCCCGGATCCTCCACGAGTACGGCGAGGAGCGCCACGCGCGCCGCATCGCCCGCTCCATCGTCTATCGGCGCCCGCTCGCCACCACCGGCGACCTGGTCGCCGCGGTGCGGGCGGCCGTCCCCCGCGAGGCCTGGTCGCGGCGGATCCACGTGGCGACGCGCACCTTCCAGGCCGTACGCATGGCCGTGAACGACGAGCCGGGCGCCCTCCGGAGCGCCCTCGAGCACGCACCGCACCTGCTGGCCCGCGGCGGACGGCTCGGCGTGATTGCGTTTCACTCGGGCGAAGACCGCATCGTGAAGCACACGTTCCGGAGCCTCGAGGCGGCGGGTTTCGCCGTGCTCGAGCCGTCGCCCCTGCCGCCCGGGGACGACGAGGTGCGGGCCAACCCCCGCGCCCGGAGCGCGAAGCTGCGCGTGCTGGAGCGGCTGCCGTGAAGACTCCGCAGAGGTTGCATCGGGAGCAGGACCCGCGCGTGCGACGCTCGCTCGTCGGCGCGCTGCTCGTGTCGGTGGCGCTGATGTGTGGCGGGCTCGGCGTGGTCGGCCTGCGCGTGCAGCAGGTGCACCTGGCCTATCAGCTCGACCGGCTGCAGCACGAGCGCACCGACGTCGAGACGGCCATCCGCCAGCTCGAGGTCGAGGTCGCCACGCTGCGCGCCCCGGCCCGCGTCGAGCAGCGTGCGCGCCAGCTCGGCTTCACGACCCCGGACCGGCAGCAGGTTCGCCTGGCCCGCGAGTACGTCTCGGCCGGCACCGGCCTGGCCGCCGCCAACCGCAGCCGCGTGGCCGCCCTCCCCGATGGCACCGCGGGGATCCCCATCAGGTGACGCGCGCCGGCGCCTGGACGACGACCGGACGGAGGACCGCGTGACACCCCCCCTCCGCACCCGCGTGCTCGTCCTCGCCGGCATCCTGGCCCTGGCCTTCACCGGGGTCGTCGGCCGGCTGGGCTGGCTGCAGATCGTCCGGCACGGCGACCTCGCCGCGCTGGCCGAGCGCCAGTACTCCCGCACGGTCGTGCTCCAGGCCCAGCGCGGCCCCATCGTCGATCGCCAGGGCGCGCCCTTGGCGACCTCCAGCCCGGCCGAGTCGCTCTTCGCCCAGCCCCGCGCCGTCGGCGATCCCGTGCGCGTGGCCGCCCGGCTGTCGCCGCTGGTCGGCCTGCCCGAGCGCGAGCTGCACGCCGCGCTCACCAGCGGCAAGTCGTTCGTGTGGCTGCGCCGCCGGCTGCCGCCGGCGACGGCGGCCGAGATCCGCGCGCTGCGCGAGCCGGGCCTCGGCTTCCTGCCCGAGCCCCTGCGCCTCTATCCCAACCGCGAGCTGGGCGCTCACGTGGTCGGCTTCGAGGGCGTGGACGGCGGGCTGGAGGGCATCGAGCGCTCGATGAACGACGTGCTGTCCGGCACGCCGGGCAAGGCGGTGGTCGGCCGCGACGCGCTCGGCCGCGAGGTCGTCACCGAGGCCGTGATCCAGCAGCCGGCGCCCGGCCACGGCGTGATGCTGACGCTCGACCGCACGATCCAGTACCTGGCCGAGCGGGAGATCGACGCCGCCTACCGCCGCACCCAGGCCAAGGCCGCCATGGCCGTGGCCATGGACCCGCGCACCGGCGACGTGCTGGCCATGGCCATCCGCCCGACCTTCAATCCCAACGCCTTCCTCGACGTGCCCTCGCGCGACGCCTGGCGCAACCGGGCGGTCACCGATCCGTTCGAGCCGGGCTCGACGTTCAAGATCATCATGGCCGCCGCCGCCCTCGAGGAGGGCGTCGTCCGTCCCGACGACCGGATCTGGGCCGAGAACGGTAGCATCACGATCGCCAGGACGACGATCCACGACTGGAAGAAGTACGGCTGGCTGACCTTCGGCGAGGTGCTGCAGAACTCCTCCAACGTCGGCTCGATCAAGGTGGGGCTCAGCCTGGGGCGCGAGCGCTACTACCGCTACATGACCGCGTTCGGCTTCGGCGCGCCCACCGGGATCGGCCTGGCCGGCGAGAGCCGCGGCCAGCTGCGCGATCCCCAGCGCTGGTCGGCGCTGTCGCTGCCCACGATGTCGATCGGCCAGGAGATCTCGGTCACCGCGCTGCAGATGGTCGCGGCGTTCGGCGCCATCGCCAACGGCGGCACCCTGATGCAGCCCCGGCTGGTGCGCGCGCTCTTCGACGCCGAGGGCCACGAGACGCGCCGCTTCGAGCCGCAGGCGGTCCGCCAGGTGATCACCGCGGAGACCACGCGGACGCTGACGCGGCTGATGACCCAGGTGGTGGCGGCCGGCACCGGCCACAACGCGGCCATCGCCGGCTACGAGGTGGCGGGCAAGACCGGCACCGCCCAGAAGCTCGACCCGGTCACGCACCGCTACTCGCGCAACCCCGGCGTGCTGTCCTTCGTCGGCTTCGCGCCGGCCGACGAGCCGCGGCTGGTGATGCTGGTCATGCTGGACGAGCCCAAGAATGAGAAGTGGGGCAGCGAGGCCGCCGCGCCGATCTTCTCGGCGATCGGCGCCGAGGTGCTGCGCTACCTCGAGGTGCCGCCGCGCGACGCCGCGACGCTGTCGATCGTCACCGGCCCCGCCGAGGGCACGGCCGGCCGTGTGCGCCTGGCCAGCGCCGTGCTCGAGGCGCCGGCGCTCGAGGAGCGCGTCATGCCCGACGTGCGCGGCCGCACGCTGCGCCAGGCGCTGGCGATGCTGGCGCCGTTCGGGGTGGGCGTGAAGGTCGCCGGCCGCGGGGGCCGCGTGGCCGACCAGCTGCCCCCGGCCGGTGAGACCCTGGAGGCGGAGGCCGGCGTGCGGCTCACGCTGACGAGCACCGCCGCGAGATGACATGCCCAGACAGGACGTGTCCGTGCGACTGCTGATCGACGCCCTGCCCGAGCGCCGGGTCGTGGGCACTCCGCCGCCCGTCGTGAGCGGACTGACGGCCGACTCCCGGCGCGTGGAGCCGGGCGACCTGTTCGTCGCCGTCCCGGGCTTCAAGCAGGACGCCCGCCGGTTCGTGCCCGACGCCGTCGCCCGGGGGGCGCGGCTGGTCGTCACCGAGGGTGAGCCGCTCGCCGATCTGCCGGTCGCCCAGGTGCTGGTCCCCTCGGCCCGCCTGGCCCTGGCCCGGCTGGCCGACGCCTTCCACGGCCATCCCTCGGCGGCGCTCACGCTGGTCGGCATCACCGGCACCAACGGCAAGACGACGACGTCGTACCTCGTCGACGCGCTGCTACGGGCCCGCGGCGACACCACCGGGATCATCGGCACGATCCAGCACGTCCTGGGGACCCAGTCGCGGACCGCGAGCCAGACGACGCCGGAGGCGCTGGAGATCCAGGGGATGCTGGCCGAGATGCGCGGGCTCGGCATCGGCGGGGTGGCCATGGAAGTCTCCTCGCACGCGCTGGCGCTCTGCCGCGTGGACGGGCTCGACTTCGACGTCGCGATCTTCACGAACCTCACGCAGGACCACCTCGACTTCCACGGCACGCTCGACGAGTACCGGCGCGCCAAGCGGCGGCTGTTCGAGCTGCTGGCCGCCTCGCCCAAGCCGGGCCGCACGGCCGTCGTCAACGCCGACGACCCGGCCGGCGCGGCGATGGTGGCCGGGCTCGACGTGCCGGTCCTGTCGTTCGGGCTGAGCCCCGACGCGCACGTGCGGGCCGTCGAGCACACCTCCGGGCTCGACGGCATCCGCATGACGGTCGACACGCCGGCCGGCCGGCTGACGCTGCGCTCGCCGCTGATCGGCGAGCACAACGTGAGCAACCTGCTCGGGGCCATCGCCGCCGGGCTGGCGCTCGGCCTGACCCCGGCGGTGATCGCGCCGGCGCTGGCCGCCGTGGGCACCGTGCCCGGGCGCTTCGAGCAGGTGCAGGCCGGCCAGCCGTTCCTGGTCGTGGTCGACTACGCGCACACGCCCGACGCGCTGCAGCGCGTGCTGAGCACCGCGCGCAAGATCACGCCCGGCCGCCTGGGCGTGGTCTTCGGCTGCGGCGGCGACCGCGACCGCACCAAGCGTCCGATCATGGGCGAGATCGCCGCCCGCCTGGCCGACCGCGCCTGGGCGACCTCCGACAACCCGCGCTCCGAGCACCCCGAGGCCATCATCGCGGAGATCCTGGCCGGCGTGGACCGCGTGACCGGGGGCCGCGAGCGCTGCGTGACGGAGCCCGACCGGCGGCGCGCGATCGGCGCGGCCATCGCCTGGGCGGCCGCCGGCGACACCATCGTCATCGCCGGCAAGGGCCACGAGACCTACCAGATCGTCGGCGCCACCGTGCTCGACTTCGATGATCGTGCCGTCGCCCGCGCGGCGCTCGGGAGCCGGCGATGAACCGCGTGCCGCCCTTCACCGTGCAGGACATCGTGCGCTCGACCCAGGGCGCCCTGGTCGCCGGCGACCTCGGCATCCCGGTCACCGGCGTGTCGATCGACTCGCGCTCGCTGGCGGTGGGCGAGGCGTTCTTCGCCATCCTCGGCCATCGCCTGGACGGCCACGCCTTCCTGGCCGAGGCCGCCGCGCGCGGCGCCGCCTGCCTGGTCGTGCACACGCTGCCCGACGAGGTGCCGGCCAACGTCCCGCTCGTCCTGGTCGAGGAGACCACGCGTGCGCTGGGCGCGCTCGGCGCCTGGCATCGCCGCCGCTTCGCGATCCCCGTCGTCGCCGTCACCGGCAGCAACGGCAAGACGACGACCAAGGAGCTGACCGCCGGCGTGCTGGCCACGCGGTGGGTGGTGCTGCGGCCCGAGCGGTCGTTCAACAACCAGTGGGGGCTGCCGCTGACGCTGCTCAAGCTCGGGCCCGAGCACGAGGCGGTCGTGCTCGAGATCGGCACCAACGCCCGCGGCGAGGTGGCCACGCTGGCCGCGCTGGCCGCGCCGACCGTGGCCATCGTCACCACCATCGCCTCCGTCCACACCGAGTTCCTCGGCTCGCTCGACGGCGTGCGCGAGGAGAAGGCCGGACTGGTGCGCGCGCTGGGCGCCGACGGCGTGGCCGTGCTCAACGCCGACGATCCGCGCGTGGCCGGCATGGCCCGGGAGACGAGCGCGCGCGTGGTGACCTACGGTCGCGGTGCCCATGCCGACGTGCACGTGGTCGGCGACGTCGTCGAGGACGAGGCGGGCCTGACGCTCACGCTGCAGGCCGGCGGCGAGCGGCAGGCGGTGACGCTGGCCCTGGCCGGCCGCCACAACGTGACCAACGCCCTGGCCGCGGCGGCGGCCGGCGTCGCCCTGGGGCTGCCGCTGGCCGACATCGCGCGCGGGCTCGCCGGCGTGCCGCCGGTGGCCGGCCGCTGCGTGTGGCGGCGCGCGGGCGAGGTCACCATCCTCGACGACACCTACAACGCCAGCCCGGTGTCGGTGCGGGCGGCGCTCGACACGGTGGCGGCCGGGCGCCGGGGCCGCCGGCTGATCGTCGTGCTGGGCGACATGCTCGAGCTGGGCGCCATCAGCGAGGAGGCGCACCGCGAGGTGGGCCGCCTGGTGGCCGCGCTGCCCGCCGACGAGCTCGTCGGCGTGGGCCGCGGGATGCAGGCCGCGGTCGAGGCCGCCCGCGAAGCCGGCCTCGCCGAGGCGCGGCACCTGACGACGTTCGAGGACACGGTCGCCCACCTGCTCAAGCGGCTGGCGCCCGGCGATCTGGTTCTGGTGAAGGGCTCACGCGGCATGCGCATGGAGCGCGTGGTGGACGCGCTCGTCGCGCGACTGGCCCGCTCGGGGCACGAGCGCTCGGACAGCGAATGAGGGTGGCGGATGCTCTACCACTTCCTGGTCCCCCTGGCGAAGGACCACATCGTCTTCAACGTCTTCCGCTACGTGACGTTCCGGTCCTTCATGGCGCTCATCACGGCGCTGGTGATCTCGCTGGTGATCGGCCCCGGGCTGATCGCCCGCCTGCGGCGGATGCAGCAGGGCGGGCAGACGGTCCGCGAGGACACGCCGGAGCGCCATCGCGGCAAGCAGGGGACGCCGACGATGGGCGGCGTGGTCATCCTCACCGCCATCCTCGCCTCCACGCTGCTGTGGGCGAATCTCCTCAACCGCTACGTGTGGGTCGTGATGCTGGCGATCAGCGGCTTCGGGCTGATCGGCATGTGGGACGACTGGATGAAGGTCACGAAGCGGCGCGGCCTGTCGGCCCGCGTCAAGCTCCTGCTGCAGGCGGTGCTGACGCTGGCGCTGCTGCAGATCGTGTTCTGGCAGCCGCGCGCGGAGTGGCAGCCGCTGCTGGCCATTCCGTTCTTCAAGGGCTGGCTGGTGAACCTGGGCTGGTGGTGGTTCCCCTTCGCGCTGCTCGTCGTGGTGGGCGCTTCCAACGCGGTGAACCTCACCGACGGGCTCGACGGCCTCGCCATCGGCCCGATCGTGATGGCCGGCGGGGCCTTCGCCATCCTGGCCTACCTGACCGGCAACTTCCGGGCCGCGGACTATCTGAAGATCGTCAACGTCCGGGGCGCCGGGGAGCTGACGGTGTTCTGCGCCGCGCTCATCGGCGCCGCCGTGGGCTTCCTGTGGTTCAACTGTCATCCGGCCGAGGTCTTCATGGGCGACGCCGGCTCGCTGGCGCTGGGCGGCGCCATCGGCACGCTGGCGGTGCTGACCAAGGCCGAGCTGCTGCTGCCGCTGATCGGCGGCATCTACGTGGTGGAGGCGGTCTCGGTGATCCTGCAGGTCGCCTCGTTCAAGCTGACCGGCCGGCGCATCTTCCGCATGGCGCCGCTGCACCACCACTACGAATTGTCGGGGTGGCCGGAGCCCAAGATCGTCGTTCGCTTCTGGATCGTCTCGTTCGCCTTGGCGCTGCTCGCGCTGACCACTCTCAAACTGCGGTAATGCGGGGCGAGCCCGTGAACACGGCGAGGTGTGCGGCATGATTGCACTGGAGGACGCTGACGTGGTGACGCGGGGTCGGGCCTGGTTGGCTTCTCTGAGCGGCCGCCGGGTGACGGTGGTGGGGCTGGCGCGCAGCGGCATCGCCGCCGCGCGGCTGCTGCACGACGTCGGCGCCGACGTGATCGGCGTGGACGCCAAGCCGGTGGAGGCGCTGGGCCGCGAGGCGGTCGCGCTGCGCGACGCCGGCGTGCGCATCCTGAGCGGCGGGCCGGACGCGGCGGCGTTCGTGGGCGTCGCCCTGGTGATCGTGAGCCCGGGGGTGCCGCTCGACTCGCCGCAGCTCGCCCCGGCCCGGGCGGCCCGGCTGCCGATCATCGGCGAGCTGGAGCTCGGCTGGCGGGCGATGGAGGCAGAGACGATCGCCATCACCGGCACCAACGGCAAGACGACGACGACCGCGCTCACCGGCGCGCTCCTCGCCGAGCAGCCGCGGCCGGTGATGGTGGCCGGCAACATCGGCACCCCGCTGGCCGCCCACGCGCTGGCCTTCCCGCGCGACGGGCTCGTGGTCGCCGAGGTGTCGTCGTTCCAGCTGGAGACGATCGACACCTTCCACCCGCGGGTGGCGGCCGTGCTCAACGTCACCCCCGACCACCTCGACCGTCACGGCTCGTTCGACGCCTATCTGGAGGCCAAGGCCCGCATCTTCCTGAACCAGCTCCCGACCGACTGCGCGGTCCTCAACGCCGACGACCCGGCCGCCGCCGCCCTGGCCCCGCGCACGCGAGCCCGCGTGCTGTGGTTCAGCCGCCGCCGCCAGCTCGAGCCCGGCGTGTTCGTGCACGACGGCTGGGTGGCGGCCAAGCTCAACGGCCACGTCGAGGCCATCTGCCCGCTGGCCGAGATGCAGCTGCGCGGTCAGCACAACGTGGAGAACGTGCTGGCCGCCACGGTGTGCGCGCTCTGGCTCGGCCTCGGCGCCGACTCCATTCGCCGGGCCATCGGCCGCTTCCGCGCGGTCGAGCACCGCATCGAGTTCGTCCGCGACCTGCGGGGCGTGCAGTTCTACAACGACTCCAAGGGCACCAACGTCGCCTCGACGGTCAAGGCGCTGGAGAGCTTCGACGAGCGCGTGGTGCTGATCGCCGGCGGCAAGGGCAAGGGCCAGGACTTCGGCCCGCTGGCCGCGACGGCCCGCGGGCGCGTGCGCCACGCGGTCCTCATCGGCGAGGACGGGCCGAAGATCGGCGCCGCCCTGGCGGCGGTCGGCATCCCGGTGAGCGCGGCGGCCACGATGCAGGCGGCGATCGACACGGCGCGCAGCCAGGCCGGGCGCGGCGGCGTCGTCCTGCTCTCGCCGGCCTGCGCGTCGTTCGACATGTTCGACAACTACGAGCATCGCGGAGACGTCTTCAAGAAGCTCGTCGGAGCGCTCGATTGACCCACGCGCGCAGCGGCGGCGGCGGGGCGGGGCGTGGGGCTCGCCGGGCGCGCCCATGGCTCGCCTCTGTCACGCGGGCGGGGCTCGCTCGGCCCCCCATCCCCCAAAGGGGGCTGGGGTGTCGCCTGCCGATCGTCGGCGACTCGCTCGCCCCGCCGGCAGCGATCGCCCGTGGTTCGGCTCGCCCTGGTTCGCTCCCGGCGAGCTCCACGCCCCGCCCCACCGCCGCCGCCGCACCCGTGAGTCACGACACGTCGGTGACGCGCCCAAAGTCCGTAGCATCGGTCGAGTCGATGGTGCACGTATCGATGGTCGACCTGTCGGCCGATGCAGCGATGGTCGACGTGATGGCGCGCTTGCTGGGTCGCGCGCGTGGCGGCGACGGCCGGGGCGGCGGGGGCGTGGTCTGGTCGCGCCTTGTGGCGAGCCGTGCCACGCGGAATCTATCGGGGCGGGGTGAGCGAGCCGCCCACGTCGGACAGCCCGCGACCCAGCCCCCTTTGGGGGATGGGGGGTCGAGCGAACCCCGCTCGCGCAATACAGGCGAGCCACTGGCGCGACCGGACCACGCCCCCGCCGCCCACGCCGCCCCGGCCGTCGCCGCCACGCGCGCCGAGCGAGCGAGCGCGTAGATGCCGCGGAAGGTCGCCCCGGATATGTGGCTGTTCGGCGTCGCGATCGTGTTGCTGTCGGCGGGCGTCGTGATGGTGTACTCGGCGAGCGCGATCGTGGCGGCGGATCGGTTCCGCGATCCGTACTTTTTTCTGAAGAAGCAGCTGTTCTGGGCGCTGCTGGGCGCGGTCGCGATGCTGGTGGCGGTGCGGGTGGACTATCGGCGGCTGGAGAAGCTGGTAGTGCCGGCGCTGATCGTCGCCGCCGTCCTGCTCGTGCTCGTCCTGGTGCCGCCGTTCGGGCAGGCGATCAACGGGACGCGGCGGTGGATCCGGCTGGGGATCGTGTCCTTCCAGCCGGCCGAGCTGGCGAAGCTGGCGCTGGTGATCTACCTGGCCGCGTTCGTGGCGCGCCGGCAGGAGCAGCTCGGCGACATCCGGCGCGGGCTGCTGCCGCCGCTGCTGGTGGCCGGGGCGTTCGCGGCCCTGGTGTTCGTGCAGCCGGATCTCGGCAACTGCCTGACGCTCGTCACGCTGACCTTCGGCCTGCTGTACCTGGCCGGCAGCCCGGCCCGCTACCTCGGCTGGGCGCTGGCGCCGGCGCTGCCGCTGCTGGCGATCGCGATCTGGGCGGCGCCCTACCGGCTGCGGCGCATGACGGCGTTCTGGGATCCGTGGTCGGATCCGCGGGGCAGCGGCTTTCAGATCATCCAGTCGTGGCTGGCCTTCGGCAACGGCGGACTGCTCGGGCAGGGCGTGGGCGGCTCGCGCCAGAAGCTCTTCTACCTGCCGGAGTCTCACACCGACTTCATCTTCGCCGTCATCGGCGAGGAGCTGGGCTTCATCGGCGCCGTGCTCTTCGTCGCGCTGTTCGCGGTGCTGGTGTGGCGGGGGCTGCGGATCGGGCTGCGGACGCCCGAGCCGTTCGGCGCCTACCTGGCGCTCGGCATCACGCTGCTGATCGCCACCCAGGTGCTCGTGAATCTCGGGGTGGTGACGGGACTGCTGCCGACCAAGGGGCTGCCGCTGCCGTTCATCTCGTTCGGCGGCTCGGCCCTGCTCATGACGATGCTCTCGACCGGGGTGCTGCTCAACATCTCCCAGCACGCGCATGTATAAGCGCTACCAGCACATCCACTTCGTCGGCATCGGCGGCATCGGGATGTCGGGCATCGCCGAGATCCTGGTCAACCTCGGCTACCGCGTGAGCGGCTCCGACCAGAAGCGCAACGAGACGATCGAGCGGCTGGAGCGTCTGGGCGCCAAGATCTTCATCGGGCACCGGGCCGAGAACGTCGAAGGCATCCACGTGCTGGTCTATTCGTCGGCGATACCACGAGACAACGTGGAGCTGCAGACGGCGCGCCTGCGCCAGGTGCCGATCATCGAGCGGGCCGAGATGCTGGCCGAGCTGATGCGGCTCAAGTACGGCATCGCGGTGGCCGGCACCCACGGCAAGACCACGACCACCTCGCTGGTCGGCGCCGTGCTGGCCGAGGGCCACTACGATCCCACGATCGTGGTGGGCGGCCGGGTGACCAACCTCGGCTCCAACGCGCGGCTCGGCCAGGGCGAGTACCTGGTGGCCGAGGCCGACGAGTCGGACGGCAGCTTCCTCAAGCTGGCGCCGACGATCGCGGTGGTCACGACGATCGACGCCGAGCACCTCGACCACTACGGCAGCCTGGACGCGATCCGGGCCGCCTTCCTGACCTTCGTCAACAAGGTGCCGTTCTACGGCGCCGTCGTCCTCTGCCTCGATCAGCCGAACATCCAGATGCTGCTGCCCCAGGTCGAGAAGCGCATCATCACCTACGGGCTGGACTCGGCCGCCGACCTGGTCGCCCGCCATCTGGTGCTCAGCGGCATGACGAGCCGCTTCGACGTGTCCCAGCGGGGCGAGCGGCTCGGCGAGTGCGCGCTGCAGATCCCCGGCCGCCACAACGTCCTCAACGCGCTGGCCGCCATCGGCGTGGGGCTGGACCTCGAGATCCCGTTCGCCACCATCGTCACGGCGCTGGCCGGCTTCGCCGGCGTGCAGCGCCGCTTCCAGATCCGTGGTACCGCCGGCGGCGTGACCGTGATCGACGACTACGGCCACCATCCCGCCGAGATCCGCGCGACCCTCGCCGCCGCCAAGGCCGGGTTCGACCGCCGGGTCGTCACCGTGTTCCAGCCGCACCGCTACAGCCGCACCTTGCACCTGCGCCAGGAGTTTCTGACCGCCTTCAACCAGGCCGACGTGCTGGTGGTGATGGACATCTATGCGGCGGGCGAGGCGCCGATTCCCGGCGTGAGCGCCGCCGATCTCGCCGAGGGCATCCGGGCCCACGGCCACCGCAACGTCACCTACCTCGGCAGCGATCGGACGCGCATCGTCGACCACGTGTGCGAAATCAGCCGGCCCGGGGACCTCGTACTGACCCTGGGCGCCGGCGACGTGAACCAGCTGGGCTCGGACATTCTGCGACGGCTCGACGCCGAGTCGCCGAATGGGGGGACCACATGTTAGGAGAGATCCGGGGGGAAGTCCGTTTCAAGGAGCCCCTGAGCTTCCATACGTCGCTCCGAATCGGCGGGACGGCGGACATCTTCGTGGTGCCGCAGGACGTCGACGACATCCGCCACGCGCTCATGTTCGCCGAGCGCGAGCAGCTGCCGGTGGCGGTCATCGGCGGCGGCAACAACCTGCTCGTCAAGGACCGCGGTATTCGCGGCGTCGTGCTCAAGCTGGAGGGCTGCCTGGGCCGCGCCGAGTTCAACGGCGAGGAGGCGGTGGCCGGCGCCGGCGTCAGCCTGTCCTCGCTCATCCGCGAGGCGGCCGCCCTCAACCTGGGCGGCATCGAGTGCCTGGTCGGGATCCCGGCCACGGTGGGCGGCGCGCTGGCCATGAACGCCGGCACCGTCGACGGCTCGATCGGTGATTTCGTGAGCGCCGTCTACTACCTGCACCCCGACGGCACGCTGGGCGAGTTCAAGCCGAGCGGCGGCGCGTTCCCCTATCGCTCGTTCAGCGCCCCGGCCGGCGCGGTGCTGGTCGGCTGCCGGCTACAATTGCACCGGCGCCCGCTGCCCGAGATCCAGAAGGAGATCAAGGCGCGACTCAAGGTGAAGAAGTCCACCCAGCCGCTGGCGCTGGCCTCGGCCGGCAGCGTGTGGAAGAACCCGGTCGGCGAGCAGGCCACCCGGCTGATCGAGAAGGCCGGGCTGCGCAGCAAGCGCATCAACGGCGCCGAGATCTCGGCCAAGCACAGCAACTTCATCGTCAACCGCGGCGGCGCCACCGCGACCGACGTGCTGACGCTGATGGAGGTGACGCAGGAGCGGGTGCACGCCCACGCCGGGGTCACGCTGGAGCCCGAGATCAGGATCATCGGTGAATAGAGGCCTCATCTCGCCGCGTGCGCGGCCGAGCACGCTCGGCGACTTCGGCGATCCCGCCACCGCGGTCGCCGGGCAGCGCGTCCTCCGACACCGGCGGCGTCGCCCGCGCCGGCCGATCCGCTGGCTGTGGGCGATGGGCGCGGGGGCGCTCATCCTGGCCACGGCCGCCACGGTGGTGGCGGCCGGACACTGGGCACTCACCACGCCGCGCTTCGCGGTGGTGGCGGTGGAGGTGCGCGGGGCCTCGCGGGTGCCGGCCCAGCGCATCCTCGAAGTCTCCGGCATCGTGCGCGGCACCAATCTGTGGCGCATCGACCCCGACCACGTGCGGGCGCGGCTGGAGGCGCTGCCCGAGATCCGGCGGGCCGACGTCGTGCGCGAGCTGCCCAATCGCGTGTCGATCCTGGTGGACGAGCGGCGGCCCTTCACGCTCGTGCACGCCGCCCGGCTGCACTGGCTCGACGAGGACGGCCGCCTGCTCGGCGAGGAGCACCGCGCCGTGGCCACCGAGGTGCCGGTGATCAGCGGCCTCAGCGAGGAGGAGCTGGCCACCATGCGGACCGCGCCGGGCCCAAGGGCCCGCGCCGCCATCTCGCTCATCCGTGCGCTGCTGCGTACCGGCTCGACCCTGGCCTCGGAGATCTCCGAGATCGACATGAGCCGGGCCGAGGGCCCCGTGCTCTACACCGTCGACGGCGTCGAGGTCCGGCTGGGCAGCGAGGAGTGGGAGGAGCGCCTGGCCCGGCTCGAGGGCGTGCTGGCCCAGGTGGCGACCCAGGATGTCCAGGGTGTCGACCTGCGCTTCCGCGACCAGGTGGTCCTGCGGCGGGGGAGCGCCAGGTGAAGAAGCCGAAGGGCCCGGAGCTGATCGTGGGGCTGGACGTCGGCACCACGAAGATCTGCGCGGTGATCGGGGTGCCCAAGCGCGACGGCCGCCTCGACATCGTGGGCGTCGGCAACGCGCCCTCCCGGGGGCTGCGCCGCGGCGTCGTCGTGAACATCGACGCGACCGTCGAGGCGATCAAGCACGCGGTGGCCGAGGCCGAGCAGATGGCGGGCGCCGAGGTCGCGCGGGTCTACGCCGGCGTGGCCGGCGGCCACATCCGCTCGCTGAACAGCCGGGGCGTGGTTGCGGTGTCCAGCCGCGAGCGCGAGGTGACCGCCGCCGACGTCGAGCGGGCGGTGGAGGCGGCGCGCGCCATCAACGTGCCGCAGGACCGCGAGATCATCCACGTCCTGCCCCAGACGTTCATGGTGGACGACGCCGACGGCGTCCGGGAGCCGATCGGCATGTCGGGCGTGCGGCTGGAGGTCGAGGTCCACATCATCACCGCCGCGGTGACGTCGATCCAGAACGTCGTGCGCTCGGTGAACCGGGCCGGCCTGGCCGTGCAGGACGTGGTGCTGGAGCCCATCGCCTCGGCCGAGGCGGTGCTCTTCCCCGACGAGAAGGAGCTGGGCATCGTCCTCATCGACATCGGGGGCGGCACCACCGACATGGCGCTCTTCCGCGACGGCGCCGTGTGGCACACCGCGGTGCTGCCGCTGGGCGGCGATCACATCACCAACGACGTGGCGGTGGGGCTGCGCACGCCGATGAGCGACGCCGAGAGCCTCAAGAAGCGCTACGGCTGCGCCCTGACCGCGATGGTGGCGGCCGAGGAGACGGTGGACGTGCCCTCGGTCGGCGGGCGCAAGCCGCGCCAGCTCTCGCGCCAGGTGCTGTCGGAGATCATCCAGCCGCGCGTCGAGGAGATCTTCACGCTGGTCGCGCGCGAGCTGACCAAGAGCGGCTTTGCGGATGCGGCCACCGCCGGCGTCGTCGTCACCGGCGGCAGCTCGATCATGGAGGGCGTGCCCGAGCTGGCCGAGGCGGTGTTCGACCAGCCGGTGCGGCGCGGGGTGCCGGCCGCGGTCGGCGGCCTCGCCGATATCGTGCGAAGCCCGATCTACGCAACGGGGGTGGGGCTGGCGCTGTACGGGGCGCGCCGCCAGACGAGCGGCGCGCCCCCGCTCGACCCCAACGACGGCGCGTTCCTCACCAGGATCGGCCGGAGATTGGCAGGGTGGTTCGGTGAAATCTTCTAGCGGAGGACGACCGCCGGGGGGCGAGCGGCAGCCGCCACTGTTCACGCCCGACTCGACGGCCGACGGCACACTCACACGCCCGCGGAGGACGCGACGGCAGGGCGCGTCCACGGAAGGGGAGGACTTGATGGAGAAGGATCGGAATCGGCGCCCGCTCTTCGAGCTCGAGCAGGTGCCCCCGGCGGCGAAGATCAAGGTCATCGGTCTGGGCGGGGGCGGCGGGAACGCGGTGAGCCGCATGATGGCCGCCGACTTCACGGGCGTGGACTTCATCGTCGCCAACACGGATCTGCAGGCGCTGCGCAACTCGCCGGCGGCGGTGAAGATCCAGCTGGGCGCCAAGCTCACGCAGGGGCTCGGCGCCGGCTCCAACCCGGACGTCGGCCGCGGCGCCGCGCTCGAGGATCCCGAGGAGATCACGCGGCTGCTCGAGGGCGCCGACATGGTGTTCATCACGGCCGGCCTCGGCGGCGGCACCGGCACCGGGGCGGCGCCGGTCGTGGCCTCGCTGGCCAAGGACCTCGGCATCCTCACCGTGGCCGTCGTCACCAAACCGTTCGTGTTCGAGGGCCGCAAGCGGCTGCTCCAGGCCGAGGCCGGCATGGAGTCGCTGCGGGGCGTCGTCGACACGCTGATCGCGATCCCCAACCAGCGGCTGCTCTCGGTCGTCGACCGCGGCACCCCGCTGCTGGAGGCGTTCAAGGTGGCCGACGCCGTGCTGCAGCAGGCGGTGCAGGGCATCTCCGACCTCATCCTGGTGCCGGGGCTCATCAACCTCGACTTCGCCGACGTCCGCACGATCATGTCCGGCATGGGCATGGCGATGATGGGCACCGGCGTGGGGCACGGCGAGCACCGCGCGCTCGACGCCGCCCAGAAGGCCGTGGCCAGCCCGCTGCTCGACGACACCTCCATCGAGGGGGCCCGCGGCATCCTCATCAACTTCACCGGCGGCGCCGACCTCTCGATCCACGAGGTGGAAGAGGCCGCGCGCATCGTGCAGGAGGCCGCCCACGAGGAGGCCAACATCATCTTCGGCGCCGTCATCGACCCGGCGCTGCAGGACGAAGTGCGCATGACGGTCATCGCCACCGGATTCACCGAGCGCAAGCAGGAGACCTCGCCGACCAGGATCGTCGACCTGCCGCGCGCGGCGCGTCCCGGCGCCGCCCAGCCGGGTGCGGCGGCGGCGTGGCGCCGGCGGCTCGCCGCCGACGTGCGGGCCGAGACCGACGACCCGCTGGGTGACGCCGACTACGACGTTCCGGCGTTCCTCCGACGTCAGGCTGATTGATCGAACGGCCGCAGGGGTGCGGTGGGCCCGGGGG
>JBGQLG010000085.1:0-21878 GCA_041499965.1 Methylomirabilia bacterium
GCTACGAAGAGCTGCGCGAGGCGCTCGTTGCCATCGCGCGCCACGCCGAGGTGGTGGGCTTCGACCTCGTCGAGGTCAATCCGATGCTGGACGTCGCGTCCGAGAACACCTCGCTCGTCGCCGCTCAGCTCATCATGGAGTTCCTGGGGCGCGTCGTCGAGCACCCCCGCTATCGCGGACGCCGTCGTCCGCTTACGAGAGGAACACGCCGCCGTTGACGTGGATGGTCTGCCCAGTGACGGAGGCGCCGTCGGGCCGACAGCGCTGATCTGAAGGTCGGGGCGTCCCGTCGTGGGCCGAGGGACAGTGCCCTTCGGCACTCGCAGACGCCGGGCCCTGCCTTCGGCTATGATCGGCCTCGAACACCGCACCGGGAGGCCGCCATGGGGGACTGGGACGAGGAGCAAACCATGGGTCTCTTGCCTGAGCGCGCGGCTCGGCGGTGGGGTCCGCGCGAGGCGCTCGCCTTCCAAGGAAAGCGCTGGAGTTTTGCCGAGCTCCACACGCGCGTCGACGCCGTCGCGAAGGGGCTGCTAGAGCTCGGCATCACGCCCGGCGACAAGGTCGCGCTCTGGATGGTCAATCGTCCCGAGTGGATCGACGCCATGTTCGCGATCATGAAGATCGGCGCCGTGCTCGTTCCGGTGAATACGCGCTTCCGCACCGAGGACATGGCGTACATCCTCGGTCAGTCGGACGCCGCGGCCGTCATCCTCGCCGAGCGCTCGGGACCGATCGACTACCTCGCCATGATGCGGGAGGTCGTGCCGGGGCTGGGGGCGCGCCCGGACCGACGCTTCCCCTTCCTGCGTCACGTCGTTGTGCTCTCCGACCGGGCAGACGCGGACACCGTCGGCTGGGGCGAGATGCTCGAGGGAGGCCGCGGCGTGAGCGACGAGACACTTCGGGAGTGCGCCGTCCAGGTCGAAGCCGAGCAGAGCGCCTTCATCTTCTACACATCGGGGACCACCGGCTTCCCCAAGGGCGCCGTGCATAACCACCGCATGATCAAGAACACCTGGGATCACGCCGACCGCATGGGTATCACCGTCAACGACGTGATCCTCATGTACCTGCCGCTCTTTCACGCCTTCGGCTTCGTCGAGGGGCCGCTCATGTCGATGATCAGGGGCGCCCGCGAGGTGCTCACCGAAACCTTCCAGGCCGACCAGTGCCTCGATCTCATCGCGCGCGAGAAGGCGACAATCATCCACGGGTTCGACACGCACTACAAGGAGCTGCTCGACGCACAGGAGAGAGAGCCCCGCGACGTGTCCAGCGTGCGCACAGGCATCTGCGGCACGGGCATGTCGAGCTCCATTCCCATCGCGCGCCGGGCCCGGCAGACGTTCGGCAATCTCATGACCGGCTTCGGGATGAGCGAGGTTGGCATCGGCGTGACCTTCTCCTTCCTCGACTCCACCGAGGAGCAGTGTGTGGAGGCGAACGGCTACCCCGGCGCTGGCTACGAGGTGCGGATCATCGATCCCGAGACGGGGGCCGACCAACCCGCGTCCGTGCCGGGGGAGATTCTCGTCCGCGGCTACATCGTCACCCAGGGCTACTACAAGAGGCCCGAGGAGACGGCGAGGGCTATCGACAAGGACGGGTGGTTTCACACCGGCGACATGGGCCTCATGCGCCCCGACGGCCACATGCGGTTCCTCGGCCGGTACAAGGACATGCTCAAGATCGGCGGCGAGAACGTCGATCCTATGGAGGTCGAGGCCTTCCTGATGAGTCATCCCGCCATCAACGTGGCGGCAGTGGTCGGGCTGCCCGACGCGCGGCTGTCAGACGTGGCGGTGGCCTTCGTGCAGCTCGCGCCCGGCTGTACGCTGGCCGAGCGCGACGTTATCGAACACTGCCGCGGCCGCGTGGCGAGCTTCAAGATCCCCCGCCACGTCGTGTTCGTTGACGAATTCCCGATGACCAGCTCCGGCAAGATCCAGAAGGTCAAGCTCCGTGAGCGCGCCAGGAACGAGTGGCGGGATACGTCGCCGTGATAACTCTCGCCACTCCGGGAGATGCGGGTGGGACTGTTCAGTTGTAGGCCGTGGCCCGACGTGCCCGGAGTACTGCCCGAGACCGTCCAGAGTCCCGCTGGACAACGGCCGCGGGCGGGAGCATACATGGGACAGCGCGCCTGGCCTGGGCCCTTACGCCAGAGGTTGCATGAAGCCCTCGCTGACTCGGGTTCGCGTCCTCGCCGCCGGCTCTGGCTGCGGACTATCGCCCAAGGTCCTTGCGCCACGCTGCCGGATCTCCTGCGTGCCGGCCTCTCGCCGCCTCTCATCGAGCGCCTCGCGGCGTTCCTGACGGTTGATCCCGACTGGCCCAGCGCGCTTCCAGGTTCTTCGACGGTGCCGTAACGGAGCTGAGGCGCATTGCCCCAGAGATCATCGGGACAGCGTCGATCACGGTCTGCACCAAGTGAGGAGGGTTGACATGGGCCGCTACGTCATTCTTCTTATCCTCCCCGTCATCATCGGTGTCTTGATCGCTGCAGGGGTCGTTGTCATCAATGGATTACGCCAACGTCGTATCGACGCGCGTCGCACATTACCCGAAGCGAGGCGTCCGGACCGCGCGCTATCCCCCGCTGACTCTGCCGGAAAAAAGGAGTCGTCCGACCTCACGCACCGACGGATCGCCTCCTGATCACCGGAGCGTAGACGCGATAAAGGCCCACTGAACCTGCCCCAGTTTGGTAGACACCCTGGATCTGGCGGTCGCCGATGCCGGCGAGGAAGGTGGCGGGCGTGCTCGGCGGGTTCACCGGGGGCGATCTCGTGGCCCATGGCGTCGGAGCGATCCCGACGCTGATCGCCGAGCGGGGCGGCGCGAGCTGGAGCAGCCTGTCACAGCGGTCGCAGCACGCCTGGATACCCTCAAGAGCGAGCTGGCCCGCCTTGAGGTGGAACCGGCCCGCTACACCGAAGCGATCGCCGAGGCCGGGCCGTTCGAGACGATCTTGCAGGCCGTCAAGGTACGCGAGCAACGCCGCGAGGCGATTCGCACGGAGCTAAAGACCCTCGTCGTGCAGCGACTGGCCGAGCCCCGCGACACGTCGTTGATCAGGGCCGCGCTGTTGGATTACCTCGAGAACTGGCGTGCGATGGCGCGCCAAGGTGTCGCTGAGGCACGTGGCCTCTTGCGCGCGGTGCTCGTCAACCGGTTTGTCTTCACGCCCGTGACCCCACCGACAGACTTGCCACCACGGAAGGGCCCCGGCCGGAAACCGCGGTTCATCTACGAGTTCAAGGGCGAGGCGTCACTTTCCGGACTTATCGCGGGGTTAATTTCTGCAAGTTTGGTGGCCCCAACGGGATTCGGACCCGTGTTTCAGCCTTGAGAGGGCCGTGTCCTGGGCCTCTAGACGATGGGGCCGCGCAACCGGATGAGCTGTGGCTGGGGGAGGAGGATTTGAACCCCCGCTACCAGGGCCAGAACCTGGCGTCCTACCCCTAGACGATCCCCCAACAACGGCTCACTGCAACAGCGGGTACAGCATACCTGACGCGCCGGGCCGGCGATAGTCCTAGCGAACCGCGGCCTTCAGGGCCCGGCTGGGGCGGAAGCGCGGGACGCGGGCGGACGGGATGGTGATCGCCTTGCCGGTGCGCGGGTGGCGGCCGCCGCGGGAGGCGCGGCGCGCGACCAGGAACGTGCCGAAGCCGCTGATCGTCACGGTCCCCCCGGTACGCAAGCCGTCGCGGATGCCGGCGAGGAAGGCGCCCAGCGCACGCTCGGCGGCGCCCTTGGAGCCGCCGGCGCCGCGGGCCAGGATGGTGACCAGATCGGCGCGAGTCACGGAGCCGGCGGTGGGTCGGTCATGACACGGGTCACGGCATCCTCGAGAACGGAGGGCGGGAACGGCTTCTCGATGACGGGCACGCCGGCGCCCTCCAGGAAGTCCCACGCCTCGACGTTGGCGGTGTCACCGGTGATGAAGATGAAGCGGCGGGCCAGCGCGGGAGCGTGCTCGCGCACGCGCGTGTAGAACTCCTGGCCGCCGCCTTCCGGCATGCGCACGTCCGAGATGATCAGATCGTAAGTCCGGCTGGTCACCAAGTCCAGGCCCGCGCGGCCGCCGCTGGCCACGTCCACCGCCCAGCCGTGCTCCTTGAGCAGCGTCACGATCAAGTCGAGCACGCTCGGCTCGTCCTCGACCACCAGGGCCAGGCGGCCGTCGCCCCGCGGCACCGGACGCCGCGCGTCGGCCGGGACGGCCGAGCGCGGGGTGGTGCCCACCGGCAGCTCCACGGTGAAGATCGTCTCGCCGCGGCGGCTCTGCACGCTCAGCCGGCCGCCGTGCTCCTCCAGGATGCCGTAGGACACGCTGAGGCCCAGGCCGGTGCCGCTGCCCACCATCTTCGTGGTGAAGAACGGCTCGAACACGCGGGGCATCGCGTCGGGCGCGATGCCGGGGCCGTCGTCGACGACGTCGGCGTAGACCATGTCGGCCACCGCGCTCGTCCGCGTGCGCACGACGATGCGACCCTGGGGGCGCGCCTCCAGGATCGCCTGCTCGGCATTCAGGAGCAGGTTGAGGAATACCTGCTCCAGCTGCTGGGCGTCGCCGGTGATCTCCGGCAGCGCGGCCGCGAACTCGGTCTGCACGGTGATGCCCGACAGCTCCAGCTGGTGGACGCGCAGCGACAGCGTCTGCTCGACGACGGCCTGCAGATTCACGGCGGCGCGCTCGGGCGGGCGCTGGCGCGCGAAGAACAGGAGATTGCGGACGATCTTGGCCATGCGATCGCCCTGGGCCACCATCAGCTCGACCGGGCGGCGCAGGTTGTCAGGCACCTCGCGGGCCAGCAGGAGCTGGCCGTAGCCGATGATGACGCTGAGCGGATTGTTCAGCTCGTGGGCGACGCCGGAGACGAGCTGGCCGAGCGCGGACATCTTGGCCGCCTGCACGAGCTGGGCCTGGGTGTCGCGCAAGCGCGTGAGGCTGTCCTGGGCGGCGGTGTACAGCCGCGCGTTCTCCAGCGCCAGTGCGGCCTGATCGGCGAAGGCCTGCACCGCTTGCAGCTCGTCGGCGCTGAACTCGCGCCCGGTGAGATCGCCCACGGCGAGGGCGCCGATGATCTGATCGTGGGTGAAGAGCGGAATGCCGAGCATGGCCCCGATGCCGTGGGTGCGGAGGACGTCGCGCTGCTCGGCGGAGTGCTCGACGCGCGGCTCGCGGAACACGTCGGAGGTGGCCACCACCTTGCGCTCGGCCACCGCGCGGCCGGCGACGCCCTCGCCCGCCTTCAGCACGATGCCCCGCACGATGAAGCCGGCGGCGCCGTGTGAGCCGATCTCGTGCAGGGTGCCGTCCTCGGGCTCGTAGCGGAACACCACCGAGCCCTGCACGGCCAGCAGGTCGACGATGCCGCGGGTGACCAGGGCGGCGATGCGCTCGGCCTCCAGCGCGCCGGTCAGCTCGCGGCTCACCCGGGCCAGCGCCTCGGCCACGTCGCGGCGGCGCTGGGCCTCGCGGTACAGGCGCGCGTTCTGGATCGCCACCGAGGCCTGGGCCACCAGCATGTCGATGACCTCGGCCGTGTCGGGCGTGAAGCGCAGGGCGTCGCCGTGGCTCAGGCAGAGCACGGCCAGGAGCTGGTCGCCGGCCAGCACCGGATAGCCGACGAAGCCCCGCATCGACCACCGCCCCCACCACTCGAGGTTGATGATGCGCGCGTCGGCGGTGACGTCCTCCACCACCAGGCGCCGGCGTGTCCGTGCCACCCAGCCGACGCCGCCGCCCTCGTCGTAGGTCACCGTCCGCTCGGGGAAGTCGTCGGCGATCTGGGCCACCGAGCCGCCCATGAACGTCAGCGTGCGGGCGGCTTCGTCGGCCAGCCAGAAGGAGACGAACCGCACGCCGGTGAGCTGGGCGGCCGACTCCGAGATCGTCCGCAGCAGCACGTCCAGCTCGAGCGCGCTGGAGATGCGCTGGTTGACGGTGGCCAGTGCCCGCACGCGCTCGGCCTGCACCCGCTCGCCCTGGTAGAGGTTGGCGTTGCGGATGGCCACGCCGGCCTGCGCGGCCAGCAGGCGCAGCGCCTCCTGTTCCTCGCCGTCGGGCAGCCCCTCGGGCAGGATGTAGTCGAGCACGCCCACGAAGGTCTCGCCGACGTCGATGGGCACGCCGTAGTAGGTGGCGCGCGGGCGGCGCTCCCACCAGGTGGGCACCATCGTGCGCGGATGCTGCAGCGGCTGCGGGATCAGGACCGGCCCGTGCTGCTCGACGACCAGCCCGGGCAGCCCCACGCTGGCCGGCCGCTCGCGGGGCAGGTCGGCCCACTCGGCGCCGGACACGGCCATCGTGCAGAGCACCGTCCGGTCCTCGGTGAAGACGTGCACGGCCGAGAGCGCGCCCGGGCGCAGGCCGGCGGCAGCCTGGGCGATGCCGGTCATCACGTCGCCGGCGTCGAGCGAGGCGCTGATCGAGCGGCTCACCGCGACCAGGTCGCGCAGGCGGCCCGCCCGGCGCACGGCGTCGGCGTAGGAGCGCGCGTTCTGCAGCGCCACCGCGGCCCGCGCGGCCAGCGAGCCCACCAGCGCGCGATTCTCGTCGGTGGCCAGCTCGTCCGTGCGCGAGCGCACGGACAGCACGCCGAGCAGGTCGTCGCCGCTGAGGATCGGCACCGACAGCAGGCGCTGGATGCCGGTCTCGCGCGCCCACGCGGCCGAGAGCGCGCGGGTGTCCTGAGCCACGTCGGCGACGTAGATGGGGCTCTTGGACTCGGCCACTCGGCCGGCGATGCCGTCGCCGAACGCCACCGTGGTGCGCAGGCGGATGTCGACGCTGCCCGGCTCGACCCACGACGCCTGCAGGCGCAGGAGCCGCTCGGCGGGGTCGGCGGTCCACAGCTGCACGGACGGCGCGTTGAGGAGGCGGGCGCCGGCCTGGGCGATGCGGCGCAGCACGTCGTCGACCACGAGCGACTCGCTGACGAGCTGCTCCACCTGGGCCAGCTCGCGCAGCCGCTCGGCGCGGCGGGTGGCGTCGGCGTACACGCGGGCGTTGTCGATGGCGAGCGCGGCCTGCTCGGCCAGCCAGCGCAGGGCGCCGATCTCCTCGTCGGCGAACGAGCGCTCGGTCCAGTAGTGCACGACGAGCGCGCCGTGCACGCGTCCCTTGGAGCGCAGCGGCGCGGCGGCGAGCGCCTTGAAGCCCTCACGCTCGATCTGGGCGCGCCGCTCGGCGCTGAGCCACGTCTCGGTGTCGGCCAGGATGTTCGAGGTCTCCGTCCCCACGCCGTTGAGGATGGCGCGGCTGATCGGACCGCCGCCGACCGGAATGGAGCCGGCGGCGGCGTACTCACGGCTGAGCCGGCCGGCCGCGCGCAGCACCGTGAGGTGCGAGGCTCGGCCGTCCCACGAGACGACCAGCGCCGACTCGGCGCTCATGACCTCGAGCGCCTTGCCGACGATCGTGTCGAGGACCTCGTTGAGATCGAGCGAGGAGGTCAGCGATTGCCCGACCGCCTCCACCGCGCGCACGAACGTGGCCCGCTGGCGGCGCTCGGTGACGTCGTTGTGGATGCCGATGACGCCGGCGGGCGCGCCGGCCGGATCGTGCCATGGCAGGTAGCGGGCCGCGAGCCACGTGTGCCCGGTGCGCCCCGGCAGCACGCACCGCGCCTCGATCGCGGCCGTCTCCCCGCGCCGCGCGCGGTCCAGCAGGCCGCTCACGCCCGCCTCCCGCAGGAAGCCCAGCAGCTCCTCGGCGGGACGGCCCACGGCCTGGGCGCGCGGGAGGGCGCAGAGGTGCTCCATCGCGCGGTTCCAGGCGATCACGACGAGGTGGGCGTCGGTGACGACCACCGCGTCGTCGAGTCCTTCAATGACGCCGTGTCCGAAGAGGTCCACGGGGCTTAAGAGTATAGCTGACCCATCGGGCTACGAGGCAGTGGCATCCCCATTGCTTCCTACACTGTGAGCCCTATGAGCCTCAAGCAGGTGCGGATTCTGCTGGTCGAGGACACCCCCGACGTCCGCGAGGTGTTCACCGTCTTGCTGCGGGTCGAGGGGGCCGACGTGACGGCGACGGGCAGCGGCCGCGAGGCGGCCAATCTCGCGAGCCACGGAGACTTCGACGTCGTCCTCAGCGATCTAGGCTTGCCCGACATGTCGGGCGATGCGCTCATCCGCCAGATCCTGGCCACTGCCCGCCACCACACGCGCGTCATCGTGGTGACGGGGTACGGGGAGCCCTACGTGACGCGGGCCCGCCAGGCCGGCGCCGAGGTCGTCTTTACAAAGCCCGTCGAGTGGGCGCGAGTCCTGGCCGCGCTAGAGGCGCCCGGCCTGGCGGCATCCGCCTGAGGAGCCGGTCCAGGCCGGATTCGCGCACTGTGCAATAATGCCGGGCGAATGCGCCCGGAGATCACCACGATCGTTCTCACCCTGCTGGCCGTCGTGCTGGGCGTCGTCGCCTATCTGAAGGACCCCGGCCTGCCGCTGATCGGCGCCCGGAACGGGCTCGCGATGCTCTGGCTCGTCCTCCCCCGGCTGGTGCCGGGGATCCTGACGCCGGGTGGTCCGATGCTCGTCGCCTACATGACCTCGTGGTCGCTGTTCGGCATGCAGCGGATCATCGCCTGGGAAGCGCCGCTCATGGGCTGGCGCTTCGTGTTCGTGCGCGTCGTCCCGAGCCTCGCCTTCCCCGTCTTGGCCGGCTGGCTCGTCCACCAGGACTAGCCGTGGCGTTCACCGACCTGCGCGACTTCGTCGCGAGCCTGGACGCGCACGGTCGACTGCGCCGCATCGCCCTCCCCGTCTCGCGCGATCTCGAGATCACCGAGATCGTCGATCGCGTGTCGAAGACCCCCGGCGAGGCCAACGTGGCGCTGCTCTTCGAGCACGTCGAGGGCTTCGAGACGCCGGTGCTGGTGAACGCGTTCGGCTCCGAGGACCGCATGGCGCTGGCCCTCGGGGTGGCGCGCCTGGACGAGCTGGGCGAGCGCATCGCCAAGCTGCTCGACGCCCGCCTGCCCGGCACCTTCAGCGAGCGCCTCCGCAAGCTCGGCACGCTGATCGACGTCGTCCGCGCGGCGCCGCGGCGGGTGACGACCGCGCCCTGCCAGGAGATCGTCGAGACGGCGTCGCCCTCGCTGGCCGGGCTGCCCATCTTGCAGTGCTGGCCAGGCGACGGCGGGCGCTACATCACCCTGCCCGGCGTGTTCACGCGCGATCCCGTCACCGGCGCCCGCAACGTCGGCATGTACCGCCTGCAGGTCTACGACGATCGCACCCTCGGCATGCACTGGCAGACCCACAAAGGCGGCGCCGAGCACCAGCGCCGGGCCGTCCAGGCCGCCCGCATGCCTGTGGCGATCGCGCTGGGCGGCGATCCCGCCATGATTTACGCAGCGTCCGCGCCGCTGCCGCCCGGCATCGACGAGGTCGTCTTCGCGGGGTGGCTGCGCGGCGCCGGCGTCGAGATGGTGCGCTGCCGGACGAACGATCTCGAGGTGCCGGCGCAGGCCGAGATCGTGCTGGAGGGCTGGGTCGATCCGCGCGAGCAGAAGCTGGAGGGGCCGTTCGGCGACCACACCGGCTACTACTCGCTGGCCCGCGACTATCCCGTCTTCCACCTCACCGCGGTCACCCGGCGTGCGCGGCCCATCTATCCGACGACGATCGTCGGGCGGCCGCCGCAGGAAGACTACTGGCTGGGCAAGGCCACCGAGCGCATCTTCCTGCCGATCATGCGGCTGATGCTGCCGGAGATCGTCGACGTCAACATGCCGGCCGAGGGCGTGTTCCACAACCTGGTCATCGTCTCCATCCGCAAGCGCTATCCCGGCCACGCGCGCAAGGTGATGCAGGCGCTGTGGGGCATGGGCCTCATGATGCTCGCCAAGACGATCGTGGTCGTGAGCGAGCACGTGAACGTCCACGATCTCTCCGAGGTCGCCTGGCGCGCCACCGGCAACATCGACCCCAAGCGCGACCTGGTGATCATCGAGGGCCCGATGGACGATCTCGACCACGCCGCGCTCCGCCACCGCTTCGGCGGCAAGCTCGGCGTGGACGCCACGGAGAAGGGGCCGCTCGACGACGTCACCCAGGCGTGGCCCGACGAGATCCGCATGAGCGAGGAGATCCGCGAGCGCGTCACCCGCCGCTGGAAGGACTACGGGCTCTGAGCACGCTGCGCCACCTGCTCGACGCCATCAAGTTCGAGCACACCGTCTTCGCGCTGCCGTTCGCCTACATCGCTATGCTGCTGGCCGCCCACGGCTGGCCGGGGACGTGGACGGTCGTCTGGGTCACCGCGGCCATGGTCGGCGCCCGCACGTGCGCGATGGCGACCAACCGCGTGGTCGACCGCTGGATCGACGCGCGCAATCCGCGCACGGCCGGACGCCACGTGCCGCGCGGCGTGCTGGGCGTGTGGGAGCTGCGCGCGCTCGCCGCCGCCGGCGCCGCGCTGATGTTCGTCGCCGCCGCCCGGCTGAACTCGCTCTGCCTGGCGCTGGCCCCGCTCGCCCTCGTCTTCCTGGTCGGTTACTCGTACACCAAGCGATTCACGTGGGCCTCGCACTGGATCCTCGGCTTCACCGACGGCATCGCCGCCGCCGGCGGCTGGATCGCCGTGCGCGCGAGCTTCGAGCCCCCGGCCCTCGTGCTGTGGCTCGCGCTCACCGTGTGGATCGCCGGCTTCGACCTCATCTACGCCTGCCAGGACGTGGAGATCGACCGCGCCCAGGGCCTGCACTCGTTCCCGGCGCGCTTCGGCATCGCCGCCGCGCTGCGCTGGGCGCGAATCAACCACGCGCTCACCGCGGGCGCGCTGGCCGGGCTCGGCGTGCTGATGAGCCTCGGTGCCTTCTACTGGATCGGCTGGATCGCCGTCGTCGCCCTGCTCGTCTACGAGCACTCGCTGGTGCGGCCGGGCGACCTCTCGCGACTGGACATGGCGTTCTTCAACGTCAACGGCTACATCGCGGTGATCGTGCTGGCGGCCGTGGTGACGGGGCTGTGGCGCTGAGCAAGTCCGAGGGGGTGCGCGCGATGTTCACGCGCATCGCCGGACGCTACGACCTGATGAACTCGCTGATGACCGGCGGCCGCCACCACGCCTGGCGCCGGCTCACCGCCGCCGCCGTCGCCGGGGCGCCCGCCGGCCTCGCGCTCGATCTGGCCACAGGCACCGGCGACCTCGCGCTCGCCGTGCGCGCCGCCGCGCCCGGCCGCGTGGTCGTCGGCGCCGACTTCTCGGAGGCGATGCTCCAGCACGCGCGCGCCAAGCTGCGGGCGCGCGGGGAGCGCGGCGTGACCCTGCTCGCCGCCGATGCCCTGGCGCTGCCCTTCGCCGACCAGACGTTCGCCTGCGTCACCTCGGCGTTCCTGCTGCGCAACCTGGCCGATCTCGCCGGCGGCCTCGAGGAGATGCGGCGGGTGACGCGGCCCGGGGGGCTGGTGGCGGCGCTCGAGATCACCCGGCCCGGCGTGCCGGGCTGGGACGCCGCGTTCGGCCTGTACTTCAATCGCCTGGTCCCGCTGATCGGCGCCGCGGTCGCCGGCGATCGCGCCGCGTACACCTACCTGCCGCAATCCGTCGAGCGCTTCGTCACGCCCCGCCAGCTCGCGCAGATGATGGACAAGGCCGGGCTGCACGACGTGCGCTACCGCCGCCTCGCCCTCGGCACGATCGCTGTCCACGTCGGCACCGCCTGACGCGGCGCGCGACACCGGCGGTGGTAAGCTGCCGCGTGCCGAGGCCCGGCGCGGGAGGCTGTTCAATGGATTCCATCGTGAAGCGTACCTGGAGCATGCGCAACTTCCGGCTCGAGAGCGGCGTCGAGCTGCCCGAGCTGACACTCGCCTACGAGAGCTACGGTCGCCTGGCCGCCGACGGGCGCAACGCCATCCTCGTCACTCACGGCTTCACCTCCAGCCAGCACGCGGCGGGCCGGCACGCGCCCGGCGACGAGGCGGCCGGCTGGTGGGACGGGTTGATCGGGCCCGGCAAGGCGATCGACACCGACCGCTACTTCGTCGTGGCTTCCAACATGCTGGGCTCGTCGTATGGCTCCACGGCTCCGGCCAGCGTCAACCCCAAGACCGGCCGGCCGTACGGTCCGGACTTCCCCGACATCACGCTCGTCGACATCGTGGGCGCCCAGAAGGCGATGCTCGACGCCCTCGGCGTGACACACCTCGTCACCGTCGCGGGTCCGTCCTTCGGCGGCTATCAGGCCTTCCAGTGGGCGGTCACCTACCCGGATGCCATGCACGGCATCGCCGCGGTGGTCACGGCGCCCCGGGGCAACGGTGGCCCGGAGGCCGTCGAGACGCTGCGCCGGCGGCTGGCCGCGGATCCCGCCTGGAACGACGGCTGGCACTACGAGCGGGGCGGTGTCGTCGAGACGATGACGGCGATCCGCCTGGAGACGCTGCAGCGCTACGGCACCCGCGAGGTGCTGGCGCGCACGATCGCCGATCCCGCCGCCCGTGACGCCGAGCTGCGGCGGCAGGCCGCCGCGTGGGCGAACGCCTTCGACCCGAACTCGCTCCTCACGCTGCGCACGGCCGCGGTGCGCTTCGATGCCGCCCGCGACGCCGGGAAGATCCGCGCGCGGGTGCTGTACGTGCTGTCGCGCACCGACAAGCTCTTCCCGCCCTCGATCGCCGCTGGCGTGATGGACACGCTCGCCCGGGCCGGCGTTTCGGCCTCGTACGTCGAGCTCGACACCGAGCTGGGTCACGTCGCCAGCGGTCCCGAGTGGGCGAAATGGGGTCCCGCGCTCGCGACGTTCCTGAAGGGCCTGGACCGCTAACGGCGAGGCGGGCCGATCGCCGACATGGCGCTACCCGAAGCCCTGGCCCGTTTTCCCCGCGAGCGGACGTGGCTGCTGCCGGCGCTGCAGGCCGTGCAGCACGCCGAGCGGTGGCTCTCGCCCGAATCTCTCGAGCGGGTGGCCGCTCACCTGCGCGTGCCCAAGAGCGAGGTGTGGGGCGTCGCCAGCCATTATCCCGAGCTGCGCCTCACGGCGCCCGGGCGCCGGATCGTGCGCGTGTGCCTGGGCGTCGCCTGCCTGGCCCGCGGCGGTCGCGACGTGCTTGCCGCGTGCGAGCGCCGGCTGGGCGTCCGCGCGGGCCAGACGACGCCCGACGGCGCCGTCACCCTCGAAGAGCTGGACTGCGCGTTCGCCTGCGGCAGCGCCCCGGTGGTCGAGATCGACCACGCCTATCGCGGCCGCGTGAGCGTCCCGGACGTCGACGCATTGCTGGCCGCCGGCGACGCGCCCGCCACCTCGCCGGCCACCGGGCGCGGGGGCCCGCCCGCGACGCCACCGACCGCGGGATCGCCGGGCGCGCGCTTCGCCGCGCTCAAGCGCGAGGCCGAGCGGCGGCGCACCGGCGCCCGCCTCGCTGTGGGGCTCGGCAGCTGCGGGCTCGCGGTCGGCGCCGCCGAGACCTTCGAGGCGCTGCGCGCGGAGACGGAGCGGCGCGGCCTGCCGTTCCGGGTCGTGGCGGCCGGCTGCAACGGCATGTGCTGGGCGCAACCGGTCGTCGAGGTGCTCCGCGACGGCCGCCCGCGGCTCACCGTGGGGGCCGTCACGCCCGCCGCCGTGCCGCGCGTGCTGAACGCGCTCGCCGGCGGCGTGCCCGAGAGCGAGATCGCGGTCGGCGCCGAGTTCATGGCGCCGCAGCACCGCGTGCTCATCGAGCGCTGCGGCATGGCCGATCCGTACGACATCGCCGACGCGCTGCGGCACGGCGCCTACGTTGCGTTCGCCCGCGCGCTCGACGACGGCCGCCCCGAAGCGGTGATCGAGGAGGTGCGCGCGGCGGGGCTGGCCGGGCGCGGCGGCGCCTACTTCCAGACCGCCGTGAAGTGGGCGGCATGCCGCGCGGCGGCCGGGACGCCGAAGTTCCTCGTCGTCAACGGCGAGGAGGGCGAGCCGGGCATCTTCAAGGACCGTCATCTGATGGAGGGCGATCCCCATCGCCTGCTGGAGGCGGTGCTGCTCGCCGCCTTCGCGGCCGGCGCCGCCCGGGCCATCCTTTATATCCACGGGGAGGCCGAGCTGTCGGCGCAGCGCCTGGCCGTGGCGCTCGAGCAGGCCCGCGCCTGGGGGCTGGCGGGCGAGCGCGTGCTCGGCTCCGATTTCTCGCTCGAGGTCGAGATCCGGCGCGGCGCCGGCGGCTTCGTGCTGGGCGAGGAGACCGCGCTGCTCGAGTCGATCGAGGGGCGCCGCGCGATGCCGCGCACGCGCCCGCCCTTTCCCGTCGAGTCCGGCCTGTTCGGACGGCCGACCGTCATCAACAACGTCGAGACGCTGTGCGCGGTGCCCTCGATCGTCGAGCGGGGCGGCGCGTGGTTCGCCGGGCTGGGCGGCGGCTGGGGCACCAAGCTCTTCGGGCTCTCCGGTCATGTGAGGCGGCCGGGCATCGTCGAGATGGAGGTCGGCTGCACGCTGCGCACACTCATCGAAGAGGTCGGCGGCGGCTCGGTCAGCGGCGGGCGCATCCAGGCGGCGGTGGTGGGAGGCCCCTCGGGCAGCGTCGTGCACCCGCGCCAGTTCGACGAGCCGCTGATCCCGCGCGGCGCCGTCAACCCGGGCACCGGCGGCGTCGTCGCGCTCGATGAGACGTTCCCGGTGCGCGAGGCGGTGCGCGCGCTGCTGGCCTTCAACATGCGGGAGTCGTGCGGCAAGTGCACGCCCTGCCGCGAGGGCACCGTGCGCCTGCTGGCGATGCTGGACGGCGCGCCGGAGGAGGCACGCGTGAAGGACCTGGCCGAGGCGGTCCAGCTCGCGTCGCTGTGCGGGCTCGGGCAGGCCGCACCGCTGTCGCTGCTGTCCGGGCTCGCCGTGTTCCCCGGGGACTTCGGCGTATCATGAGCGCACGATGCGACTGATCATCGACGATCACGCCGTGGAGCTGGCCGACGGTGCCAGCGTGCTCGACGGCGTCAACCGCCTGGGCGTGCCCCTGCCGCAGCTCTGCAAGGATCCCGACCGGCCGGCGCTCGGTGCCTGCCGGACGTGCCTCGTGCACGTCGACGGCATGCGCGGCGTGCCGGCCGCCTGTCACCTGCCCGCCCGCGACGGCATGGTCGTCTCCACCCAGCACCCCGAGGCCGTGCGCGTGCGGACCATGGTGCTCGACCTCACCCGCTCGATGCTCACGCCGGGCGGTGACCGCGACGGCTTCGGGCAGGTCGGCGTGGCGGCGGCGCGCCATGGCCTGCGGGAGCCCACCTGGCCCGCGGAGCACCGCTTCGCCGTGGACGAGAGCAAGTCGTTCTTCGTCCTCGACCGCGACGCGTGCATCCTGTGCGGCCGTTGCACGGTGGCCTGCGGCGAGGTGCAGCAGATCGGCGCCATCTCGCTGCTGGGGCGCGGGCACGCCTCCACGGTGGGCGTCTTCGGTGACGGGCCAATGTCCTCCTCGGTCTGCACCTCGTGCGGCCAGTGCGTGGCCACGTGCCCGACCGGGGCCCTGCGCCCCAAGGAGACGCCCGCCCCGATCGTGCGCAGCGTCGAGACCATCTGCCCCTACTGCGGCGTGGGCTGCGGGGTGCAGGCGCGGGTGACCGACGCCGGACGGCTGGCCGTGATGACCGACGACGTGCCGGCCAACGGATCCAGCCGCGGCATGCTCTGCGTGAAGGGCCGCTTCGGCACCGGCTTCGTCCACTCGCGTGACCGCATCACGACGCCGCTCGTCAAGCGCGACGGCCGGTGGATCGAGGTCGGCTGGGACGAGGCGCTCGACGACGCCGCCGAGGGCCTGGCCCGCAACCGTGGCCGCTTCGGCGCGCTGGCCAGCGCCAAGGCCACGAACGAGGACGGCTACCTCGTGCAGAAGCTCTGCCGCGTCGTGATGGCCACCAACGACGTCGACCACTGCACGCGGCTGTGCCACTCGCCCTCGGTCGAGGCGATGCTGGCCTCGATGGGCTCCGGCGCCACCTCCAACTCCTACCAGGACTACGAGGAGGCCGGCTGCATCATGGTCGTCGGCGCCGACGCCTCGGCCAACCACCCGGTCATCGCCGTGCGCTTCCGCCGAGCGGTGAGCCGGGGCGCGCGCCTGATCGTCGTCAATCCCAAGCGGGTGGAGCTGTGCGACCAGGCCGATCTGTGGATCCAGCAGCGCCCCGGCACCGACGTGGCGCTGTTCAACGCCATGGCCCGGGTGATCCTCGACGAGGGGCTGGTCGACGAGGCTTTCGTGCGCACGCGCACCGAGGGCTTCCACGCCTGGCAGGGCTCGCTGGAGCGCTACACGCTCGAGTACGCCGAGCGCGTGACGGGAGTGCCAGCGGCCGACATCGCGCAGGCCGCACGCTGGTACGCGCGTCCTCCAATTCCCGATCGAGGGGCGCTCCGCCCCGATCGAGAGCTCCCGGGCGGCTCCTGCCTCGTGTGGGGGATGGGCATCACCCAGCACGTCAACGGGATCCACAACGCGCACGCGCTGCTGAACCTGTCGCTGGCCGCCGGCCAGATGGGCCGGCCGGGTAGCGGCATCTCGCCGCTGCGCGGCCAGAACAACGTGCAGGGCTGCGGCGACGCCGGCTGCATCCCCACCAACTTGCCCGGCTATCAGCTCTACGACCCCCAGACGCTGACGCGCTTCGAAGCGGTGTGGGGGATCCGCCCGCCCGGGCGCTCCGGGCGCGTGGTGACCGAGATCGTCGAGGGCTGCCTCACCGGCGACACCCGGGCGATGTACGTGGTGGGCGAGAACCCCCTGCTCTCCGAGCCCGATCTGCACCACGCCGAGAAGGCCATCGGCCAGCTCGACTTCCTGGTCGTGCAGGATCTCTTCATGCACGAGACGGCCGAGCGCGCCCACGTCTTCCTGCCGGCGGCGGCCTTCGTCGAGAAGGAGGGCACGTTCACCAACTCCGAGCGGCGCGTGCAGCGCGTGCGCGCCGCGATGCCGCCGCCCGGCCAGGCGCAGCCGGACTGGTGGATCACCGCCGAGCTGGCCAAGCGGCTGGCGCGCCGGCTGAGCGTCGATGTCGGCCGTCAGTTCGACTACCCCGGTCCCGCCGAGATCTTCGACGAGATGGCGGGGCTGACGCCCTTCCTGGGCGGACTGTCGCACGCGCGCCTGGACCGCGAGGGCGGGCTGCAGTGGCCGTGTCCGACCCCCGAGCACCCCGGCACGCGCTACCTCTATGGAGAATCGTTCCCTCGCGGGCGAGCGCGCTTCATCCCCGCCCGGCAGATCGAGGAGGCGGCCGAGCTGCCCGACCCCGAGTATCCGTTCGTGCTCAACACCGGGCGGCTGCTCTACCACTGGCACGGTGGCACCCTCACCCGCCGCGTCGAGGGGCTGCTGGAGCTGGCGCCGCGGCTCGAGATCGCGATCCATCCGAGCGACGCCCGGCGGCTCGGCGTGGACCCCGGCGGGCGGTTGCGCGTGGCGTCCCGACGCGGCGAGCTGACCGGCTACGCCCAGGTGACCGAGGCCGTGCGGGCCGGCGCGATCTTCATCCCGTTCGTGAAGCTCTCCGACTCGGCGGCCAACTTCCTGACGAACTCGGCCGCCGATCCCGTCTCCAAGATCCCCGAGTACAAGGTCTGCGCCGTCCGCATCGAACGCCTGCCCTGAGGAGCCCGCCGATGGCCGGCCCCGCCGTCTTCGTCGTCAAGGCCACGATCGCCCGCGAGCGGGAGGCGGCGTTCAACGCGTGGTACGACACGGTGCGCTCGGTCGAGGCGGCCCGCGTCCCCGGCTGCACCGGCATGCGCCGCTACGCCGCCCTGCCCCTGGACAGCGCCCACGCCGGCGCCGAGCCGTGGCAGTACATGGTCTGCTACGACTTCGAGTCCGAGGAGGCGCTCCAGGCCTTCGCCCGCTCGGACACCCTGCGCGCGATGACGAAGGACTACGACGCCCGCTTCGGCAGCGCCGGCCACCGCGCCCGCTTCGCCTACCGCCAGATCTACCCCTAGTCCGACGCGGCCACGCCGCGGGCGACCTCTCGCTCAGCGAACCTCCGAATCGGCGACGCCGGAATGCCCGAGTCAGAGATTCGCCGGCTGGTAGCGCGCGTTCCCGGCTCGCGGCGTGGGCGGCACCGGGGCGACAGGGTCTCCTGACGTTCCGTTGGCTTCGATCGTGTATAGCCGGCACGTAGGACCAGGCTCCGACCATCCCCTCGCGCACCGGGTAGTCTCTCGCGGAACCTCAGGAGACCCTGTCGCCCCGGTGCCGCCCACGCCGCGAGCCGGGAACGCGCAACTATCAAGCTGGCGCGTCTCTGACGCTGAGACTAGCCGGTCGTCAGGAATCGGTCGAGCGCCGTGGTGAAGTCGGCCGGGGCATCCAGCGTCAGGTGGTGGTAGGCGTTCGGGATGGTGACGAGCGCGGCGTGGGGGATGCTCGCGCGCAGGCGCTCGGCCATATCCTCGGTCAGGACGGGCGAGAGGCCGCCGCGGGCGATGAGGGTGGGCGCGGTGATCCGGCGGAGCAGGGGCCAGGCGTCCACGGGCTGGCGATCGCCGTGGGTGGCGGGATCAAAGCGCCAGCCCCAGCCGCCGTTGCGCGGGGCCACGGCGGCCCGGGCCATGTGGGCGAGCAGGGCGGGCTCGGCGTGGGTCTCGCGCGGGAGCAGCCGGAACGTCGCGGCGGCGGCTTCCGCACTGGCGTGCAGGCGTGGCGCCCGCAGCCCTCGCGCGTGCATCACCTTCAGGCGCTCGGCAGGAATCACCGGGCGGGAGTCGACGATGACCAGCCTCGCCACGCGCTCGGGGTGCCAGGCGGCGAAGGCCATGGCGTTGTGGCCACCCATGGAGTGCCCGATCACCGTCGTGCGCGACCATCCCAGCGCGTCCATCACCCCCAGCAGGTCGGCGGCAAAGTCTTCCGTCCCGTAGGCCGGCGGCACCGCCCACTGGCTCTCGCCGTGACCACGCTGGTCGAGCGCGACCACGTGGAAGCGATCGGCGAAGGCCGGCGTGACCGCGTCGAACCAGTGGGCGTGGGCGGCACCACCGTGCAAGAAGCACAGGGCCGGCGCGCCCGCCGTTCCCGACTCGAGGAAGTGCAATCGCAGTCCGTTGATCGTCGCCGCGCGCGAGCGCGCACGCTCGCAACCGAGTAGAGAAGTCATGGCGGCGATTGTACGTCGATTGCAAAATTTTTTGCTTGGGCCGCCCTCGTCGAGCCGCTATTGTCGAACAAGCCCATGAGCGAAGTTCTCCCCACGTCGCATCGTCATCTCCTCGACGGCGGCTACACGGTGTTGCTGCTGACTCTCGCCATCGTGACCGGCTACGGCGTGCTGGCGCCGGCCGCACGCGCCAAGCCGGCGCCCTCGGCCGCGACCGTTGGCGCGATCGTCGCGGTCCCGAAGTCCCAGACGCCGGCGCCGGCGTCCGCGCCGTCCCCGTCGATCGAGCACGGGGCCGCGAAGCCGGCCGCCGCACCGGTCGTCGCGACGCGCCTGGCCCCGACCACGGTGGAGCCGCTCCGGTCGCCGCGGCCCGAGGTGCGCCCGCCCGCGGTCGATCCGAGGCCCTTCAGGCCGGTCGAGCCCGTCGCGGAGTTTCCGTGGCCCTCGCCGACCGTGAGTGGCCGGGTGGTGGACGTCGAGCGCAAGCCACTCGCCGGGGCCTCGGTCGTCGTTCGCGGGGTGGAGACGCGTACGGACGCCGACGGGGCCTTCAAGCTCGAGCGCGTTCCACCCGATGCCTCGCTGCTCGTCAAGCTGCCGGGATTCGAGAAGGTCCGCCTCGCGCCGACCCGCAGCGCCGTGGAAGCGGTGCTCCGGCCGCAGAGCATCAAGGCCGCCTACCTGACCTACTTCGGCGTGGGCGATCGCGGCATCCGCACCCGCGTGCTGGACCTCACCTCGCGGACCGAGCTGAACGCGGTGGTCATCGACGTCAAGGGCGACCGGGGCTGGATCCTCTACCGCACCGAGATCGAGCAGGCGCTGGCCATCGGCGCCCAGGGCCCGGGAACGCTGAAGGACTTCGACGGCCTCATGGCCGACTTCAAGGCCCGCGGCATCTACACGATCGCCCGCATCGTGACCTTCAAGGACAACTTGCTGGCCACCGGCCGTCCGGACCTGGCGATCATCGACAGCCGCACCGGCAAGCCGTGGATCGACAACGAGAAGCTGGCCTGGGTCGACCCGTTCCGCGAGGAGGTCTGGGCCTACAACATCGCCATCGCCCAGGAAGCCATCCGGCACGGCTTCGACGAGGTGCAGTTCGACTACGTGCGCTTCCCGACCGACGGCAAGCTCGGCGCCGCCCAGTACGCCCGACCAAATTCCAAGGAGACCCGGCTGCCGACGATCGCCGGCTTCCTGACCCGGGCCCGCCGCGAGCTGGGCGCCTCCGGCGCCTTCGTGGCCGCCGACGTGTTTGGCTACACCGCCTTCAACGAGAACGACACGGACATCGGCCAGCGGATCGAGGAGCTGGCGCCGAATCTCGACTATATCTGCCCGATGGTCTACCCCTCCGGCTACCACAAGGGCATCCCCGGTCACCTGAACCCGATGCTGGTGCCCTACAAGGTCGTGCACGAGAGCGTGCGGCTGATCCGCAAGCGGGCCAGCGGCACGGTGGCGCAAGTGCGGCCGTGGCTGCAGGACTTCAAGGACTACGCGTTCGACAAGCGGATCTTCGGTGTGCCCGAGGTCCAGGCGCAGATCCGCGGCTCGGAGGAAGCGGGCGGGGCGGGGTGGATGCTCTGGAACCCCCGCAACGACTACACGGGCTCGGCCCTGCGCGCCAAGAGCGAGCTGGCTGCGCGATGAGGGGCGCACTCATCGGGCTCCTGCTGGCCACCGCCGCTCTCATCGTGGCCTCGTTCGGGTGGGCGATCCGATGAGGGGCGCGCTGGTCGGCTTCCTGCTGGCGACCGCGGCCCTCATCCTCGCCTCGCTCGCCGCCGCCACCGAGCCGCTGCCGGCCAACGAGCTCGGCCGCGTGATGATCCTCGAGTACCACAAGATCGACTATCCCGAGGAGCGCTGGACCCGGACGCCCGAGAATTTCCGGCGCGACCTCGAGACGCTCTACGCGCGCGGCTACCGGCTGCAGAGCCTCACCGGCCTGGTCGAGGGGCGCATCACCGTCCCCGCCGGCACCACCCCCATTGTGCTGACCTTCGACGACTCCTCCGCCGGCCAGTTCCGCTACCTCGAGCAGAACGGCACGCTGGAGATCGATCCCAAGTCCGGGGTCGGTGTCCTGGAGGCGTTCATCAAGGAGCGGCCCGACTTCGGCCGAGCGGCCACGTTCTTCGTGCTGCCGGGCGCCAAGCCGCCGAACAACCTGTTCAACCAGCCGGAGCACGAGGGGCGCAAGCTGCGCTGGCTCGTCGAGCACGGCTACGAGCTCGGCAACCACACGCTGTGGCACGCCAACCTGGGCAAGTACGACGAGGCCACCGTGCGGGCGCAGCTCGCCGAGGCGCAGGTCTGGGTGCAACGCCACGTGCCGGACTACCGTTTCCGCACGCTCGCCCTGCCCCACGGCGTCTATCCCAAGGACGTCAGCTGGGCGCTGTCCGGCACGGCCAAGGGCACCAGCTATCACCACGAGGCGGTCCTGATGGTCGCCGGTGGCGCGGCCTCCTCGCCTTTCGCCAAGTCGTTCGACCCCGTTCACCTGCCGCGCATCCAGGCCATCGAGCACGACCTGCGCTACTGGCTCGACCACTTCGACCGCACCCCGGCCGACCGCTACGTCAGCGACGGCGTCGCCGACACCGTCACCATTCCCGCCAGCCTGAAGGACAAGCTCCGCGACCCGCTCGCCAAGAACCTCAAGGTCGTCGAGCGCTAGAGTCCGGAGATTCACCGACGTCGTAGGGCGCGTTCCGGCCCGCGGCGCGGGCGGCGGGGCGACAGGGTCCCCTTCGGTTCCGCGTGAGAC
>JBGQLG010000086.1:0-21544 GCA_041499965.1 Methylomirabilia bacterium
CAAGATCACCCAGATCTACGAGGGCACCAACCAGATCCAGCGCGTCGTGATTGCCCGCGACCTGCTCGGCGGTCGCTGAGCCGTCACGGGCACCCGCCTCACGTTCGTTTGACGGGCCCACCCCGGGGGTGTTAGATGTCCGGACATCCTGACAGCGGAGGCGGGCCAACGGTGAACTTCCGGCCGGGGATTCCACGCTACTTGCAGATCGCGGATGCGATCCGGCGCGACCTCAAGAACCAGGGCGAGCGCATCCCGTCCGAGCACGAGCTGTGCGCGACGTTCCGGGTGAGCCGGCCGACCGTCCGCCAGGCCCTCGACGTGCTGGTGCAGGAGGGGCGGCTCTATCGCCACGCCGGCCGCGGCACCTTCGCCACCGCGGTGGCCGGCGACGACCGCCGGCTGCGCGTCATCGGCTCGATCGACGACATCATGGCGATGGGCGAAGAGACGTGGTTCGAGGTGCTCACCCGCGAGCAGATGCCGGTGCCGGCCAACATCGCCCAGGCCCTGCGGCTGCCACCGGGCTCCAGCGGCTACCGCATCTGCGGTGTGCGCCACGGCGACGGCGGCCCGTTCCAGCACGCCACCGCGTGGCTGCCGCCGGTCATCGGGCAGGCGATATCCGACGAGGACATGTCGAAGTCGCTGATCGGGTGCGTCGAGCGCCAGCTGAAGATGCCGATCAAGTTCATGGAGCAGACGGTCGACGCCGCGCTGGCGCCGCGCTCGGTGGCCGAGCTGCTCAAGCTCCGGCCCCGCTCGCCGCTGCTGCTCTTCGAGCGCATCTACTTCGCGGCCAGCGGCGAGCCCGTCGAGTACGCGCTGACCTACCAGACGGGCCGGCGCTATCCCTACAAGGTCAGTCTCTCCCGCTCCGAGCACCGGAACTGAGCCCGTGTCGTATCGCGTGGGGTTCGACGTCGGCGGGACCTTCACCGATTTCGTGCTCCAGGCGCCCTCCGGCGAGCTCACGACGGGCAAGCGCCTCACGACCTACCCCGATCCGGCGGCCGCCTGCCTGGCCGGCCTCGACGAGCTGATCGAGCGGGCCGGCGTGCCCTGGGCCGAGCTGAGTCAGGCCGTGCACGGCACCACGCTCGGCTCCAACGTCGTCATCGAGCGCAAGGCGCGCGGGGTCGGCCTGCTCACCACGCGGGGCTTCCGCGACGTGCTCATCCTCGGGCGCGAGAAGCGCTACCAGGTCTATGACCTCCAGATCGAGAAGCCGCTTCCCCTCATCGCGAGGCGTCATATCGGCGAGGTGACCGAGCGGGTGCTGGCCGACGGCTCGGTACGCACGCCGCTGGACGAGGCCGATGCCCGGCGCGCCATCCGCGACCTCGCGGCGCGCGGCGTCACCACGCTGGCGATCTGCCTGCTGCACGCCTACCTGAACCCGGTCCACGAGAAGCGCCTGGCCGCGCTGGTCGCCGAGGAGGCGCCGCACCTCGCCGTCACGCTCTCGCACGAGGTGTCGCCGACCTTCCGCGAGTACGAGCGCACCTCGACGACCGTGGTCAACGCCTACGTGATGACGGCGATCCGCGACTACCTGCGCGGGCTGCAGGCGGCGCTGGCCGAGCGCGGCTACCGCGGCCGGCTGTTCGTCATGCAGTCCTCGGGCGGCGTGGCGACGGCCGAGGCCATGGAGCGCTACCCGGTGCGGATGATCGAGTCGGGCCCGGCGGCCGGCGCGCTCATGGCGGCGGCCTACGGCGAGCTGACCGGCCACCGCGACCTGATCGCGTTCGACATGGGCGGCACCACCGCCAAGCTCGCGCTGATCGAGCAGGGGCGGCCGTTCACGACGACGGCGTTCGAGCTGCACCGCGTGGACAACGCGCCGGGCAGCGGGCTGCCGATGAACATCCAGGCCATCGACCTGGTCGAGATCGGCGCCGGCGGCGGCTCGATCGCGCGCCCGCGGCTGGGCGTCATCGCGGTCGGGCCCCAGAGCGCGTCGTCGACGCCGGGCCCGGTGTGCTACGGGCGGGGCGGCGAGGAGCCGACCGTCACCGACGCCAACCTCGCGCTCGGCTATCTCAATCCCGAGTACTTCGCCGGCGGCGCCATGCGGCTGCACCTGGGCGGCGCCGTCCGCGCCATCGAGGCCCGGCTGGCCCAGCCGCTCGGGCTGTCGCTGGAGCAGGCGGCCTGGGGTATCCACGCCATCGTCAACACCAACATGGAGCTGGCCACGCGCGTCGTCTCCATCGAGCGCGGCCGCGATCCCCGCGCGCTGACGCTCGTCGCCTTCGGCGGCTCCGGGCCCGTGCACGGCTGCCGGCTCGCCCAGGCGCTCGGCATCCCGCGCGTGATCCTGCCGGCGGCGGCCGGCGTCACCGCCGCCATCGGCCTGCTGGCCGCCGAGGTGCGCTTCGACGTCTCCCGCACCTACGTCCGCCGGCTCGACGCGCTCCCGCCCGGGTCGCTGAGCACGATGTACGACGAGATGGCGGCGCAGGCGATGGAGGTCGTGCGCGACTCGGCCCGCGGCGGGGCCGTGCACGTCGTGCGCTCGGTCGACGCCCGCTACGTCGGCCAGGGCTACGAGCTGACCGTGCCGGTTCCGACCGGGCCGCTCGACGCCGCCGCGCTCGGCCGCGTGCGGGCCTCGTTCGACGAGATCTACGCCGCACGCTACGGCTATGCCCAGCCGGCCGAGCCGGTCGAGGTCGTGACGTGGAAGCTCTCGGCCATCGGCGGCGCGCCCCGCGTGGCGCTGGCCAAGGCCGCGACCACCTCCGAGACGAGCCCGCTCAAGAGCCGGCGCCGCGCCTACTTCCCGGAGATCGGCGGCTGGGTCGACTGCCCGATCTACGACCGCTATCACCTCGCCGCCGGCCTGCAGCTCGCCGGCCCCGCCATCGTCGAGGAGCGCGAATCGACGTCGGTGCTGCCCCCCGGCACGATCGCCACCGTGGACGAGTACGCGAACCTGATCGTCGAGGTGAGCGAGCGATGATCCGTCGGCTGGCGTGGGCGATGCTGCTGGTCCTGCTGTCGTGGCCCTCGTCGCCGGCGCAGGGCCAGACCCCGGCGAAGATGCCGCGCATCGGGCTCCTGTCGATCGGCACCGATCCCGCCCGGCCGCTGCCGCCGCAGTGGGTCGCGTTTTTCGACGGGTTGCGGCAACACGGCTACGTCGAGGGCCAGACCATCGCGGTCGAGCGGCGCTTCGCCGGCGGCAAGGCCGAGCGCCTGACCGAGCTCGCCACCGGGCTGGTGCAGCAGAAGGTCGACGTCATCGTGGTGACGGGGCCACGGGAGGTGGAGGCGGCCCACCGCGCGACGACGACCATCCCCATCGTCACGATCGTGGCCCACGATCTCGTGGCCACCGGGCTCGTGGCCAGTCTCGGACGGCCCGGCGGCAACATCACCGGATCGACCTTCAGCACGGCCGGGGTCGGCGAGAAATACGTCGAGCTCCTGCGTGAGGCGGCCCCCTCGATCACCCGGATCGCCCTCTTCGGCAGCCGCGCGCAGGATCTGACCGTGCAGCAGAACATCCGTAGTGCCGCCCGGGCGTTCAACATCAAGCTGCAGCCGGCCACGTTCGTGAAGGGCCCGGAAGACTTCCAGCCGTTCTTCGCGCGGGCCAAGCGGGAGGGAGTCGATGGACTGATCGTGCCCAGCGACGGCCTCACCAACCTGCATCGCCGGCAGGTGGTGGACCTTGCGGCTCGCTACCGGCTGCCGGCCCTCTACACCACGCGGGAGTTCGTCGATCTGGGCGGGCTCATGGCTTACGGTCCGAGCTTCGTCGACCTATTCCGGCGGGCGCCGGTCTTCGTCGACAAGATCCTCAGAGGCATCCGGCCGGCCGAGCTGCCGATCGAGCAGCCGACCAAGTTCGAGCTGTTCGTCAGTCTCAAGACCGCGCGGACGCTCGGGCTGACCCTTCCGCAGTCGCTGGTGGCGCGGGCGGAGGAAGTGATCCCGTGACGGCGGCCGTCGACCCGATCACGCTGGGCGTGATCTGGGGGGCGCTGCAATCGATCGCGGTGGAGGTCGGCACCACCGTGCACAAGACCGCCTACTCCGAGCAGGCGCGCGAGGGCCAGGACTTCTCGGTCGCGGTGTTCGACGCCCACGGCCGGATGGTCGCGCAGGGGCCGTACTCGCCGGGCCACATGGGCGCGATGTCGGCCGCCGTGCGTAACGCGCTGGTCGCGCATCCGGTCGAGACGCTGCGGCCGGGCGACGCGATCCTCCTGAACGATCCGCTGCTCGGCTCCGGCCACTTCCCGGACTTCTTCGTCACCCAGCCGGCCTTTCACGACGGCCGGCTGATCGGCTTCACCGTCAACATCGTGCACCACACCGACGTTGGCGGCTCGCGGCCGGGCAGCCAGGGCGTCGAGGGGATCTTCGACTACTTCCAGGAAGGCCTGCGGATCCCGCCGACGAAGGTCTGGAAGGCGTACGCCGAGCAGGAGGGCGTGGTCGGGATCATCGCCGCCAACACGCGCACGCCCGACAAGGTGCTGGGCGACCTGCGCGCCCAGCGCAGCGCCCTGCGCGTCGGCGAGCTCCGGCTGATCGAGCTGGCCGAGCGCTACGGCCACGACGGGCTCGCCGCCGCCATGGACGAGATCATCGCGCGCAGCGAGGCCAGCCTGCGCGCGGCCATCCGCGAGATCCCCGACGGCGTCTACGCCTTCGAGGACTTCCTCGACGACTACGGGCCCGGCACCGATCCGCTGCGGGTGGCGGTGACGGTCACGGTCGCCGGCGACGGCATCACGATCGACTACGCGGGCTCGAGCCCGCAGACGCCGTCGGGCATGAACTCCTACATCAACTACACGCGCTCGTACTCCTACGCGGCGGTGAAGTGCCTGACCGATCCGCACGGCCCCATGAACGAGGGCGCGCTGCGGCCGGTGACGGTGACGGCGCCGGAGGGTTGCTTCCTGAATCCACGCCCGCCGGCCGGCGGCGGCCCGCGCGCGATCATCTGCTATCGCACATTCGAGGCGGTGCTGGGTGCGCTGGCGCCGGCGCTGCCCACGCGCGTCGCCGCCGCCGCCTCGCACTTCGCCAACCCCACCTTCGGCGGCTGGGACCGGGCCCGCCAGCGCCGCTTCGTCGCCTACGAGCTGGTGCTCTCGGGCACCGGCGCCCGCGCCACGAAGGACGGCTGCGAGGGCATGTCGTGGGCGTTCAACGCCTCGAACATCCCCGTGGAGGCCCAGGAGGCCGCCCAGCCCATCGTCGTGGAGCGCTTCGGCTTCATCCCGGACTCCGCCGGCGCCGGGACGTTCCGGGGCGGCTGCGGCGTCCGCCGCGACATGCGCTTCCTGGCCGACGAGGGCAAGCTGACCAATCTCTCGGAGCGCCAGCGCTTCGCGCCCTACGGGCTGTTCGGCGGCCAGGCCGGCCGCCTGGCCCGCACCGTCGTCAATCCGGGCCCCGACGAGCAGGTCGTGAACGGCAAGCAGTCGCGCGAGTTCGCCTACGGCGACGTGATCTCCTTCCAGCAATCCGGCGCCGGCGGCTACGGCGACCCGCTGGAGCGCGATCCCGCTCAGGTACTGGAAGACGTCCTCGACGAGTACGTTTCGCTCGACGCCGCCCGCGAGCAATACGGCGTCGTGATCACCGGCACCGGCTTCGACCTCCACGTGGACGAGTCGGCCACGCAGCAGCTACGAGCTGAACGGCCCAACACACATAGATCCGCAAGACATACGGAGCCACGCCGTGCCTAGACCAGGCCACCCACGCCTGTACCCGAGCGGGCGGCACCCGCTACAACAATGCCACGCCGTGCCTAGGCCAGGCCACCCACGCCTGTACCCGAGCGGGCGGCACCCGCTCCAACAATCACACCCCGCGTGATCTCGTTCACCCCCGAGCAAGAAAACTTCCGTCGCACCGTGGCCCGCTTCGTCGACGCCGAGGTCGTGCCGCAGGCGGAGGCGATCGACGAGCGCGGTGAGTTCCCGCGCGAGCTGTTCAAGCGCATCGGGGTCCAGGGGTGGCTGGGGCTGCGCTATCCCGAACGGTACGGCGGCGCCGACGCCGACATGACGACGTACTGCCTGCTCGCCGAGGAGCTGGCGCGCGGCTCGCTGTCGGTCGCCGCCGCGGCGGCCATGCAATCGCTCATGGGCACCTACTTCGTCTACAAGTACGGCTCGGAGGCGCTGCGCGCGCGCTACCTGACGCCGGCGCTGCGCGGCGATCTGATCGCGACGTTCGCGCTCACCGAGCCCAACGCCGGCTCCGATGTCGCCAGCATCACGACGCGAGCCGAGCGGCGCGGTGACCGCTGGGTGCTGCGGGGGACCAAGACGTGGGTCACCAGCGCGCCGGTGGCCGACATGCTGACGGTGGCGGCGAAGACGTCGGGCGAGCGCGGCCTGAAGAACATCGCGCTGTTCCTGCTCGACCGCGCGACGATGCGGGGGATCACGCTCGGGAAGTCGATCGACAAGATGGCGGTGCGCGCCTCGGTGACCGGCGAGATCTTGCTGGAGGACGTCGAGGTGCCCGACGAGCACCTGCTCGGCGGCGAGACCGGTGGCGTCGACAAGATCGGGGGCATCCTGGCCGAGATCCGCATCATGACGGCGGCGCTCTCGGTAGGGCTGGCCCGCGCCGCCTACGGCGCGGCCCTGGCCTACGCCCGCGAGCGGGTGGCCTTCGGCAAGCCGATCGGCGAGCACCAGGCGATCTCGTTCAAGCTCGCCGACATGCTGACCTCGCTGCAGGCCGCCGCGCTCGTGACCTACCAGGCCGCGGGCCGGCTGGATGCCGGCCGGCCGATCGGGCGGGAGGCGGCCATGGCCAAGCTGTTCGCCTCGGAGGCCGCGGTGCGCATCACCGACGAGGCCGCGCGCGTCTTCGCCTCCTACGGCCTGGCCATGGAGTATCCGGTCCAGCGGTACTTCCGCGACGCGCGCTTCCTGCTGCCCGGCGGCGGCACCTCGGAGATCCTCCGCCTGGTCATCGGCCGTGAGCTGGACTGGGACCGCGGGACGGCGTTCGCATGAGGCGCTACGACGTCCTGACCTTCGACTGCTACGGCACGCTCGTCGACTGGGAGCGTGGCATCGTCGAGGCGCTGGAGCGGGCGGCCGGCGCCGACGGCGTGACGCTCGATCGGGCGGCCGCGCTGCGCGCGTATCACGAGATCGAGCCGCGCGTGCAGGCCGAGCGCTATCGCCGCTATCGCGAGGTCCTCGCGCTGACCGCGCGCGCGGTCGCCGAGCGCCTGGGCTGGCCGCTGGCCCCGGGCCGCGAGGCGTTCCTGCCGGACAGCCTGCCGACGTGGCCGCCGTTCCCCGACACCAACGGCGCCCTCCGTCGCCTGAGGGACGCCGGCCACCGCCTGGCGATCCTGTCCAACGTCGACGACGACCTCCTGGCCGGCACGCGCCGGCATCTCGACGTCGCCTTCGACTTCGTCGTCACCGCGCAGCAGGTCGGCTCCTACAAGCCGGCGCCCGGCCACTTCGCGGCGGCGCGCGAGCGGATCGGCGCGGCCCGGTGGCTGCACGTCGCCCAGAGCTACTTCCACGACGTGCAGCCGGCCCGCGCGCTCGGCATCGCCTCGGCCTGGATCAACCGCAAGGGGGAGCGGCCGCTCGACGAGCGCGGTCCGGATCACCAGTTCCGCACGCTGGCCGAGGCGGCGGACTTCCTGACGAAGGAGGCATGATGGGCGCCATGAGGAAGGTCGCTCTGGTCGGAGCGGGGGTCACGAAGTTCGGCGTCCGCAAGGCGTCGTATCGTGACCTCATCTGGGAGGCGGGCAAGGCCTGTTTCGACTCGATCCCGGCCGTCAAGCCGCGGGATCTCGAGGGCCTGGTGGTCGGCTCGGTCATGCCCGAGCGCACGGCGTTCCAGAGCCATATCTCCTCGCTGGCCGCCGAGGCGCTGGGGATCAAGCCCAGCGCGCTGAGCGCGCGCACCGAGCACATGTGCGCCTCCGGCACCGTCGGCATCCGCTACGCCTACGCGTTCATCGCCGCGGGCCTCGCCGACCTCGTCATGGTGCTGGGCGTGGAGAAGCTCAACCAGCCCAGCGGCGACGAGGCGATCCTCAACATGGGCACCGGCGTCGACCGGGAGTGGGAGGCGGCGTTCGGCCTCACCGCGCCGCCTTGCTTCGCGCTGGCCGCCCAGCGGCACATGGCCGCGTACGGCACCACCGAGGAGCAACTCGCCCGCGTGGGCGTGAAGAACCACACCCACGCCAGCAAGAATCCCAACGCGCACTTCAACAAGGGCGCCACGCTGGATCAGGTGCTCGGCTCGCGGATGATCTCGAGCCCGCTGCGCCTGTTCATGTGCTCGCCGATCACCGACGGCGCCGCCGCCGTCGTGCTGGCGAGCGAGGAGCGGGCGCGCGACCTCACCGACAAGCCGGTGTGGATCCGCGGCACCGGCCAGGCGCTCGACGGCTTCCAGCTCACCTCGCTGCACGAGGACTACGCCCACTGGCCGGCGCTGCAGCGTGCGAGCGCGGCGGCCTATCGCATGGCGGGTGTCGGGCCGGGGGACGTCGATCTCGCCGAGGTCCACGACTGCTTCGCGATCGCCGAGCTGATCGCCTACGAGGAGCTGGGCTTCTGTGCCAAGGGCGAGGCCGGGCCGTTCGTGGCCGCCGGCCGCAGCGACTACGGCGGCGACGTCGTCGTCAATCCGCGCGGCGGTCTCATCGGCTGCGGCCATCCCCTCGGCGCCACCGGCGTGGCCCAGGCCGCCGAGGTCTTCGTCCAGCTCCGCGACGAGGCCGGCGCCCGCCAGGTGCCCGACGCCGCCATCGGCCTCACCCACAACAACAGCGGCATGGGCGAGCACGTCGTGATGATCTACGGCAAGGATCCGGCGTGAGCGAACGGCCGACGATTGCCGTCCTCGGCCCCGGGCGGATCGGCCGCCAGATCGCGCTGGCGTTCGCGCTGGGGGGCTGTCGCGTGCGCCTCGTCGACGTCAAGGAGGGCCGCCCGCCCGCCGAGGCCCAGCGCGCGCTGGCCGACGCCCGCCGCGAGATCGTCCGCGACGTCGGCCTCATGGTCGAAGAGCAGGTGATCACCGAGGCGGAGTCCGGGGCCGTGCTCGGACGCATCGAGGAGCGGGTCGGGCTCGACGCCCTGAAGGACTGCGGCTTCGTGCAGGAGGCGCTGCCGGAGTCGGTCGCGCTCAAGCAGGCCGCGCTGGCCCGCTTGAACGGCTTCGTCGATGCGGAGGCCATCGTCGCGTCGGGATCGTCGACCATCTCGCCCTCGCACGTCTGCGACGCCGTGGAGCGCCCCGAGCGCTTCCTGGTCGCCCACTGGCTGAACCCGGCGCACATCATCCCGCTGGTCGACGTGGTGCCCGGTCCCCGCACGGCCCCGCAGACCGTCGAGCGCACGCTGGCGCTGCTGGAGAGCGTCGGCAAGACGCCGGTGCGCTGCGGCGACTCGCCCGGCTTCATCGGCCCGCGGCTGCAGGTGTTGCTGATGAACGAGGCGGTGCGGCTGGTCGAGGAGGGCGTGGCCACGCCCGAGGACGTCGACCGCGCGTTCAAGGCGGGCATGGGATTCCGCTACGCCTCCATCGGCATCTTCGAGTTCATCGACTGGGGCGGCGTGGACATCCTCTACCGGGCCAGCCGCTACTTGACCGAGGCGCTCGGCGACGAGCGATTCAAGCCGGCCCGGATGGTCGAGGAGAAGGTGGCCCGCAACGAGCTGGGGCCGAAGACCGGCCGCGGGTTCTTCGACTACGCCGGCGAGCGGCGCGAGGCGTTCGAGACCGACAAGCTGCGCGCGCTCCTGCGGCGTCTCAGGACGGAGCGGGCGTGATCCTGATCGAGCACGCGACGGTCCTGACGCTCGATGGCGGGCGCCGGATCCTGGCCGACGGCTCGGTGCTGGTGGACGGTCGCGACGTCGTCCAGGTGGGACCGGCCGCGTCGGTCCGCCCACCGCGGACCCCCGACCGCGTGATCGACGGCCGCCGGCGCGTCGTCGCGCCCGGCTTCGTCGACACCCACGTGCACCTCACCGAGCACCTGAGCCGCGGCCTGATGCTCGACGACGTCCCGGTGCCGCGCTACCTGCCCGACTGGCTGCTGCCGCTCTACTCCACGGTGACGCCGGAGGAGGAGGCGGCGGCGGCGCTGCTGGCCTGCGTGGAGATGATCCGCACCGGCACCACGACGTTCTGTGAGGCCGGCACGCTGTTCGACGTGGCCGCCGTCGCCGACGCCGTCGAGCAGGTCGGGATGCGCGCGATCCTCGGCCGCTGGACCTGGGACCTGGACGGCCAGAGCGGCCGCATGAAGCAGACGACCGACGAGGCGCTGGCGTTCACGGACGACGTGCTCGGAAAAATCAACGGCCGCGCCGACGGCCGCATCGGCGCCTGGCCGCTGCTGCTCGGCTTCGGCACCGGCTCGGAGGCGTTGATCCAGGGGGCCCACGCGCTGGCCGTGCGTCATGGCGTCGGCTGGGGGATGATGCAGAGCGCGCTCCATCCCTCACGACCGAGCCGCGACACCATCCCGCTCGCGCGCCTCGACGCGCTCGGGGTGCTCGACGCCCGGACCAAGCTCGCCCACATGGTCTACGTCGACGACGCCGGCATTGCGTTGCTGGCCCGCCGCGGCGTGAAGATCGCGCACTGCCCGACGGCCGGGCTCAAGCACACCAAGGGGCTGGCCGCCCACGGCCGGTTCCCCGAGATGGCCGCCGCCGGCGTGTGCGTCTCGCTCGGTGGCGACAGCGGCAACGGCTCCAACCACTTCGACATGCTCCGGCTCATGTACCTGGCGGCGACCGTCTACAAGGACGCGCGCAACGACGTCGGCGTGCTGCCGGCCGAGCGCGTGCTGGAGATGGGGACCATCCGCGGCGCCGAGGCGCTCCTGCTCGATCGCCAGGTCGGCTCCATCGAGCCGGGCAAGCGCGCGGACCTGGTGCTCTACGATCTCGACACGCCGGAGTGGCGGCCGCTGCTGAACCCGGTGAACAACCTGGTCTACGCGGCCAGCGGGGCGAGCGTGCGCACCGTGTTGATCGACGGCCGCGTGGTGCTCGACGAGGGCCGGCTGACCACGGTGGACGAGCGCGCGCTGTACGAGCGGGTGGAACGGCTGAGCCGCGAGCACGTGCGCCGGGCCGGCGTGCCCATCGACAGCGTGTGGCCGGTGATCGCGTGAGCTACGTCCGCGCCACCGATCCGTTCCCGCTGGAGGCGGCCGACTTCACCAAGCTGCACGAGTTCTACACGCGCCTGGGGCAGGGACGGCTGAGCACGACGCGCTGCGCGCGCTGCCGCCGCACCGCCTGGCCGCCCCGCGGCTTCTGCGCCGAGTGCGGCAGCGACGAGTTCGCCTGGGCGGATCTGCCCGCCGAGGGGGTCGTCCACGCCTTCACCGTGCAGGAGACGGGGTTGCCGGCCGGCTTCACCGGCCCCCGCGTCTTCATCATCGTGAAGCTGGGCGAGCACCGCATCTTCTCGATCCTGCTCGACGCCGACCCCGCGCGCGTGACCATCGGCCAGCGCGTGCGGCTCACACCGCTGGCCGTCGATCCCGATCCCCAGGGCAACCCGCGATGGCTCCCCGCGTTCACACCGTCGGCGTGATCTCGGACACGCACGGGCTGCTGCGGCCCGAGGCCGTGGCCGCGCTGGCCGGCGTCGAGCGCATCGTGCACGCCGGCGACATCGGCTCGCCCGACGTCCTCACCCAGCTCGGGCGCGTGGCGCCGGTCGTCGCCGTGCGCGGCAACAACGACCGCGACGCCTGGGCGGCGGACATCCCGGAGACCGAGGTGGTCGAGATCGGCGGCGTGTCGCTCTACCTCCTGCACGATCTGCACGAGCTCGACCTCGATCCGCGGGCCGCCGGCTTCGCGGCGGTGATCGCCGGCCACAGCCACCAGCCTCGGATGGACGAGCGCGACGGCGTGCTCTACCTGAACCCGGGCAGCGCCGGCCCGCGGCGGTTCAAGCTGCCGATCTCGCTGGCCCGCCTGACCGTGGCCGGCGCGCGCGTGCAGGCCCGGCTCGTCACGCTGGAGATTCCCCGGTGAGGATTCTGTGAAAGTCCTCGTCGCCAAGCCCGGGCTCGACGGCCACGACCGCGGCGCCAAGGTGGTCGCCCACGCGCTGCGCGACGCCGGGGTGGAGGTCGTGTACTCCGGCCTCAAGCGCACGCCGGAGGAGATCGTGGCCGAGGCGGTCCAGGAGGACGTGGACGTCGTGGGGCTGTCGATCCTCTCGGGCGCGCACCTGCTGCTGTCGCGCCGGGTGATCGACGGCCTGCGCGCCCAGGGCGCCGACGAGATCCGCGTGGTCGTCGGCGGCACCATCCCGCCGCGCGACGTGCCGGCGCTGCTGGCCATGGGCGTGAACCGCGTGTTCCCGATGGGCACGCCGCTGCCGCAGATCGTCGCGGCGTTCAAGGAGTCGCGGTGAGGCACGACGACCCACCGAGCAGGAGGACGGCATGAGGGACGTGACGCTGCACGCGGGCATTTCGGTCAAGCCGGTCTACGGACCCGAGGATCTGGCCGGGCGTGACGTCGCCCGCGACGTCGGGCAGCCGGGCGAGTATCCGTACACCCGCGGCATCCACAAGCACATGTACCGCGATCGCCTGTGGACGATGCGGCAGTACGTCGGCTTCGGCACTCCCGAAGAAACCAACGGCCGGTTCAAATACCTGATGGCCCACGGGCAGGATGCGCTCAACGTCGCCTTCGACCTGCCGACCCAGCTGGGCCTCGACTCTGATGATCCCAAGGCCGAGGGCGAGGTGGGCCGCGTCGGCATGGCGATCGACACGCTGGCCGATATGGAGCTTGCGTTCGACGGCATCCCGCTCGACCGCGTGAGCGTCTCGCTCACCATCAACGGCATGGCGGCGCCGATCACCGCGATGTACTACGCCGTCGCCGAGCAGCAGGGCGCCGCCGCCGACCGCGTCGTGACGACACCGCAGAACGACATCCTCAAGGAGTTCGTCGCCCGCGGCACCTGGATCTACCCGGTCGACCCCTCGCTGCGGCTGGTCGGCGACCTCATCGAGTTCTCGGCGCGGCACTTCCCGCGCTCCAACCCGGTCTCGGTGTGCGGCTACCACATCCGCGAGGCCGGCTGCACGACGGCCCAGGAGATGGCCTACGGCCTGGCCATCGCCGCCGCCTACGTCGAGATGATGCTGGCCCGCGGGATGACCGTGGACGAGTTCGCGCCGCGCATCTCGTTCAACTTCACCGCGTGGGGCAAGATCTTCGAGGAGGTCGCCAAGTTCCGCGCCGGCCGGCGGCTCTACGCCCGGATGCTGCGCGAGCGCTTCGGCGCCCAGAACCCGAAGTCGTGGATGTTCCGCACGCTCATCGGCGGCGGCGGCTCCGCCTTCACCATGCAGGAGCCGGAGAACAACATCGTGCGCGGCGCCTACATCGCCCTGGCCGGCGCGCTCAGCGGCGCCCAGACGATGGCGCTGCCCACCTACGACGAGGCGTACACGATCCCGTCGGCCAAGGCCCAGCTCATCGCGCTGCGGACCATGCAGATCTGCGCCGAGGAATCGGGGGCGGCCGACACCGTGGACCCGCTGGCCGGCTCGTACTACGTCGAGGCGCTGACCAACGAGATGGAGGCGAAGATCGTCGAGGAGCTGGCCGCGGTCGAGCGCATGGGCGGCATCGTCGAGGGCGTCAAGTCCGGCGCCATCCAGGCCGAGGTCGCGCGCCAGGCCTACCGCTTCGAGCAGGCGATCGTCTCGGGCGAGATCCCCAAGGTCGCCGTGAACTGTCACGTGGGCGAGCGGGCGGCGGAAGCCGACCAGGACGTGGAGCTGTACGCGTTCGATCCCCGGGTGTCCGAGACCCAGCTCGTCAAGCTGGCTCGCGTACGGCGCGAGCGGGACGGCGCGGCCGTGCAGGCGGCGCTGGGACGTCTGGCCGACGAGGCCCGCGGCACGGCCAATCTCATGCCGCCGATCCTCGAGGCGGTGCAGGCCTACGCCACGCTGGGGGAGATCTGCCAGGCCATGAAGCGCGTGTTCGGCGAGCACAAGGAGCCGGTGAGATGGTGAGTGCCGAGCGGTTTGGCCAGGGCATGACGTTCGAGCAGTACGTGGCGTACACCGCCACGCCCGAGAGCCTCACGCGCGAGGCCTCGATGGGCGGCGCGCGAAAGGACTGGAGCGGGCTCCTGCGGGAGGTGTATGCCGCCGCCCGACTGTCCGACACCCAGCAGGCGGCCTGGAAGTGGCTCGTGTCCCAGCCCGGCGGCCCGGCCACGGTGCTGGCGATCTCCGAGGAATGGTCGTCGGACTGTCGCCGCGACATCCCGCTGCTCGCCAAGGTGGCCGACACCGTCGGCCTCGCGCTGCGCATCTTCCCGCGCGACGGCCAGCGCTTCAGCAGCGCGCCGGAGCCGGATCCCCGCGAGTCGCCGACCGCCGACCTGATGGGCCAGTACCTGAACCGCCGGGGCGGGCAGACGTTCCAGTCCATCCCGGTGATCGTCTTCTTCACGCGCGACATGCAGGAGCTGTATCGCTACATCGAGTTCCCGCTCGTCTACCGCAAGGACCGGATCCGCGCCGCCCAGACGGCGCCCAGGCCCGGCGAGACGGCCGAGCAGACTCGCGAGCGCGCCGCCCGCGAGTTTGCCGAGCTGCAGGCCTCGCCGTTCTTCCAGCTCTGGCGTGACGCCGCCCAGGCCGAGTGGATCAGCATGCTCTACGAGCGCCTGAAGGTGGGCTCGCTGGCGTGAGGGAGCGCCGGGCCACGTGACCACGCTGTCCGTCATCGGCACGGACGTGCCCAAGCGCGACGGGGCCGACAAGGTCACCGGCCGCACGCGCTACCTGCACGACCTGGCGCTGCCGCGCCTGGCCCACGGCAAGATCCTCCGGGCGCGTCACCCGCACGCGCGCATCGTGCGGATCGACACGTCGCGGGCGGCGGCGCTGCCCGGCGTGCTGGCGGTACTTACCGGTGTCGAGGTCGAGCAGCATCCGTTCGGCTTCGCCAAGGACCAGGTCGCGCTCAAGACGGACAGGGTGCGCTGCGTGCGCGACGAGGTCGCCGCGGTGGCGGCGGAGAGCGCGGCCCTCGCCGAGGCGGCGCTCGACCTGATCGAGGTCGAGTACGCGGAGCTGCCGGCGGTGTTCGATCCGTGGGCGGCGGTGCAGCCGGGGGCGCCGCTGGTGCACGAGGGGCGCCCGACCAACCACACCGATCTGCGCTACCAGTTCAGCCACGGCGACGTCGAGGGCGCGTTCGCTGGGGCCGCGGCCGTCGTCGAGGGCGAGTACCGGCTGAATTTCGTCACGCCGGCGTGCCTGGGCACCATGGTGGCGATCGCCGACTGGGACCTCGAGGACCGGTTGACGATGTGGTCGACGACCCAGGTGCCGTTCCTCTACCAGAGGGACCTCGCCCAGGCGCTGGGCATCGGCGGTGACCGCGTCCGCGTGCTGCAGCCGCCCGTGGGCGGCAATTTCGGGCGGGGCCTCGATCTCTACCCGATCGACATCATCGCCGCCCTGCTGGCCCGGCGGGCCCGGCGCCCGGTGAAGATCGAGTTCGAGCGCGTGGAGGAGTTCATCGCCTGTCCCACGCGGGAGCCGTGCACCATCCGGCTGCGCACGGCCGCCGACGCCGAGGGCCGGCTGCTGGCCCGCGACTGCCACGTCGTCATCGACAATGGCGCCTACGTGTCGTGGGGCTCGACGACGCCCTACGTGATGCTCTCCACCGTGGCCGGGCTCTACCGCTGCCCGGCCGTGCGCTTCGACACGACGATCGCCTACACCAACAACCCGTACTCGGGCTCGATGCGCGGGTACGGCAACCTCGAATCCACCTTCGCGGTCGAAAGCCAGATGGACGACCTGGCCGAGCGCCTGGGCCTCGAGCCGCTGGAGATCCGCCGGCGCAACGCCACCCGCACCGGCGACGCCAACCCGCAGGGCTTCGTCATCACCTCCTGCGCCATGGACGCCTGCCTGGACGCGCTGGACGATGCCGCCGTCGGCGTGGCCCCGCCGGCTCCCGGCTGGACGCGGGGTGTCGGCTACGCCGGCATGTTTCACGTGGGCGGCGGGGCCCGCATCTACCGCTCGGACGGCTGCGGCGCTATCGTGAAGCTCGACGACTTCGGTCGCGTCTCGCTCGTCACCGGCGCCACCGAGATCGGCCAGGGCTCGGAGACCGTGCTGGCCATGATCGTGGCCGAGACGCTCGGCGTGCCGCTCGAGCGCGTGGACGTCGTCAACTCCGACACCACGATCAAGCCGTGGGACGTCGGCGCCCACGCCAGCCGGACCACGTTCATCGCCGGCAACGCCGCCCGCCTGGCCGCCGAGAAGCTGCGCACCCAGCTGCTGGCCATGGCCGCCGTCGAGCTGGAGGCGCCGGCCGAGCGGCTGGGCAGCCGGGACGGCTGGATCTTCGTGGACGGCGAGCCGGGCCGGCGCATCGCCTACGACCGTGCCGCCCGGGCCGGCCACCTGCGCGAGCACGGCCGCACGCTGGTGGCCGAGGCGTTCTACGATCCGCCCACGGAGATGCTCGACAAGGACCTGCGCGGCAACGTCTCGGCGACGTACGGCTTCGCGGCTCAGGCCGTCGTGCTGGACGTGGAGGAGGCGACCGGCGCCGTCCGCGTGCGGCGCATCGTCTCCGCCCACGACGTGGGCCGCGCGCTCAACCCGCTGGCCGCCGAGGGGCAGATCCACGGCGGCATCCACATGGGGCTCGGCTACGCGCTGAGCGAGCACCTGGTCGTGCAGGACGGCCAGATCCTCACCGCGTCGTTCATGGACTACGCGGTCCTCAAGGCCGACGACATGCCGGAGCTGATCGTGCGCCTGATCGAGTCGGCCGAATCCGAGGGCCCGTTCGGCGCCAAGGGCCTCGGCGAGTCCGGCGTCATCCCGGTCTCGGCGGCCGTGGCCAACGCGGTGAAGGATGCGATCGGCGTGCGCTTCACCGAGCTGCCGATCACGCCGGCCGCGGTCCACGCCGGGCTCGCGAAGCGACGGGCGCGGGCGTGAGCCTCTTCGAGGGCGTGCGGGTGCTCGACCTGTCCCGGATGCTGGCCGGGCCCTACGGCTCGATGCTGCTGGCCGACATGGGCGCCGAGGTGATCAAGATCGAGGAGCCCGACGGCGGCGACCCGATGCGCGTGATGGGGCCGCCGTTCCTGCCCGAGGGCGAGAGCGCGTACTTCCTGTCGATCAACCGCAACAAGAAGTCGGTCGCCCTCGATCTCACGACGGCGGCCGGCCGCGACGTCTTCCTCGACCTCGCCGCCCAGGCCGACGTGGTGTGGGAGAACTTTCGCCCCGGCGTGCTGGAGCGGCTGGGGCTGGCCTACGCGACGCTGGCCGGTGTCAACCCGAGCTTGATCGTGTGCTCGATCTCCGCCTACGGCCAGGACGGCCCCTATCGCGACTGGCCGGCGTTCGACCTGGCGCTGCAGGCGATGGGCGGCGCGATGTCGCTCACCGGCGAGGAGGGCGGGCGCCCGGTGCGCATGGGGTTGCCGATGGGCGACCTGGCCGGGGGGATGTTCGGTGCGTTCGCGGTGGCCGGCGCGCTGTTCCGCCGCTCGCGCACGGGACAGGGCGCGCACGTGGATCTCTCGCTGCTCGACTGCCAGGTCTCGCTGCTGACGTACATCGCGCAGTACTTCTGGGCCGACGGCCGGGTGCCGGGCCGGATGGGGTCGGGTCACGCCTCGGTCGTGCCGTACCAGGCGCTGGCCACGCGCGACGGCCATCTCATCGTCGCCGTCTTCGCCGAGAAGTTCTGGGCCGGCTTCTGCCGCGCGCTCGAGCGCGCCCAGTGGGAGGCCGATCCGCGGTTCGCGTCGAACCGCCAGCGGCTGGCCCATCGCGACGTGTTGATGCCGCTGGTGGAGACGGTGCTTCGCGAGCGCACGACCGAGGACTGGCTGGCGCGCCTGCACGCGGCCGGCGTGCCGGCCGCCCCGATCCTGACGGTGGACCGCGTCCTGTCGGATCCGCAGGTGCGCCATCGCCGCATGGTGGTCGACGTCGAGCACCCCCAGCACGGCACCCTGCCGACGCTGGGCACACCGATCAAGGTCGACGGCGCGACGGAGCTGCCCGTGACGGCGGCACCAAGGCTCGGCGAGCACACCGACGCGCTGCTGACCGGATTGCTCAAATACCCGGCCGAGCGCCTCGCGGCGCTCCGCCGCGAGGGAGTGGTGGGATGAAGGTAGCCATCCTCGGCGGCAGCAACGGCGGTTTCGCGACGGCGGCCGACCTTTCCCTCGCGGGACATCGCGTGCGGTGGTGGTGTCGCTCGGAGAAGAATCTCGCGCCGGTGCGCGGCAAGGGCACGATCACGCTGGTGGCCGAGGGCCGGCAAGGTGAGGCCCGGCTCGACCGTGCCACTGCGGATCTGAAGGAGGCGCTCGAGGGCGCCGAGGTTGTCGTGGTGCCGCTGCCGGCGACGAGCCACGACGAGCTGGCCACGCAGCTCGCCGGCCGCCTGACGGGACGCGAGATCGTCCTGCTCACGCCGGGCACGCTCGGCAGCTTCGTGCTGGCGCGCGGGCTGGCACGCGCGGGCGCCACGCTGCCGCTGGCGTTCGCCGAGACCGGTACCTTGCCCTATCTCACGCGGCGGACGGGCCCCACGACCGTCGCGGCGCCCGTGCGCGCGACCAACCTGCCGGTCGGCGTGTTCCCGGCCTCGCGGTCGACGGTCGCGCTCGAGCGCATCACCGCGCTGTTCCCGGCCACGCGACCCTGCGTCGACGCCCTCGACGCGGCCCTGACCAACGCCGGCGTCGTCATCCATCCGCCGCTCGTGCTGGTGAACGCGGCGTCGATCGACGGCGGGCCGTTCGACATCCACGCGGGCGGGACGACGCCCAGCGCGCGCCGGCTCATCGACGCCGTCGACGCCGAGCGCGTCGCCTCGCGGCGTGCGCTGGGCTATCCGGCGCCGCACTACGAGCTGGCGACCTACTACGACGAGGCGCGGGCGGCCGAGGGCCTCTACGGCGCCGGGGCCAAGGCCAAGCTGGTGGCCAGCGGGCTCTGGAGCGAGGTGCTGACGTACGAGCACCGCTACGTGAGCGAGGACGTGGCGCTCGGCCTGACTCTGTTCGAGTCGGCCGGCCGCACCGCCGGGGTGCCCACGCCGGTCGTCTCCGGGCTGCTCGGCGTCTTCGGCGCGCTGCTGGGGCGTGACCTCACCGGCGGCCGGGCGCTCGACCACCTCGGTCTCGGCGACTTCACGCTGCGCGAGGTGCGCGCGCTCCTCCACGAGGGCTGGGAGTCCCACGCCTGGTCGCGAGCCATCCGATGACGCTTCCTCTCGAGGACGACGGCGCCGGCGCGCTGTCCATCGGCGGGGCCCGCTATCTCCTGATCCGTCCGGAGACCCTGGTGGCGCTGCAGAAGGCCGTCGAGATCCAGATGGGCCGGCGGGCCGCCGACTGCCTGGCGACCGGAGGGCGGGCCGGCGGGGCCCGCGCCACCGCCTCGCTGGTGGGCAGCGGCGAGGAGCGGGCGCGCGCGCTCGTCGAGATGGGGGGCGCCATCGGCTGGGGACAGTTCACGCTCGAGCGCTTCGCCGCCGACGGGATGGTGGTGACCGTGCGGCACTCGCCGTTCGCCGCGGCCTACGGCGCCTCGGCGGTACCGGTCTGCCACCTCACGCGCGGCGTGCTGGAGTCGCTGGCGACGCTGACGCTGGGCCGCCCGGCCCGCGTGACCGAGACGCACTGCGCCGCGACGGGCGCCGACCACTGCCGCTTCGAGGCGCGCCTGGAGTGAGGACTTGTTGGACAGTGGGGGGGCATCTCGCCCCCCCCAGGTCCCCGCCCCCCTGTTCGCGCCGCCCGCACGACCGTTGGGAACCTGCGCGTGGGCAGCCCGGCCGAAGCAGGTGGGCTGAGGGGGCCTTGAGGTCGCCGACCTGAGCGTGGCCTACGGCCAGCGCCGGACGCTGCGGGGGGGTCTCGCTGGCGGTCGCGCCGGGGGAGATCGTGAACGCTGCTCGGCGCCAACGGCGGCGGCAAGTCCACGACCTTGCGGGCCATCTCAGGTCTCGTCCGCCCCTGGCAGGTCACCATCCGCTGGGACGATGCGATCGTGCCCCTCGGGATCGGCCACGTCCCAGAGGGGCGCGACATTCTCCCGGACTTCTCGGTGCCGGAGTGCAGGAGACCGGCCGGATGTCGCCGGAGGGTCCAGCGCAGATCTTGCGCGTGATCCAGGATCCGATCCGCCTATCTGGGAGCCAACCACCTGCAGTAAGCGCTGATAAATCTCACGTCTTTCCGTCGGCTGGTCGATGTTCCGTTCACGAAGACCCTCGCTTCATAACTTGACACGTGACACATGATAGCTCTAGAAAGGACCTCGCGAGGGGCCCAAGGGAACCCTCTCCCTTCAGGGGGGTCATGGATGCTCTGGAGACTGATCGCGGAGTCACCGTGAGCCGGCTGCCGTTCCGGGACTCGCGGATCTTGATCGTCGACGACGACCCGGCCAACGTGCGACAGCTCGACCGCCTGCTGCGCGAGGCGGGATACAGCAATCTCCGGAGCACCCTCGATCCGCTGCACGCCGTTGTCGACTACGTCGAGTTCGCGCCCGATCTGGTCCTGCTCGCCCTGGCCATACCGGACGGCGCCGGGCTGGGTGTCCTGCAGGAGCTGCGGTGGCGGACGGCCGCCGAGACGTACCTGCCGATCCTGATCCTCACCGGCGACGTCGCGCCCGAGTGCCGCCACCGTGCGCTGGCCACCGGTGCCAACGACTTCCTCCTGAAGCCGTTCGACCCGGCCGAGGTGCTGCTGCGGGTGCGGAATCTACTGGAGATGCGCTACCTCCACGCCGAGCTCCGCCGCCGCAACCAGGACCTCGAGGCCCAGGTGCGTGAGCGCACGCAGCAGCTCATCGAGGCCGATCGCCTGACCACGATGGGCAACCTGCTGGCCGGCGTCGCCCACGAGCTCAACAACCCGCTGTCCGTGGTCGCCGGCCACGTCGCGATGTTCCTGGAGCACGCGGAGGAGGGCCCGACCCGTGAGCGGGCCGAGAAGATCGCGGCCGCCTCCGACCGGTGCGTGCGCATCGTGAAGAGCTTCCTGGCCATGGCCCGCCGCCGCCCGCCCGAGCGGATCAGCGTGTCGGTGAACCAGGTGGTGCGCGACGCGATCGATCTGCTGGCCTACGAGCTGCAGATTTCCGAGGTCGAGCTGCGGCTCGACCTGGCTCCCGACATTCCGCTGATCTGGGGCGACGAGGACCAGCTCCACCAGGTCGTCGTGAACCTCGCGGCCAACGCGCACCAGGCCATGGCCACGGCGCCGCCGCCGCGCCGCCTGAGCGTGGTGACGCGCTACGATGCCCCCCGCGGGCGCGTCTGCATCAGGATCGGCGATACCGGGCCCGGCATCGCGCCGGAGATCCAGGCGCGCATCTTCGAGCCGTTCTTCACCACGAAGCCGGAGGGGCAGGGCACCGGCCTCGGGCTGGCGCTCACCCGTAGCATTGTCGAGGCGCACAAGGGCGTGATCC
>JBGQLG010000087.1:0-21487 GCA_041499965.1 Methylomirabilia bacterium
CCCAGAGGTTCCGTTGGCTTCGATCGTGTAGCGCCACACGTAGGACCAGGCTCCGACCACCCCTTCGTGCACCGGGTCGTCTCACGCGGAACCGACGGGGACCCTGTCGCCCCGCCGCCCACGCCGCGCGCCGGGAACGCGCTCCTCCGGGCGGCGAACGATTCGCTGACGGTACAATGGCGCCGCCGGACGAAGGGAGGCCGCCGATGGATTTCGGGATCATGACCGCCAAGATCGACGAGATCGGCTACATCACCCACGCCGAGAACCTCGGCTTCAGCCACTGCTGGGTGACCGACAGCCCGATCATCCGCTCGAACTGCTGGGCGGTGCTGGCGCTGGCCGCGCAGGCCACGCGTCGCATGCGCCTGGGCACCGGCGTCAACGTGCCGGCGCTGCGGCTGGCCCCGGCCGCGGCCAACGGCATTGCGACCATCAACCGGCTGGCGCCCGGCCGCTGCTTCATCGGCTTCGGCACCGGCCACACCGGGCTGCGCCTGCTCGGTCGTAAGCCGATGCGGCTGGCGCCGTTCCGGGAGTACATCCAGGTGGTGCGCGCACTGCTACGCGGCGAGGAGGTGCCGTACGCCCTCGAGGGCGAGACGCACCCGATCCGCTTCCAGATGCGCGAGCACCGGTTCATCGACCTCGAGCCGGCGATTCCCGTCTACATCGCCGGCTTCGGGCCGAAGGCGCAGGCGCTGGCCGGGGAGATCGCCGACGGCCTCGTCTCGGGGCTGCCGCGCGGCGGGTCGCTGCCGGCGATGCTGGCCAACGCCCGGCGCGGCGCCGCGCGGGCCGGCCGCGCACTGCCGGCCGACTTCCACACCTCGGCGATGGTCACGCTCGTCATGCGCGAGCACGGCGAGGCACTCGACTCGCCGCGCATCATCGCCGAGTGCGGCGCCGCCGTGCTGTCGGGCCTGCACTACCTGGTCGCCCGGCATCTGGAGACGGGCGAGGATCCGCCCGACTACGCGCGCGGGATCTGGAAGGCGTACCTGGGCTGGCTGAACGAGGCGCCGCCCGAGGTGCGGCACCAGCGCCTGCACGGCAGCCACTACAGCTTCCTCGACCGCCACGAGGCGCGGTTCCTGACCGGCGACCTCATCCGCGGGAGCACGCTGAGCGGCACCCCGGAGGAGCTGGTCGAGCAGGTGCGCGAGCTGGAGCGTCAGGGGTTGCGGCAGATCATGCTCTACCCGCCGCTCAACCGTCAGTACCGCGTGATCGAGGACTTCGCCGGCGGGGTGATGGCGCGACTGTAGGTCAATACAGGGTCTTCAACCGCTCCTGGGAGTCGCGCTCGTACTGCTCCACCGTCTGGCCCGCCGGCTTGACCGGCAGCAGGTCCCAGATCGCGCGCTGCATCGACGGGACCTCGGTGGTGTCGGGCCAGCGCTCGGGCTGCCAGAGCCCGGCGCGCTTGAAGGCGCGGGCGCAGTGCAGGAAGCATTGCTCGACCTCGACCACGAGCGCGGTGACCGGCCGCTTGCCGCCCACGGCCAGGCGCTCCAGCAACGCGTCGTCGCGCACGATGCGGGCGCGGCCGTTCACCCGCAGCGTGTCCTCGCGCCCGGGGATGAAGAACAGCAACCCGACGTGAGCGTTCTCCACGATGTTGCGCATGCCGTCGAGCCGGTTGTTGCCAAGCCGATCCGGGATGACGAGATGGTGATCGTCCAGGACGTGCACGAAGCCCGGCGCGTCCCCCTTGGGCGAGACGTCGCAACGTCCGTCGGCCCCCGCGGTGCCCATCACCAGGAACGGCGCGTGGGCGATGAACGCGCGGCAGTGCTCGTCGAGCACCGGCTGCTCCTTGGCCACCGCGCGCTCGCCGGGCAATCCGTACAGCTCGCGCAGCTCCTGCTCCGAGCCGACCATGCGCTCCGCCATGACGCCCTCCCCGCTACTTGATCAGGCCGTAGAACTTCCCGGCGTTCTCGCAGGTGATCTTGCGCACGACGTCGGCCGGCAGGTGGCCGAACTGCTCCTCGATGTACTTGTTCGACTCGGGCCACACGCCGTCGGTGTGCGGGTAGTCGGAGGCCCACATCAGCGTCTCGACGCCCATCTCGTCGATCAGCTTGGTGCCGATGCGATCGAACTGGAAGGTCGCCTTGCACTGCCGGCGCCAGTAGTCGCTCGGCTTCATCGTGAGGCCGAGGTCGCGGAAGCGATCCTCCCACTCGAAGTCCATGCGGTCGAGCGCGTAGGGAATCCAGCCGATGCCGCTCTCGCCGAAGGAGATCCGCAGATTCGGATAGCGCTCCAGCACCGCCGCGCCGACGATGGCGGCCAGGATGTTGACGAGGTTCATCTGGAACGCCGAGACGCCGGTGAACAGGGCGGCCCGGCGGGTGAGGCCGGTGGCCTTCTCGCGCACGCCGGGCGGCGTGCTGGGGAAGGTGTGGAAGTGCAGCGGCAGGTTCACCTCGTTGACCGCCTGCCAGAGCGGCTCCCACACGGGATGCCACATCGGGTCCATGTCCCACGAGCACGACAGCTCCAGCCCGCGCAGGCCGAGCTTGGCCACGCGGTGCACCTCCTTCACGGCGGCGTCGATGTCGCCGTAGGGTAGGCAGGCCAGGCCGATCTGGCGATCGGGATAGTAGTGGCAGAAGTCGACCAGCCAGTCGTTGTAGATGCGGAACATCTCCTTGGCCGCGTCGTGGTCGTTGAGGCGGGTGGCGGCGCCGAGGATACCGAAGATGACCTCGGCCTGCACGCCGTCCATCTCCATGTCCTTGATGCGCAGGTGCGGATCGGTCGGGCGGCGGATGCCCTTCTTGCCGTCCGCGTAGAGCCCCACCGCCGCCATCTTGTCGACGCGGTAGTTCTGGCCGGGCACCATCTTCTGTCCGGACGGGCCCACGCCGCCGACGAGGCCGAACGAGGTGCCGTTCTTGCACGTCCAGAACGGCCCGTCGGGCCCGTCGGCCACGTACGGCATGCGCTCGCGCAGCGCCGCCGAGGCATTGTCCGTGAACAGGGCGTCGGGGATCCAGGGCATGTCGATGTGGCAGTCAGCCGAGATGCGCGTGTAGTTCATGGGTCTCCTCGCTAGGGCTTGAGGCGCACGTCCTCGTAGGGAGCCGAGTACGGAAAGTACGGGATCAGGGCGGCCGCCGGCGCCGGGACCGCGGCGGCGGCGAGCGCGATCGCTCCGAGCGCGAGCACGACCGCGAGTCCTCTCCGACCTCTCATGGCTCCACCCCGAAGCGTGGCTGATCGTACCGCCGATACCGTCGCCGCGTCCAGCGGCGCCGTCACCGGACCGGCGGGTATGATGGCCGGCGGACGAGGCGAATCGCCTCGGGAGGACGGCCATGCCGAGCGTGTGGGGCACGGTGCTGGTGTGGGTCCTGGCTGTCGCCGCTCCGGTTGCCGGCCAATCGCTTCCCGGGGTGCCGCCACGCGACGCCCGACACTGTCCGGATGATCATCCTGTCAAGGGCTACGCGACGAAGCGCGGGCAGGGTGTGTTCTTCGCGCCCGGCAGCCCGCAATACGATCAGGCCAACCCGGAGCGCTGCTTCGTGAACGAGGCCGAGGCGCAGGACGGCGGGTACCGGCCCGCTCGCAACGAGCGACCGACCCGCGAGCGGCACTAACCGCTCAGGCGACCTCCGCGCGGATGCGGCCGTGCAGGGCGGCGAGCGCGTCGATCATGGCGTCGATCGAGCGGGCGCCGGCCTGGAAGATGGCGGTGGCGTTGAGCGCCGCCCACTGAAAGCCCATCTTCTGCAGGGCGGCCACGCGGGCCACCACGCGGTCGGGCTCGGCGTAGAAGCGCTTGCCCTCGGCGTCGCGCGGTGGCGGCGCCACCATGCTCTGCAGCGCGATGGCCGCGGGGTCGCGGCCGGCGGCGACGGCGTGGCGGCGGATGGTCTCGATCGAGGCGCGGGCGTCGTCGGCGTCGGTCACGCGGCTGGCCAGCCAGCCGTCGCCCAGGCGGCCCACCCGGCGCAGCGCAGCCTCGGAGTTGCCGCCGACCCAGAGGGGCAGGCGCCCGCCCTGCGGTGGCTTCGGCTCCATCGCCATCAGCGTCGTGGGATAGTGCCGGCCGGTCGAGGTGACCTGGGCGTCGCTCCAGTAGGTGCGCAGCAGCGCGATCGCCTCGTCCATGCGGGCGCCGCGCGTCTTGAAGTCCTCGCCGAGCGCCTCGTACTCCGACTCCTGCCAGCCGACGCCGACGCCCAGGCGCACGCGCCCGCCCGAGAGCGTGTCGAGCGTGCTCACCTGCTTGGCGACGAGCGCGGGCTGGCGCTGGGGCAGCACCAGCACCTCGGTGCCGAGCGTGATGCGCGTGGTGACGGCGGCCAGGTGGGAGAGCAGCATCAACGCTTCCAGGATCGGCATCTGCGCGTTGTAGGGGCCGGGCGGCCGCCCGTCCATCGGATGACCCATGACGACGTGGTCGAACACGTCGATCCCGTCGTAGCCGATTCGCTCCAGTGCCTGGCCGAGGCGCCGCACGCCCTCCGGCCCCTCGCGGTACGACACGCTAGGAAACTCTACCGAAAGCTTCATCGCCCGCGCATCATGCGTTGCCCCTCAACACGTGTCAACGGATTGGGGGGCCATTTCTGGGCCCCCCATCGGTTAAAACCAGCGCGGTTCACACCGCCGAGCGCCGCGCGTACGGCCCGCGCAGCAGCTGGCCGGGCCGCGCGCCCGTGGGCTTGCCGTCGCGCAGGACGACCTCGCCGTTGACGACCGTTGCCGCGATGCCGCGCGCCCGCTGCACCAGCCGCCGGGCGCCGGCGGGCAAATCATTGGCCACTTCCGGCATCTCCGGGGCGATCGTGTCGGGATCGAAGACCAGCAGGTCGGCGGCGAACCCCTCGCGCACCAGCCCGCGATCGCCGAAGCCCCACTGGCTGGCCGGCACCAGCGTGAGCATGCGCACGGCCTGCTCCAGCGTGAACGCCTGTCGCTCGCGCACCCAGTGGCTGAGCAGGTGCGTCTGCAGCGACGAGTCGATGATCTGCGACACGTGAGCGCCGGAGTCGGAGAACGTCACCACCGCGCGCGGGTTACGCATCATCTCCAGCACGTCGTCCTGCATCTCGTTGGCGACCGGGTGCACGAAGAACCGGTCGAGGTCCTTCTCCAGCGCCAGGTCGATCATCGCCTCCGCTGGATCGACGCCCCGCTCGCGCGCCACCTCGGCCACCGTGCGGTGCGGACCGGCCACCGTGTCGTAGACGAAGATCCACTCGTAGGGGAACGGCCGCGCCTCGGTGCCCAGCGCCTGGCGGTCGGGCCGCTCGTGGGCACCCTCGACCAGCCGGCGCTTCGTCTCGGGATCGCGCAGGCGTGCCTTCTGCTCGGCCAGCGGCAGGGCGCGGAACGGCTTCCAGGCGGGCAGGTTGTCGAACGGGAGCTGGGTCTTGAACGAGAGCAGCACGTTCAGGCCGCGGCTGTGGACCTGCGCGAACATCCGCCCGCCGGCGGCCGCGGTCTCGTCGAGCAGCGCCATGTAGTGGCGCCACACCTCGCGCGCCTCCAGCCGGCTGAACATGCCCCACGTCACCGGGCGGCCCGTCTCGACGGCGAGGTCGCGCAGCCGCACGTGGTAGTCGCGGAAGGCCGCGGGATCGGTCAGCTCGCGGCCGACAGCCTCGCCGGCCAGCTCGAAGATGCCGGCGTTCATCTCGCCCATGACGCCGACGAGACGCCGCACTTCCTCCCACGTCGCCAGCCGGCTGGCCACCGGCCGCGCGTCGGGCGTCTCGTGGATCGGCGAGCGCGTGGTCGTGAAGCCCATGGCGCCCGCCCGGATGGCGTCGCGCAGCTCGCGCTCCATGGCGCGCAGGTCGTCCTCGGTGGCCGTCGCCTCGAAGGCGCGCTCGCGCATGACGTAGGTGCGCAGCGCGCAGTGGCCGAGGTAGCCGGCGTAGTTGATCCCCTTGGGCAGCGCATCGACGCAGTCGAGGAACTCGGGGAAGGTGGTCCAGCCCCACGTGATGCCCGCCGCCATCGCCGCGCCGGAGATGTCCTCGGCTCGTTCGAGATTGCGCACGACCATGGCCTTGTCCGCCTCGGCGCAGGGAGCGAGCGAGAAGCCGCAGTTGCCCATGACCACGCTGGTCACGCCGTGCCAGCACGAGCAGGTGCCGAGCGGGTCCCAGAACACCTGGGCGTCCATGTGGGTGTGGCCGTCGACGAAGCCGGGGGAGACGACCAGGCCGTCGGCGTCGATGACCTCGCGGGCGCCCGACCGGATGCGACCGATCGAGACGATGCGGCCGTGCTGCACGGCCACGTCGGCGTGGTAGCGGGGCAGGCCGGAGCCGTCGATCAGGACGCCGTTCTTGATCAGCAGGTCGTAGGGCATCGTCTATCGCTCCGTGAGCGCGAAGGCCTCGGCGAAGCGCCGGTGGCATTCGAGATGGTCGCCGTACTTGCGATGGCCGGCGGTGTGCTGGGCGGAGGCCAGGAGCAGCCGCTCGCGATCGTGAGCCTGCGTGTGGGCGTAGTCCTCCAGCAGGCAGAGGCCCAGCTCCTGGTTGTGCGGATCGTTGCCCGTGATGGCGGCCGCGGAGGCCAGCGTCTGGACGAGCGGAGCCCGGTCGGCGCCCGACTCGAGATACGCCGCCGTGAGGTCGACCGCCTCGGGCGGCCGCAGCGCCAGCAGCGCGCGCTCCAGCTCGGTCAGGATCTTGGCGCTCGGCCACGCCGGCGATCCCGCCGGCGGCGTGATGGTCCGCGGCCCGTTGTCGCTGGTGTCGCGCTGGTGCTCGGCCGCGTGCTGGATGAACGACGCGGCCACGAACAGCAGCTTGAGCCGGTGCGGATGCTCGAAGGTGTCGAAGAACCAGCCCAGCGTGTTGCAGTACTCGTAGCCGTGCTGCGACATCGAGAAGTTGTTCGGCGCGCCCGTCTCGAGGAGGTTCTGGGCCGCCGCCACCTGGATCGCGTCGAGGATCCGGCGCGGCGCCCGGCCGCCCTTGAGGAGGGCGACCACCGCCTCGATCACCGCCAGCTCGCGCCCCCGCGTGATGGCGTGCACCAGCATGGCCTCCTCGCCCGCGCTGAGCGGCGCCGTCTGGCGCAGCAGCTCGGCGTCGCGGCCGTCGAGGAGGTTCAGGACGGCGTTGCAGCCCATCTCGTAGGTCGAGTGCCAGCGCGGCCCCACCGCGATGTCGGGCACGGCGGCGTAGAGCACGTGATGCGCGTTGTCCCAGCCGAGCGCCTCGCCGAGCTCGATCGCCGCGCGGGCCCGGTACGACTTGTGGCCGGTCGTGTAGGAGCGGTTGTGCAGCATCCGGTCCTGCACGTCGATGAGCCCGGCGAAGGCGAGGTGGGCCAGCACGGGCTTGCGCTCGGCCGGGTCGGCCATGAGACCGAGGAACACCCGGTACGAGGTCAGCACCTCGCCGCGCTGCACCAGCGTGAGCCAGTGGTTCAGCCGCTCGGGCAGCGTGCCCTCGCTGGCCAGCGGCTCCTGATCGGGCCAGTGCACCTGGGGCCGGGGCGGCTCCTGGTTCACCGTGATGTCGTACAGGCGCGTGTAGTGACCGGGGGCCTTGCCCAGGAGCTGGTTCCACGGGTCGAGGCCGGTCGGCATGTACCAGACGGTCTGGGCCAGCGGAAGCAGGGCCAGCTCGGGCCGGACCATGGCCATCAACGGCAGGCTCACGCGCTCGCTCAGCAGGCAATGGTCGTTGTTCACGAACTTCACCAGGCCATCGTCGAGCCGCTGGTGGTAGGGCACGTGGGTGTACGGCGCGTGGATGCGCACCGTCTCGCGCAGGATCTCCGTGACCGGCCGGTTCTGCTTCATGAGCCCGTACAGCACCTCGGCCGCGCCCTTCTGGTCGCGGGCGAGGATGCGTTCTTCGAGGCGAGCGTAGTCGGCGGCGGGAACGCGCGGGGTCGTGACGTCCGAGGCCGTGCTCATGGTGGTGCCTCCCTTTGGGGCTGGCTGGAGTATAGGACATGCCGGCCGCGCGTGTCGTATGGTCAGCTCGCGCTTGACGTTCGGTCGCCCGGGCTGCTAGACCACTCGCCACGATGCTCCGCCGGGTCGTCCGCGATTCCGTGCCGCTGGCCCTGCTCGTGGCGCTGCTGTCGTTTCTCACCGCCTATCCGCTGGCGATGCTCGTCTACGGCAGCCTGCACACGACGCCGCCGGGGGCGGCGGGCACGTTCAACCTCGACGGCTACCGCGCGATGCTCACCGGCGAGAACGGCCTGGTGCTGCTGAACACCGTCGGGCTGTCGCTGGTGAAGACGGTGCTGGCCATGGGGCTGGCGATTTTCCTGGCCTGGATCGTGGCCCGCACCGACACGCCGTACCGCGACACGCTGGAGGTGCTCATCACGCTGCCGTTCTACATTCCGCCGATCCTGACGGCCATGGCCTGGGGCATGCTGGCCACGCCCAAGGGCGGGCTCATCAACCTCGCCTGGACCGGCCTCACCGGCCGGCCGGAGCCGCTCGTCAACATCTACTCCTACGGCGGCGTGGTGTGGCACATGATGCAGTACTCCACGCCCTTCCTCTTCCTGCTGATCGTCGGCGCCCTCAAGTCGATGGACCCGGCGCTGGAGGAGTCGAGCCGCATGTCGGGCGCCTCGGCGTGGACGACCTTCCGGCGGGTCACGCTGGGGCTGATGCTGCCGGTGACCACGAGCGCGTTCATCCTGTCCTTCATCCGCGGCGTGGAGAGCTTCGAGTCGGCGCTGATCTTCGGCACGCCGGCCGGCATCGAGGTGATCACGACGCAGATCTACCATCTGATCCATCACGTCAGCACGCCCGACTACCCGCAGGCGACGGCGCTGGCGCTGGGCATCATGGTGCTGATGTTCGGGCTGGTGGCCTGGCAGTGGCGGCTGCTCGGTGGCCGCAGCTTCTTCACGGTGACCGGCAAGGGGTACACGCCGCGGGTGACCCGCCTGGGCCGCTGGCGCTGGGTCACCTTCGGGGTCTGCGTCCTCTTCTTCGTGGTGACGGTGGCGCTGCCGGTGAGCCAGCTCGTGGTCGGCTCCTTCTTCAAGTTCTTCGGCTTCTACCGGATGAGCATGCTCACGGTCGATCACTACGCAGCCGTCTGGCAGAACCGGCTGGTCTGGCGGGCGCTGGGCAACACGCTGTTGCTCGGGCTGCTCGGCGCCACCGCCACCATGCTGCTCGGCGCCGTCGTGGCCTACGTCCTCGTGCGCACACGCGCGAGGGTGCGGCCCATCATCGAGGTGCTGGCGTGGCTGCCGTGGATGATGCCCGGCATGGTCCTGGGTGTCGGCTTCCTGTGGGCCTACGCCCTGATGCCGGGGCCGATCCAGCTCTACGGCACGCTGTGGGCGCTGCTCGTCGCCTACGTGTCGCTGGGCACGCCGCTGGCCGTCCGCACGATGGCCGGCGCCTTCTCGCAGCTCGCCCTCGATCTGGAGGAATGCTCGCGCGTGCACGGCGCGACCTGGTGGACGACCTTCCGGCGCATCTTGCTGGCGCTGGCGTGGCCGGCCTTCGCCGTGGGCTGGATCCTCATCTTCTTCATCATCCTGCGCGAGCTGTCGGCCTCCATCCTGCTCTACAGCGTGGGCAACGAGGTGCTGCCCGTCGTCGTCATGCGGATGTGGACGGAGGGCAAGGCCGGGCAGGTCAGCGTGATCGCGCTCGTCATGCTGGCGCTGGTGTTCGTCTTCCGCTTCGGCGAGCGCCGGCTGGTGCGCACGCATCTCGGCTGGTCATGACGTGCCGTTGATCTAAGGCGAGGAGAGATCCCGAGATGCCATTCGAGCGTCAGGGTTCAACGCTGAGCGTCGCCGGTGACGGCGAGCCGCTGCTGATCACGGTGTGCCGCCCGGGGATCGTTCGGGTCGCGCTCGACGGACGATCGGACGCGCCGTCGTTCGTCGGCCCGCGCGAGTGGCCCGCCACGCCGTTCGACGTCGTCGACGGCGAGCCGGTGCGGCTGGCCACCGGCGCCCTTCGCCTCGAGGTCGAGACCACGCCGCGGCGATTGTCGTTCGCCGACATGACCGGCGCGTGGCTTCTGCGCGAGCCCTCCGAGGGCGGCATCCCCGTCGAGCCGGGGACGGGTCGCGTGCGCGCCCGCTTCGCATTCTCGGGCGAGCAGCACTTCTACGGCCTGGGCCAGGGCGGGGGACGCCTCGATCGACTGGGCACGGCCCGCCAGCTCTGGAACAGCCATCTGGGGCACGGGCCGGGGTCGGACATCGCGGTGCCTCTGCTGATCTCCAACCGGGGCTACGCGATCTTCTTCGACAATCCGGCGGATGGTTCCATCGCGGTGGGACGCTCGGACCACGGCGTCCGTATCGTCTACACGGCCGAGCGCGGGCCGCTGGTATGGTACTTCCTGATCGGCTCCGACCTTCGCGGCCTCGTGGGTGAGGTGGCGGAGCTGCTCGGCCGACCGCCGCTGCCGCCCCGCTGGACGCTCGGCTTCCTGCAGTCCACGCGTCACTTCGAGAGCACCGCCGAGCTGCGACGGCTGCCGCGCACCATTCGCGAGAAGCGAATTCCCTGCGACGCGCTGATCTATCTCTCGACCTACGGCGAGGCGCTCGGCTGGAACCGCGGCGTGGGGCACCTCGAGTTTCAGCCGGAGCTGTGGCCGAAGCCGGAAGCGCTGCTCGAGGAGGTGCGTCAGCAGAACTTCGAGGTCATCACGCACGAGTATCCCGTGCTCCACGAGGCATCGCCGCTGTTCGCCGAGGCCGAGGCGCGTGGCTATCTGCTGGAAGCGGCGTACGAGCGGTCCACCGGCGGCGTCGCCAATTACCGCCAGGGCCAGCGACTCCTCGACTTCTCGAACCCGGCCGCCCGGGCCTGGTGGTGGGCGGCGCACCGGGAGCTGGTGCGGCTGGGCGTCGGAGGCTGGTGGCTCGACGGCGGCGAGGGCCCGCCCGCCGCGGCCACGCTGGCCGCCGGGGACGGCACGCTCCTGCACAATATCTACGACCGCTTCCGCCATCAGGGCTTCGCCGAGGGCGAAGCGGCGGCGCGTCCGGATCAGCGCATGTTCCTGCTATGCCGCTCAGGCGCGGCCGGGATGCAGCGGTTCGGCGCCTCGACGTGGTCCGGCGACATCAACAACGATTTTCCGACGCTCGAGGCTCAGGTTCCGCTCGGCCTGAACACGGGCCTGTCCGGCGTCCCGTACTGGGGGACCGACGTGGGCGGCTTCTTCCATCCGGTGCCCGAGACCGGCGAGCTGTACGCGCGCTGGTTTCAGTTCGGCGCGTTCACGCCGATCTTCCGCTCCCACGGCTGGGTGTGGCGCGAGCACGTGCCGTGGGCGCACGGCCCCGAGGTGGAGGCGATCTGCCGGCGCTACGCGGAGCTGCGGTACCGGCTGTTGCCGTACACCTACACGCTGGCCTGGCAGGCGCACACGCAGGGCCTGCCGCTGATGCGCCCGCTCGTGTTGAACTACCCGGACGATCCGCGGACGTGGACGCTCGATCACGAATATCTGTGGGGCGACGACCTGCTGGTGGCGCCGGTGACGCGCGAGGGCGCGACCACGTGGCCGGTCTATCTGCCCGCGGGGCGCTGGTTCGACTTCTGGACGGGCGAGCGCCACCAGGGGCCGGGCGGCGTCACCATCGCCGCACCGCTCGATCGTTTGCCGCTGCTCGTCCGCGGCGGCGCGATCCTGCCGCTCGGGCCGGTCGTGCAGCACACGGGCGAGCGCCCGCTGGACGAGGTGACGCTGCAGATCTACCCGGAGGGCGCGTCGCGCTTCGAGCTGTACGAGGACGATGGACGGTCGAACGCCTATCGCCACGGCCGCTATACGCTCACGCCGATCGCGTGCGAGGCCGAGCCTGGCCGTGTCACCGTCGGCATCGGGGCGCCAACGGGCGACCGGTCGGTGGTGCCATCGAACCGCCGGTACCTGATCCGGCTACGCATCGCTCGTCCGGCAGCGGTTGCTGTCGAGGGCGCCGGTGGATTGCCGCGCACCGCTGACGACACCAGCCGCCCGGGGTGGTGGATGGACGACGCCGGCTTCCTGTGTATCCGGCCACCTGACCTGTCGCCGATCACGATCGTGGTGACGCTCGGGGGGCTGCCGCGGTGAAGGCCGCGTCGCCCGCAGGGTCGACCGGACCGCGAGAGGACGACCGGTCCCCGCGCTGCCGAGACCCGACGAGGAGAGACGCCGTGCCAGGTATTCAAAGGATCAACGGGTTGTGGTTCGATGATCAGGCTCAAGCGGCGGCGGAGTTCTATGCCGCGATCTTCAGGAATTCGGGGATCGTGAGCATGGCCCGGTACGGAGAGGCCGGACGCGAGGCCCACGGAAGGCCGCCGGGAACGGTCATGACGGTGGCATTCGAGCTCGATGGGCAGGCGTCTACCGCACTCAACGGCGGCCCGATGTTCACGTTCAACGAGGCCACGGCCATCGAGCGGCGCTGGGGTGCCGGAGGTCGAGCATGAGAATTCGCTGGGACGTGGTCATTCCTTTGTGCGTGATCGCCATGGCCGCATGTGCCCCGATCGGGTCGGCGCCGGCCGGCGATGATCTCCTGATGACCGCCTTCGACCCGAAGGAATGGACGGTGGCGAATCAGTCCGCGAACCAGCGGCAGCGCATCATGGAATTCGTGCCGCCCGGCCACCAGATCACGGCGTGGACGGAGCTGATGACGATCCAGACATTCGTCAAGCCGGCCCCGCCGCCCGATATCGACGGACTGGCGGCGTCGGCGTTCGAGCCCCTGTCCAAGCGGTGTCCCGGTCGCGTGGTCTGGAACGTCGTTCGGCGGTGGTCGGGGACCGAGATCGAGCAGGCGAGCGTGCTGTACGAGTGGAAGGTGAAGGACTGCCCACCCGAAGCCGACCAGCACGAGGTCGCCCGGATCGTCTACGGCAAGTTCACCATCTTCCGGCTGGCCTACGCGGCCAAGACCGGGGACCTGGAGCCGGCCAAGCGAGACAAGTGGATCCGTGAGCTCTCGGGGGCCAGGATCGTCGGCGGGAAGTAGCGCGGGGCGGCCTCCCCCGCGGGCTCACTCGTCGCTCGCGGCGCACGGCGGTGCTACCATCCCTCCATCCCGACGACCTGACCGACGACGAGGGAGGAGACCATGAACCTCACCCGACCTCTCGCTCTGGGCTGCGTCCTCTTGCTGTGCGTCCTGCTCGTGGGTGGTGTCCCCGGCAAAGCCTCCGCTCAAGCCAGGCCAGAAGGGGAGATGCGGTGGGCGTTGTACGTCACGCTCTCGCCCGTCTGGTTCGATCCGGGAGAGTTCCAGGGCCTCACTCCCTTCTGGGTGCTCTATGCGATCCACGATGCGCTCGTCAAACCGATGCCCGGCAATCTGATGACCCCGAGCCTCGCCGAGTCGTGGACGGTGAGCGCGGATCAGCTGGTCTACGAATTCAAGCTGCGCGAGGGGCTCAAGTTCCACAACGGCGACCCCTTCACCGCCGAGGACGTGAAGTTCAGCTTTCATCGCGCCAAGGGATCGAAGATTCTCCACGACAAGGTGCGGGACGTCGTGATCGTCGATCCGTACCGCCTACGCTTCCAGCTGCGCGAGGCCTGGCCGGACTTCATGACGTTCTATGGAACGCTCGTGAGCGGAGCGAGCTGGGTGGTGCCCAGGAAGTACGTCGAGCGAGTGGGCGACGATGGCTTCAAGAAGCAGCCCATCGGCCTGGGCCCCTACAAGTTTGTCAGCCACACGCCCGGCATCGAGCTGATCATGGAGGCCAACGAGAGCTACTGGCGCAAGATGCCCTCGGTGAAGCGCCTCGTCTTCAGGAGCGTGCCGGAGGCCACCACCCGCCTCGCCATGCTGAAGAGGGGCGAAGTCGACGTCGCGTATCTGCTCGATGCCCCCCAGGCCAACGAGGTGAAGAAGGATCCCCGGCTGAAGCTGGCGTTCTCCGGGGGCATCGCGGCGTTCTTCCTGGATTTCCTCGACCAGTGGGATCCGAAGTCGCCCTGGGCCGACCGTCGCGTGCGGCTGGCCGCGAACTACGCGATCGACCGTCAGGCCCTCTCCGAGGCGGAGACGGTCGGGGCCTCCAAGCCCGCGGGGAGCATCGTGCCGCGCACCTTCGAGTTCGCGCTGCCCATCGAGCCCTATCCCTATGACCCGGCGAAGGCGAAACAGCTGCTGGCCGAGGCCGGCTATCCCAATGGGTTCGATGCCGGGGAGCTGCACCAGACGCCGCCCTATTTTTCGATGGGCGAGTCGATCATGGGCTATCTCGGGGCCGTGGGGATCCGGTTGAAGATGCGGCCGATGGAGCGCGCCGCCTACCTCTCGGCATTGCTGGCGAAGAAGCTTCGCGGGGTCTGCGTCTGCGCGAACGCGATCTACGGCAATGCCGCGTCGCGGATGTCCGAGCACGTCCCGAGCACGGGCGCCTATGCCTATGGCGGCTATCCCGACATCGATGCGTTGTTCAAGGAGCAGGCCCTCGTCAGCGATCGCCGCAAGCGGGAAGCGATGCTGCACCAGATCCAGCAGCTCGTCCACGAGCGCGTGAGGTTCGGGCCGATCTGGGAGTACATCTGGCCGAGCGGTGTGGGCCCGCGCGTCGAGGAGCCCGCGCTGATGCTGATCAACCCCTATCCCTGGTCGGCGCCCCTGGAGGAGGTGCGGCTGAAGAGGAACTGACGCCTACACACGGGCCCGGACACTGTAGAGACGGAGCGCCTCGGCCTTGCCTCGCAAGGCCTGCTCCCCCATGTCTTCGATCTCCAGCTCCTCCGGCACCCGACACTGGCTCAACAACGCCGCTGACACCAGCACGCGCCGCTGCAGCGGGCGACACTGGGCCTCGACCCGGGCCGCCGTGTTGACCGTGTCGCCGCTATGGACGATGTCCTTCTTGATGTCGCCGATCTCGGCGGTCACGACGGGCCCCCCGTGGAGGCCGGCCTTGAACTCGGGTACGACCCCATACCGCGCGAGATACCGATCCTTCTGCTCGTGGATGCGCTCGGTCACCAGAAAGACACAGCGGAGACAGTTGCCCTGGTGGAGCCCTCGCTGGACCGTCCAGGTGATCACCGCCTCGTCCCCCACGTACTGGTAGATCTGGCCGCCTGTCTGCAAGATTGGCTCGGCGATGTCGTGGAAGAAGTCGTTCTTGAAATCGTTGAAGCGGAAGGGGCCCAGCGCGGCGGCGATCGCGGTGGAGTCATTGAGATCGAGGAACATGAAGATGCGCTCCTCCGCGACGGGGCGGTGATACCGGCCCAGCAGAAGATTCACCAGTGTTCCCGGACCGAGCATCCGGTTGAGCTGGCGGACGAAGTTGATGAGAAAGCTCACCAGCGTGAGGATGCCCAGCGCGATCACGAATCGACCGCCTAGCACGAAATCCTGGTAGCGCTCCGACTGGTAGTACTCGAGGACACCCCCCAGCTCGAAGAGCCCGAGCAAGCTCATCGTCACCGCGTGGATGACCACCGCGCACAGGGTGACGTAGAAGAAGGTCCGGACGAGGAGGAGGCCGCCCACGGTCAGGGAACGCACGTAGCGCGGGATCAGGCGCAGCTCGAAGTACGCGCTGCCGAGCCCGATGACCGCTCCGGTCGCGGTCGCGGTCAGCTCGCGGGCGAGATGCGTGGGGACCCGGCGGACGATCCAGTGTACGAGCAGGGCCGCTCCGATCCAGCCGCAGGTGATCCAGAGGGCGGTCCTCGCCGTGTGAAGCGTCCGCGGTGAGATCACGTCTCGGACCTGGAGCGTTGAGGGGAAGGGGGCCTGGCCGGCCCCCCTCTCCTCACCCCTTGAAGTACCAGGTCTCCGTGTGCGCGATGTGCGGATTGTCGCTCACCGCGCTGTTCCACAACCGCTCCGGCACGTTGCCGACGTTGTTCTTGATCACGCGCACGCCCTGGGAGGCGGGTGAGTTCGAGACGACGGGGATCAGCCACAGCTCGTCAAGCGCGATCTTCCAGACCTCCTTGGCCAGGCGCGTGCGCTCCTGGTCGGGGACGCTGAACGACCGGCGATAGGTGGCCATCAGCTCGCGCATCCGGGGCGGCGGCTGCTTGCCCTTGGCCCCGGCGCTCGAGTACCAGACGCCGTAGAGCGGACCCAGGGGGCTCTGGTCCTGGGAGGGGAAGATCAGGGGGACGTGGCCGTAGATGTTGTCGGCGCCCCACTGGGTCTCGAAGTAGATCTGGTGCTCGTTGGCCCGCAGTCGCGCGGTGGCCAGGCCGCGCTCCATCTCCTGCACCTCGCCGCGGATGCCGATCGCCTTCCACTGCTCGACGATCATCTCGGCGATGCGCGTGAAGGCCAAGAAACCCAGGTAGGTCGTGAGCGCCAGCCGCAGCCGGCCGCCGCCGTCGGCGCGCACGCGATAGCCCTCGCTGTCCTTCTTGGTGAGGCCGAGGGCGTCGAGCAGCTCGTTGGCCTTCTTGACGTCGTGCGCGGTGTGCAGCGTCTTGTACTCGGGGCCCGGGAAGTACGGCGTGCGGTCGCCCGGCGCCGCCGAGCCGGTCTGGCCGAGGCCGAGCACGAAGGTCTCGTTGATCTGCTGGCGGTCGATGCCGTGCGACAGCGCGATGCGGAAGTTCCGCGTGCTGAGCCACTTGGCGATCTCGGCGTCCTTGTCGAAGCTCTGGTTGCAGAAGAGGCCGACGTCGGCGCCCTGGTCGGACGGGTCCAGGTGGACCCGATAGTTGCCCTTCTGCTGGTTCTCGATCAGCACGGGGAGCTTGCTGATGTCGATGTGGCGGGCCTGCGAGTCGTACTCGCCGGCGATCGCGCGCAGGTTGATGAGCTCCAGGCTCTCGCCCAGCGTCATGCGGATGCGATCGATGTAGGGCAGCTGGTTGCCGTCGGTGTCGACCCAGACGCTGTAGGGGTTGCGCTCCAGGATCCAGGTCGGCGTGTTGATCGGCGACACGGTCTTCCAGGCCGTCACCACCGGCAGGTCGGGATTGCGGCAGGCGTCGTTCTGGTTCTTGAAGAGCAAGACCCAGTTCTCGAACTTCAGCTCGGCCAGTCGCCGCGCGAGGTCGTCCTTGGAGGCGTACTTGGGGTGGAACTGCTTGAGGTAGTGGGCGGGCGCGAAGCCGCCGAGCGCGTCCCGCCCGAAGCGGGCGTGATGGCCGATGCCCCAGACCGAGGCCAGCACGGTGGGCAGGGCGAAGTAGGGGTCGGGCGCGACGAGCTGCACGGTGCTGGCGTCCACCTTGCGGATCGCGATCGGCTTGCCGTTGATGCTCATCACCGACAGGGGTGTGGGTACGATCTCCTTGTTCGAGTAGACGTCCTCGAACCAGAAGACGAAGTCGTCGGCGGTGAACGGCTGGCCGTCGCTCCACTTCATGCCCCGGCGCAGGTGCACGGTGGTGACCTTGCCGTCCGGGCTCACCTCCCAGCCGCGGGCGATGTTGGGCACGAGCTTGGTGCCCGTGTAGTCCCAGAAGAGCAGCTTGTCGTTCTGGGCCGCGCGGTGGCCGTTGGAGGTGTCGAAGGGGCCGGTGAAGCCGCGCCGCCAGGTGCCGCCGTACTTGCCGATCTCGCGGAGCGGCTTGACGACGAGGGGGTCCTGGCCGATGCGCTCCTGCACGGGCGGCAGCTTGCCGGCCTTCACCAGCTCGGCGAGCTGGGGCGCCTCCTTGAAGCTCTTGGGATAGCGCGCGGGATCGAGCACGAGCTCGGCGCCCTCCAGCTTGCCGACGAGATTCGGCGCCGGCTTGGCGCCCTGCGCCAGCGCCTTCGACACGAGGACGTCGGGCAGCTGGGCCGCCGACAGCGCGATCAGGCCGGCACGCAGCACACTGCGGCGTGAGGGGTGAGAGTTCGAGGCCTCCGGGGCCGGCTCCACTGCGTCGTGGTCGCTCATGTGATTCCCCTTTCGCGGCGCCACAAGCTAGCAGTAGGATCTGCCGGGTGTCAACGATCGCCGAGGCCACGGTGCGCGTGGACTGCGGTGCGCCGCAGGGTCCGGTGCGCCGCATCTGGACCAGTCTCGGCTTCGACGAGATCAACTGGACGTCGACGCCCGCCGGCAAGCGACACCTGCGGACCATCGGCGCCTTCGCCGAGCAGCCCTACTACGTCCGCTCGCACTACGTCTTCAACAGCGGGATTGGCTGGTCGCTGCCGCACTGGGGCGCCGGCAACGTCTATCACGAGGATGCCGCCGGCCGGCCCGTCTACGACTTCAGTATCGCCGACCAGGTCTACGACGCCGTGGTCCATGCCGGCCACCGGCCGCTGGTGGAGCTGGCCTTCACACCGCGCGCGCTCGTGCCCGAGGACGCCGAGGCGCGCTTCGCCTTCGAGCCGAGCCCGACCCAGTGGAGCCCCTACGAGGCCGGGCTGTGGGCGATGCCGCCGAAGGACTACGACAAGTGGGGCGGCCTCGTGCGCGCGCTGGTCGAGCACTGCGTGGAGCGCTACGGGGCCGAGCACGTGCGGGGCTGGCTCTGGGAGCTGTGGAACGAGCCCGACATCTCCTACTGGCGCGGCACCCCCGAGCAGTTCCACGCGCTCTACGACGTGACGGCCGCGGCGGTGAAGGCGGCGCTGCCGGAGGCGGCGGTGGGTGGACCCGCCACCACCGGTGATCTGGGCCCCGGCCGACGGGGCCACGCGTTCCTCCGCGGCTTCCTCGCGCACTGCGCGCAGCGCGGGACGCCGCTCGACTTCGTCTCCTTCCACACCAAGGGCGCACGGTACACGCCGTGGCGCGTCTACGGCCCCCTGGGGGGCCCGGCGCCCACGCGACAGTCGCCATCCAGCCTCAAGATGCTGCGCGAGGTGCGCGCCGCGCTGGGCGCGGTGGCCGAGCACCCGCGGTTCCGCGACCTGCCGTGCATCGTGGACGAGTGCGACGCCTCGGTCCCCGCCCACTGGGGCGTCTACGACAACGCCAACTTCGCGTACCGGAACACCGAGTACTTCGCCGTGTTCCAGTGCAAGCTGATGAAGAAGCTGCTCGACCTGAACGCGCGCGGCGACGCCCGCGTCCACCAGGCGACGACCTGGAGCTTCTACTTCGAGGGCGAGCGCTTCTTCGAGGGCACCCGCAGCCTGTTCACCGCCCAGGGGATCGAGAAGCCGGTGCTCAACGCCTACCGGATGCTGGGCCGCCTGGGTGACACGCGCCTGGCCGCCGAGTCGAGCCGCGCCTGGGCGCTCGACCGTCTCGACGAGGGCGAGGCGGGGATGCCGGAGGAGATCGACGCCCTGGCGACGTCGCAGCGCGGCGCCGGCGTGCAGGTCCTCGTGTGGCGGCACGCCGACGACCAGTACGCGACCGACGAGCGCGAGACCGAGGTCACCCTGCGCGTCGAGCGGCTGCCGTTCGCCGGTGACGTCCGCGTGCACCACACGCGCATCGACGCGCGCTACAGCAACAGCCACGCGGTGTGGCAGGCGTTCGGCCGCCCACAAGATCCATCCGAGTCCGAGCTAAGGGCCATCAAGGAGCGCCAGGGGCTCGAGCGGTTCGGTCCCGATCGGACCGAGCGAATCCAGGACGGCGTCCTCACCCTGAAGATCGCGCTGCCCCTGCCGGGTGTCTCGCTGCTCGAGATCCGCCCGTCCGCCTGATCCGGCTCGGCCGTCCGTCGCCGTCGAGTATCATCTGCGCCTGGACGGGAGGAACGACATGGTGACGCGCCGATCGTTCGTAGGCCTCGCACTGCTGGCGCCGCTCGCGGCGGCCGCCCGCCCGGGTGCCGCCGCGGCCCAGGCGCCCGATGCCGAGTGGAAGAAGGTGATCGAGGCCGCGAAGAAGGAAGGCAAGGTGGTCGTCTACAACGGCGCCGTCGGCACGCCGGCCTTGCCCAAGGCGCTGGCCGCCTTCGAGGGCAAGTACGGCATCCGGGCCGAGCTGCTGGAGGCGCGGGCCAGCGAGCTGCGCGAGCGCATCCGCACCGAGCAGGCGGCCGGCAAGGTCCTGGGCGACGTCTCTCACAACGGCTCCACGACCACCGCGCTGCAGCTCGCCGAGGGGACGTTCGTGCCCTACGGCACGCTGCCCAACGCCGGGCGGCCGGTGGCGCCGTTTTCGGCCGACGGCACCCGGGTGCCGGTCTACGTGATCCAGTACGGCCTCCTGGTCAACACCGACATGGTGAAGCCGGCCGAGGAGCCGAAGAGCTGGAAGGACATGGTGCACCCGCGCTGGAAGGGCAAGATCCTGTCCGACGACATGCGCGCGCTCGGCGGCGGCGCCGTCTTCTTCATGGTCACCACGCAGAAGTTCGGCAAGGAGTACCACGAGGCGCTCGCCGCCCAGCAGCCGCACATGAACCGCGATCTGCGCGGCAACTATCCGCGCATCGCCCGCGGCGAGTATCCGCTGTACGCGCCGTTCACGTTGCCGGACATCCTCGACCTCAAGGGGCTGCCGGTGAAGGCGATCCTGCCCGAGGAGGGTTGTCCCTACGTCCGCTTCGACGGCGCCCTGTTCAAGGGGGCACCGCACCCCAACGCGGCCCGGCTCCTGCTGGATTTCTTCCTGAGCGACGAATCGCAGCTGGCCTACGGCAACCTCGGTTTCGTCATGACGGTCGGCGGGCTCGACGGCAAGGTGCCGGCCGAGGCGCGCGCGCTCGCGCAGACCAAGCTGCTCGGCACCACCGATCCCAAGCTGCAGGACGAGATGCTCAAGCTGGCCCGGACGATCTACAAGTAGATGGCGATCCGGCTCGAGCGCAACGGCCCCGTCGCCACGATCATCAACGACCGGCCCGAGGCCCGCAACGCGGTGGACGGTCCCGCCGCGCGGGCGCTGGCCGACGCGTTCCGGGAGTTCGAGCGCGACGACGCGCTGCGCGTGGCCGTGCTGTGGGGCGCCGGCGGCGTCTTCTGCGCCGGCGCCGACCTCAAGGCGCGGGGGACGGAGCGCGGCCTGCGGCTGGCGCCCGACGGCGACGGGCCCATGGGCCCCTCGCGTCTGGCGCTCACCAAGCCGACGCTCGCCGCCGTCGAGGGCTACGCGGTGGCCGGCGGCCTCGAGCTGGCGCTGATGTGCGATCTCCGCGTGGCCGGTGAGAGCGCGGTTTTCGGCGTCTTCTGCCGGCGGTGGGGCGTGCCACTGATCGACGGCGGCACCGTGCGGCTGCCACGGCTGATCGGTCTCTCCCGTGCGCTCGACATGATCCTGACCGGCCGCCCCGTCGACGCGCGCGAGGCGCTGGCCTTCGGCCTGGCCAACCGCGTGGTGGCGGCGGGCACGGCCCGCGAGGAGGCGGAGGCCCTGGCGCGCACGATCGCCGACTTCCCACCCCACTGCGTGCGCAGCGATCGCCGCTCCGCCTGGGAGGGGATGGCGTTACCGCTGCCCGAGGCGCTGGCGCACGAGTTCGCGCTCGGCAAGGCGACGCACGACACCGGCGAGAGCACGGACGGCGCGCGCCGCTTCGCGGCCGGCGCCGGCCGCCACGGGCAATTCCCGACGTGAGCCAGCACCACTCGGGAGCGCGCTAACGATGCTCGTGGAGGCCGGCGACACCGCGCGGCCGGCCCAGCGATCGCGGGCGCGCCTGCGTGGCTCGCC
>JBGQLG010000088.1:0-21470 GCA_041499965.1 Methylomirabilia bacterium
ACCAGCGGCCGCCCACCGACACGGCGCGCTCGCCAATCGAACGCGCCGAGCGGTACCAGGCCGAGGGCCAGCGCGCGCCCGAGCGCTTCGCTCTCCTCGTCCATCACGCTCGGCCCTGCGGTGGCGGCCGGAACCTGCGGCGCCACCAGCGCCGCCGGAGCCCCGTGAACCGGTGGAGACGGCGGCATGGACGTGGTCACGGCAATCGGCTGAGCCACCGTCGAGGGCGGCGGTGTCACGGCGCTCGGCTGAGGTGCCGGCGCGGGCGGCGGTGTCACAGCGGTCGGTCGGGCTACCGGTACGGGTGGCGACTGAACCGACGCCGCGGACGACATCACCGGCGCCGGTGCGGCAGGTTCCTCCTGCGGCACCATCGGCACGAACAGGACGTCCGGGATGCTTGCCTCGATTTCGGCGGGCGTCGCCGCCGGTGCGGCCGCCTGCGCAGCGAGCGCGTTCTCCGGCTTTACGGCACGGGCCGGAGGGCTCGCGGGTCGGCTCGCAATCGGCGCGGGCGCGCGAGGAGGCGCCGGCTCCGCTGCCGCCGCCGGCTCGGGTGCGGGAGTCTCCTCGGGCTCCGGAGGACCCGGGTTGAACGGCGCCGGAAAATCGCCGATGTCCGAGAGGTCAGCCGCAGGCGACTGCACGCGGAACGCGTCCATTCCAACCTGGCGGACCACCTCGTCCATGGGCAAAGAGATGACCCAGTCCGGGAAGCGGCGGCGCACCTCGGTCTGCGGCATCGCGAAGGCCAGATCGGGGAACTGGCCATCGACGAGCGTCCACGGGATCTCGACCGCCCCCTCGCCGAGTTGCGGCAGCACCAGACGGCGCGGGATCAGCAGCACGTGCGGCTCATGCAGGCTCTCCCCGAGACGCGCAGGCGGGAGCGTGAACACGTCGGGTGGAAGCTGATCGGCGACCCGCTCGAATGGCACGCGGACAACCGGCTCCTGCGCGACCGGCGCGGACTCTTCCACCCGTGGCGACGCTGCGGGCGCAGCCACCATCGGTCGCGGCGGGGGGGGCGGTGGCGGTGGGGCCGGCGACACCATGACGACGGGGCGAGGCGGCGGCGGAACTTCGACCGGGGCCGTGACGGCAGCCACCATCGGAGCCGGGGCTGGCGCCGTGACCGGGGCCGGCGGCGCAGCGGGCACCGGTGGGAGCGCCGGTGTCGGCTCTACTGGCGCGACGGGGTCCGGTGAGGCCGCGCGCTCGCGATTCGGGCGCTCGAACATCGCCGCGCCCGCGCGGGACGACCACTGAGACGTGGTCGGCACCTGCAGGACGGAATCCCAGTCAGGCGTGGCCGCGGGCAGTGGTGGCGCAGGCACGCGGGCCACCAGCGGAGTCGGCTGGGGCGCCGCTCGCAGGGTGATGCGAAGCGGAACCACACGGCTGCGCCAGGCCAGCAGGACCAGCGGCGCGGCCAGCAGGTGGATGAACGGCGCCGGAGCGAAGCTCCACAGCGAGCGTCGTAGCGCGCCCTCCATCGACATCGGATGCGTCAGCGACAACGTCACGCCGCTGGCGAGCCCGAGCCCGGCGTAGATGCCGCACGCGGCCACGGCCCAGCCCAGGCACCGCCCGAACGGCGCTCCGCGCAGGAGCGCGAAGGCCAGCAACAGGTAGAGCACGGGCGGCACCCCGGCGACCATCGCGGACGACAGCAGCAGCGAGCGGCCGAGGTCAGCCTCGAAGAGTGCCGTCGACCCCGCGGCAGCGGCCAACCCCACGGCCACGGCGCGCAAGGAGCGCGAGACCCGCACGCGCGTACGATGCCTGGCCATGACTACACCGCCTGGAGGAGCTCGGGGATGGACTTCTTGGCGAAGTAGCGCACCTTGCCAAGCGCCGAGGGTTCAGCGAGCGCGATGGCCAGCAGCGCGGAGGCGCCGACGCTGTAAAGGACGACCATGCCCTGCGCGTACTCGAGGATCATGCCGTGCAGTGGGCCGCGGCCGAGCTCACGGCCGAGCCCCTCCGACGATTCGGTCAGGCACGCGCTGAGTGCGCCAGCGACTTCGGCGTCGACCACGCCCTCGCCACACGCGTCGAGCAGAAAACCCTCGCGGTCCGCCAGGACCGCCCACTGCACGCCGTCGATGGCGGCGAACTGCTTGAGCACCCCCGTGCTGCCCGTGGCGACAGCGGGTGCGGGAGGCGCCGCCGGTGCTGGCGTGGCGGCAGCGATGGGCGGCGGCGACGGCGTGATCGGCGACGCCGGCGGCGTCACGGCCACCGGCGCTGGAGTGTTCACCGCCGCCGGCGGGGCGAGTGCGTCCGACGCGATCGCCGGCGCGTCGACGTGGCCGTGGCCGTGCTCCACGTGGCCGTGGCCGTTGACGGCGAGCGGCCCCGTCAGCAGTGGACCAGCCACGCCGGCCGGCATCCCGGGTTCTACCGGAGCCGGCGGGGGCGCCACCAGTGGCGCCAGCAGCATCTCGAGTCGTCGCAGCAGGTCGTCGGCGGCGAACGGCTTGCTCAGCACGTCGGCGGACTGTACCCGCGCGGCGCGCTCGCGAACCTCGTCGTTGACGATGCCCGACATCAGGAGCACCGGCGTCCGTCCCAACCGCGGGTGGCGCTTCACGAACTCGCAGATCTCGTAGCCATCCTTGTCCGGCATCAAGACGTCGCAGACCACGATGTCGGGTTCGTCTCGCTCGATCCGCTCGAGCGCCTCGGTGCCGGTGGCGGCGCACACCACCTCCATCTGGCGCCCCAGGAGCGCACGCTCGACCACCTTGCGGACGCTGAGGCTGTCGTCGACCACCAGGACCTTGGCCATCGCCTACCCCTTCTCGTCGATTGCCGTCGCGCTGCTGAGCAACAGGCGGTCGACGGACTTGTCGATCGTCCGCGGCAGGCCGGAGGCGTCTCCGGCGGGCGACGGCAAAAAGCAGAAGCGCCCAGCCCCGTCGGCATGGCAGGCGGCGAGGAGCGCTCCGAACGCCTCCTCGCCGACGGCATTGCAGTATTCAGCGTGCACGACACGTCCTTTTTCGAAGAGCATCAGTCCCCCGCCCTGCGGCAGCGCGAGGATCAACCGTCCACTCTTGCCGCCACCGGCGATCGCCTGCGTCAGGTCGGCGAGCTCCATCACTTCCAGCGAGCCCTGGAACGTGCCGCTCGGCATCTTCAGGAGATCCGCGACCTGTGGCGGGACCGCAGTCCGTGCGGGCACGGGGCGCGGCGCCGCCGGCGCGGGCGCCAGGCCCGGGCGCTTGGCCGCCGGCGGCGCGCTCGGCGCCGTCGACTTGGTGGCCGGCGGCGGCGCAGCGGTCCTCGGCGTCGTCTTGGCCCACGGCCCCTCGGGACCAGCCGTCACCGCCGTCGCATAACTCTTTGGCGGGGTGGCGGCCGGCGGCGGACCGGGCTGCGGGCGGATTCGCGGCACCCCGGGCGCCGGTGGGGCGGCCTCTCGCGGTACGGACGCCGGCGGGGCCACGGGCCCGGTCGGGCGCGGGGCACTCGGCGGCGCCGTGACCGGTACCGCCCCCGGAGGTTTGGTGGCCGCCGGGGACGCGGGCGTCGGCTCGGGCGCAGTCGGCGGCGCCGGCTCCGCGGCCGGCGCGTGCGCGGCCTGCATCAGGCGGATGATCAGGGGCGGAAGGGCGCTGCCCGTCATCCCGGGCGGCAGCACCAGATCGACGCCGGACGCCGCCGTCTCGGTCGCACTCACCTCCTCGGCGCTCGCCACCAGCACGAAGCGGACGTCGCGAGTGGCGGGATCCGCCTTGAGGATCGCGCACAGCTCGTGGCCGTGCATGTCGTCGATGTGGGCGCGGCTGACGACGACGTCGTGCCGGTTTCGCTCGAGCATGGTGAGCGCGAAGGAGCCGCTCGAGGCGACCGTGACCTCGGCACCACCGGTCATCAGGGCATCCTTCAACGCGGGCGCCCGCCGCGAATCGGGGTCGACCACCAGGACTTTCACAACGTCGCCTCCCCGTCGCCGCGCAGAGCCAGCGACTCGACGAGCCGTACGAACACGTCCTCGGTGACCGGCTTCGTCACGTAGTGACTGACGCCGAGCCGGCGCGCCAGCGACTGGTGCTTGGCGCCGGAGCGGGTCGTCAGGATGACGACCGGCAGCTCCCGCGTGGCCGCGCGCCGGCGGACGTCCTCCAGCAGCTCGTACCCGTTGAGGCGCGGCATCTCGAGATCAGTCACCATGACGTCGAACCGGCGCTCGCCGAGTCGCGTCAGCGCGTCGGCTCCGTCGTTCGCCGTCGTCACGTCGAACCCCGCTTTCTCCAGCATGTGACCGACGAACTTCCGTACGCTAATCGAATCGTCCACGAGCAGCACTCGTCCTTTCCGGGTGTCCGGCAGCCGGCGGGAGCCGCGGCGCGCACTCTCGGCCTCGTCGAGCGGCACCGGCGCGCCCGAGCCCGACGCTCCGGCGGCCGGCAGCAGCGCGAGCTCGCCGAGCCGGACCGGATCGAGCAGGAGCGTCACCCGACCGTCGGCGGAGACGGTGGCCCCGGCGTAGGGCCCGATCCCGTCGAGGAACGCGCCCAGCGGCTTCACGACGATCTCCTCCTTGTGCAGCACGTGGGCGACGGCGCAGGCGAAGAGGCCGCCACCGCCGCGCAGGGCCAGCACCGGCAGCCGCGTGACGGGCGGCGCCGGCGGCAGACCGAGCACGCGATCGAGCCGCATCAACGGCAGCCAGCGGCCCTCGACGAGCGCCGCCTCGCCGTCCGGCCCGGTCCGCAGATCCTCCGGGCCCAGCGTGACGATGACGTGCACGGCGTTGATCGGCACCGCCAGTGCCTCGGCGCCGACCCGCACGAGCAGCGCCTCGGTGACCAGCACCGTGAGCGGCAGGCGCAGCGTGAAGCGCGTGCCGGCGCCCAGCTCGGTCTCGACGTCGATCTCGCCGTTGAGGCGACCGACGTTGGTGCGCACGACGTCCATGCCGACGCCCCGGCCCGCGGTCGTCGTCACCTCGGTCGCGGTGCTGAACCCCGGCCGGAAGATCAGATCGAGCGCCTCGCGATCCGACAGCGCCGCCGCGGCCTCGGGCCGCACGAAGCCCTGAGCCACGGCCCGGCGCCGCAGGCGGTCGGCGTCGAGGCCCCGGCCGTCGTCGCTCACCTCGACCACGACGAACGCGCCCCGGTGGCTGGCCCCGAGGGTCACGGTACCGGCCGGGGGCTTGCCGCGGGCGCGCCGATCCTCCGGAGTCTCGAGGCCGTGCACGACCGCGTTCTGCACCAGGTGCAGCAACGGGTCCACGACCTGCTCGATCACGCTCGCGTCCAGCTCCACCGACTCGCCGCTGGTCTCGATACGGACGCTCTTGCCGGCCGCTCGCGCCGCCTCCTGGCCCTGGCGGACGAAGCGCGTGTACAGGCTGCCGATCGTCACCAGCCGCGCGCGTCCGAGTCCGGCCCGGACCTCGCCGGTGAGCCGATGCACCAGGCTCAGGTCCTCGCGGACGGTCCGGCTCAGCCCGGAAATCTCCGCCTGAACCTCGGCGATGTCGGAGGCGATCTCGGCGACGCTGCGCGCGAGCAGCGTGAAGTCGTCGTAGCGGTCGAACTCCAGCTCGGCGAACAGCTCACCGACCGAACGCGGGCGCGCGTGACGCGGCTCAACGGATGCCTCGGCCGGGCGGCGCCCCGGCAGCCGGGCGTCGAGCTGACGGCGCTCGAAGTCGGCGACGGCCTGGCCCAGCCGGGCTCGGCTCGAGAAGAGCACGTCGCCGAGGCGATCGAGGTCGCTCAGCCGGCGCTCGAGTGCGCTGCGGGCGACGACCAGCTCGCCGACCAGGTCCATCAGGCAGTCGAGACGCTCGAGGGTGACGCGGATCGTCTGCCGTCCCGCGGGAGCTTTCGTGGCCGCGCGCGACGGTAGCGGCAGTCGCGGCGGCAGGACCGGCAACGCGAGCGGAGCCGCTGTCGCATCGACACGGGGCGCCGCGACGACGGACGGGGCCGCGGCGAGCAGCGCGGTGACGCGTTGCTGGATGCCCGCCACCGCCGACGTGAGATCGAGTGCTGGCTCGGCAGACGGATCGAGCATGTGCTTGAACGTGTCGACGGCGGCCTGCAAGGCGTCCAGCACGGTCGGCGTCAGGGCCGCGTGCCCCTCCCGCACGGCAACCAGCAGATCCTCGAGGCCATGGGCCAGCGCCCCGATCGGTGTGCAGCCGACGACGTAGGCCGCGCCCTTGAGGGTGTGCACGGCCCGGAAGAGGCCACCGAGCTCGCCCTCGCGGCTGGCCCCGCGCTCGAGGGCGACGAGGGCGCCCGTCATCGCCTCGAGATGCTCGAGCGCCTCCGGCGCGAAGTAATCGACGACGTCGTCGCTCCCGGTGAAGAACCGCCCCAGCTCCGCGCGCACCGGGTCGCGCTCGGGCTCACCGGCCGGCGGCGACGGCGGGGAGGGTAGCCGGACAGCGCCGGGCGGAGAGGCCGCGGCCTCCTCGGGACGGTGGTGCTCGATCGCGTCGAGAACCGATTTGAGCGCGCCGAGCAGGGCCGTGAGCTCGTCGGCGGCCTTGCGGCGCGTCCCGTGCTCGGCCCGCGGCAAGGGCTGGAGCATCTGCTCCACGGCGTCGGTGAGAGCGGTGACGCGGTGGAAGCCCTGCAGCGAGGCGGCGCCCTTCAGCCGATGGGTGACGAGGAAGAGCTCGTCCCACGAGGGCTCGGCACCGGCGGCCATGCGGGTCACCCCGTCTTCGATGGACGCGAGCGTGTCCCACGCCTCCATCAAGAAGATGGACCGGAGAAATTCCTGGTCGGCCGGCTCGCCCATGTCGGGGATCAGGCCGTGGCCAGCTTGAACCGTGAGAGGCTCCGCGTCAGCTCATCCGCCAGCTTCACCAGGTCCTCGACCGTCTTGCGCGTCTGGAGCACGGCCTGCTCGGTGTCGACGGCGACCTGCGCGATGGAGTGCATCGCCCTGGCCACGCCTTCCACACCGTCGGCCTGCTGCGCGCTCGTCCCCGAGATGCCCTGGACCAGGTCGGCCGAGGCCATCGACGTACCGGCGATCTCCTTCAAGTGCTCCTCGGCACGGATGGTGACCTCGTACCCGGCCTCGACCTCGCGCGTGCCCTCTTCCATGGCCGCCACCGCCTCCTGCGTCTCCATCTGCACGGTGCGGATGAGCGCCGCGACGTCCTTGGTGGCCTTGGCCGCTCGCTCGGCCAGCTTGCGGATCTCGTCGGCGACGACGCCGAAGCGCAGGCCGGCCTCGCCGGCCCCGGCCGCCTCGATGGCGGCGTTCAGCGCGAGCAGGTTCGTGTGCGACGCCAGCTCCTCGATCAGGTTGACGATGGCGGAGATCTCGAGCGAGCGGTCGCCGAGGCCCTTGATCTTCTTGGCGATGATCTGCACCTCGCCCCGGATCCGCTGCATGCCGGCCAGGCTGTCGCGCACCGCCTGGTCGCCCTTCTGGGCGGCCTCCAGCGTGCGCCGGGCGGCGCCGGCGGCGGCCTGGGCAGTGGTGGCGACCTCGCGCACCGAGCGGCTCATGCTCTCCATCCCGCGGCTGACCGTGGTGATCTCGCGCGCCTGGGCCTGAGCGCCGCCGGCCATTTGGTCGGTGGAGCCAATCATGTCGTTGGCGTTGGCGGCCACCCGGAGGGCGGCGTGGCGGACGTCGGCCAGCAGGGCGGCGATCTCCTCGACCATCACGTTGATGGAGTCCACCACGTTGCCGAGCACGTCCGGCGTTACCTGGCCGCGGCGCGACAGATCACCCTGGGCGATCTGCATCACGGTGTCGAGGAACGTCTGGATGTTGCGCTGCAGCTCCTCGCGCTTGCGCCGCTCGTCGTCGCGCTCCGTCTCCGTCATGACCTGCGAGCGCAGCCGCACAACCGTGTCGTTGAAGGTGTGGGCCAGCTGGCCGATCTCGTCACGCGTGCTCACCTTCACCGTCTCGCTGAGGTCGCCGCGACCGACGCGCTCGGCCACGCGCACGATCTGGGCAATCGGCCGCGTCAGCCGACGCGCGAAGGCGACACCGGCCAGTCCCGCCACCACCGCCACGCCGGCAAAGACCGCGAACAGGAACCAGCCGGACCGCGCGGCCGCGGCATCGATGATGGTCCGATCCATGCCGACGCGTACCGTGCCGAGCGAGCCACCGAGCATCGGCACGCCGATGTCGATGATGTGGCGGGTGGCGCCGGTCACCGGGTCGGCATACTCGATCTCCCGGATCTGCTTGACGGCATCGCCCGAGACCAGGTTCTTGTCGACAAGATCGGGCGGCACGAACGGCACGAAGGTGTGGGCGATCTGGGTCTTGTTCGGATCGTAGACCATCACGTAGGCGACGCCGCTGATCCCGGCGAACTGGTCGATCAGCGCCTGCACGGTCGAGGCGTCGCGGGTCAGGATGAGGTCGACGCCGGACGAGGCCAGGCTGTTGGCGATGGCGGTGCCCTTGGAGGTGAACTCCTCGGTCATCCGCACGCGCAGCGTATGAACCGACACGAACCACGTCACCAGGGCCAGCGGGATCAGCACCGCCGCCAGGAACAGGATGATCTTGGCCAGGAGGCCGAAGCGTGGCTTGCCGCTCTTCATGACGCGCTCCCCTCAGGCCTGCACGGCCGACGTCCAGTCGGTGATCGGCACCCACCGCTCGCCGTCGACCCGGGTGAAGTACACGCTGTCGAGACCCTGGTGGCGCTCGGGCGAGAACGTGAGGGCGGCGCCGATGCCGAGATCGAACCCCTTGAGCGACTCCAGCGCCTGCCGGAGGCCGCCTCGAGTGGGATTCGGTCCGGCCCGTCGCACCGCCTCCACCACCACGCGCGCGTTCACGTACCCCTCCAGGCTGATGAAGCTGTAGCGCTGGGGGACGTACTTGTCCTCGCGCAGGGCCGGTGGCACCGCCGGGTTGTAGCGGTCCATCAGGCTGCGGTACTCGATCACGCCGGGCAGGACCACGTCGTCGTAGCTCGGCACGACCTGCGAGTTCACCAGAGCGCGCGTGTAGTCGCGGCCCGTGGTCTTGGCGTGCTGGATCAGCAGCCGCAGCATCGCGTCGGAGCCCACGAACGAGACGTTGGAGATCGGGACCGTCCAGCCGAGGTCGCGGGCGGTGCGCACGAACGCGCCACAGCCCTGATAGGCGCCCGTGCAGAGCACCGCGTCGGCTCCGGCGCGGCGGAGCGCGTTCACGGCCGGCGCCACGTCGTCCTCGAAGCGCGTCCCCCGCTGGTAGGTGGTCTCGGCGGCGATGCGACCGCCCCGGGCGGCGAGGGCCCGGGCCACCCCGTCAGTGCCGCTGCGGCCGTAGGCGTCGGCCTGCGAGTACACACCGATGGTGCGGGCGCCGAGCTGCCAGAAGCGGTCGACCAGCGCCGCCATCTCCTGGCGATAGGAGGCGCGGACGTTGAACACGTAGTCGACGTAGGGCGCCTCGCGCTGAGGCTGGGCGCCGGTGAAGTTGCCGACGAGCACGACCTGCTGATCGGCGTAGCGCTTGATGACCGGCAGCGCCCGGGTCAGGGTCGGCGTGCCCACGTAGTTGGACAGGAAGAAGACCGAGTCCTTCTCCAGCAGCTGGATGGTGTTCTTCACGCAGGGCAGCGGCTCGTAGCTGTCGTCGAGGCCGACCACGGTCAGCGCCCGCCCGAACACGCCGCCCCGGGCGTTCACCTCGTCGTAGTACGCCTGGGCGCCGCGGTAGAACTCGATGCCGAGGCCGGCGGCGGTGCCCTTGAAGGCCGCGCTCATCCCGATGCGAACCTCGCGGGACGTCACGCCGGGCGCGCTGGCACTCGGCACCTCGACCGGGACCCACCGCGTCGGCGGCCGGGACGACGCCCCCTCGGCGGCGGCCGCAGCGGGACGGGCGAGCACGCCCGGCAGCAGGGCGGAGGAGAGCAGGCGGAGGACGGTGCGTCGCTTCATCGTGACCCTCCTGAGGCGGGATCCCAGGCCCGGCGGAGCGCCGCGAGCACCGCGCGCCCGTCGAGCACCGTGGCGCGACCGCCCGAGTCCGCGTTGAGCTCGCCCAGCGTCAAGGCGCCGGCCTGCGGGTCGGCCGGCGATCGCACGCCATCGAGCGTGGTGAGGCCAAGCACGGCCTCGATGAGGACGGCGGCCCGGCGTGCACCGTCGGCCAGGACCAGCGCGCGATCCGTCGGCGCGCGAACGGGCAGGCCGAGCATGGGGCGCGCCTCCACCACCGGCAGGACGCTGCCGCGCAGGTTCATGACGCCCAGCACGACGGCCGGCGCCCCGGGGACGGGCGTCGTGGTGTCGAGCAGGACCACCTCGCGGGCGTCGGTGACGGCGACGGCAAACTGGCGGCCACCCAGCAGCACGACGCACGCGCGGGCGGCGGGCAGCGCCTCCGGAGCGGGCGCGACGGGCAGCGGCGTCTCAGTGGACAAAGCGGCCCACCATGTTCAGCAGCTGATCGGAGGTGAACGGCTTGGCGAGATACTCGTCCGCGCCCTGACGCTTGCCCCAGGCGCGATCGCTCTCCTGATTCTTGGAGGACACCAGCACGACCGGCGTCGTCCGCGTCTGGGCGTTGCGCTTGAGTGAGCGCAGCAGCTCGTAGCCGTTGCGCTTGGGCATCACGATGTCGAGCAGCAGCACGTCCGGACGCTCGCTCGTGACCTTCTCCTCCAGCGCGTCGCCGTCGATCAACGTCACCACCTGATGCCCGGCGCCGAGGAGGATCGACTCCATGAGCTTGAGCTCGGAGTAGGCGTCGTCGACCACCATGACTTTCGCCATCGCTCCCTCCTCTCCTCGGCGTCAGCACGAGACCGTGCCCGGGGGTGCAACGCGACTGCCAAGCGGCAGGAATGTCCTCGTGTGCGGAAGGCGCACATGACACCGCCTGACACTGTCCGCGATCGGTCATCTGCGCCCGCGCGACGCCCCCGGAGGCCCCGGTCTGGCACGCGCGCGTCAAATCGCCCTCGGCCATGCCGCGCCGGTGTCGCGGCCGTGGGCGGAGTGACATATCATGTGCGCATGCCGACACCTCCTGTGCCTACCGAGCGCGAGACGCTCGAACGTTACGAGAAGCGCGGCGGCCTCCTGCGGGGCCACTTCCGCCTCACCTCGGGCTTGCACTCCGACGTCTATCTACAGTCAGCGCTCGTGCTGCAGCATCCCGAGGACGCCGGCGCCCTCGGCGAGGCGCTGGCGGCGGCGTTCCGCGACGACCGCGTGCAGACCGTGCTGGCACCGGCGATCGGCGGCATCCTCGTCGCGCACGAGGTGGCGCGGGCGCTTGGCGTGCGCGCGCTGTTCAGCGAGCGCGAGAACGGCGTGATGCGCCTGCGGCGGGGCTTTGCGCTCGGCTCAGGTGAGCGCTGCCTGGTCGTGGAGGACGTCATCACGACGGGCGGCTCCACTCGCGAGGTCGTGCAGTGCGTCGAGGAGCTCGGTGGCGTGGTCGTCGGCGTCGGCTCGCTGATCGACCGCAGCGGCGGTGCCGCCGCCTTCCCCGTGAAGCGCGTGGCCCTGGCCACCGTGACCGCCGCGACGTATTCGCCGGACGCCTGTCCGCTCTGCCAGAGCGGGGGCGTCGCAATCAAGCCCGGCAGCCGTACCTGACGGCGGTCGAGCGGGCGTCACACCGGTGGCGGACGCCAGCCGGCTCGAGTACGAGCAGCGGGTCAACCGGGTCATCGATCACGTCCGCGCCCACCTGGCCGAGGAGCTGTCTCTGGCGACGCTGGCCCGGGTGGCGGCCTTCTCGCCGTTTCACTTCCACCGCGTCTTCCGGGCTGTCACCGGCGAGACGCTGTTCGGGTTCATCCAGCGCCAGCGGATCGAGAAGGCCGCCGGCGCGCTGCGCCAGCACTCCGGACTGAGCGCCCTGGCCGTCGCGCTGGATCACGGGTTCGCGTCGGCGGCGACGTTCGCGCGCGCGTTCCGGGCGCGCTTCGGGATGACCGCCACCCAGTGGCGGGCCGGCGGCGCCGAGCGCTGGCGCGCCCGCCAGGCGCGCGGGCGCAAGCCGGGCAAACCACTTCGCAAGTCAGGCAAAGCACGGCGCGCCGGACGGGTGGATACTCCCCGCAATCCCCGCCGGGAGGAGCCGATGCGTGTTCAGGTCCGCGATCTGCCCGCGTTCCACATCGCCTACATGCGCTCCGTCGGGCCCTACGGCGCTCACGGCATCCCCGCGCTGTGGCGCCGGCTACGAACGTGGATGGAGCCCCGCGGTCTGTGCAGACCGGACCGCCCCCGGCTCGGCATCGCCTACGACGACCCGGCCATCACCGCGGCCGCGCGCTGCCACTACGACGCCGGCGTCGTCGTTCCGCCTGACTTCGCGCCCGACCGGTGGGTCAACGTGACGGACGTGGCGGCCGGCCCCCACGCAGTTGCCGCGTTCGCCGGCACCGCCCACGACATCGAACGGGCCTGGGACCATGTCTTCAGCGCGTGGCTGCCCGGCAGCGGATACGAGCCCGACGATTGGCCGTGCTACGAGCTGTATCTCGGCAACCCGGCCGACGCTGCCAAACCGGACCGCTTCCGGTGCGAGCTCTGCCTGCCCGTGAGGCCCCTGTGAGCCGCGAGAGCGCGGCGGATCCGCTGGCCTACTACGCGAGCCAGGGGCCCCTCACCGATCCCGGCCCGGAGGCACACGCGCTCACCGGCCTGCCCGGTGACCTTCCCGGGCTCACCCGTGTGGTGCAAGGGCTCGTCTTCCACTATTTCGCCGACGAGGCCATCTTCGGCTGGCGACCTCCGCGCCAGCGGATCGCCGAGATCGATACACGACACGCGTCGGCCATGCTGGCGCGCCTGGCTGCGCTCGACGCGGGTCCGTTGACCGAGCCGCGGCCGCCCGAGCGGCGCCTGGTGGGCTGCTGTCGCGACTTTACGGTGCTGCTGTGCACGCTCGCGCGGGCGCAGGGCATTCCGGTCCGCGCGCGCGTCGGCTTCGCGCGCTACTTCAGCCTTGGCTTTCACGTCGATCACGAGATCGTCGAGTGGTGGGACGCCGGGCAGCATCGCTGGCGGCTGGCCGATCCCCAGCTGAGCGAGCATCACCTCGCCCACTACCGGATCGGCTTCGACCCCTTCGACGTGCCTCGCGACCAGTTCCTCGTGGGCGGCCGCGCCTGGCAACTATGCCGGAGCGGCGACGCTGATCCGGAGACGTTCGGGCTGGCGCCGGAGCTATCGCAGCCGCGCGGGCTTTCGTTCGTGCGCAGTCACGTGGTCCAGGACCTTGCCGCGCTGAACAAGATGGAGCTGTTGCTGTGGGACGTGTGGGGGCTGATGCGGGCCGAGTCCGACGCCGAGCTGGCGCTCCTCGACGAGGTGGCCGAGCGTACACAGGCCGCGGACGGCTTCGCCGACTCACGCCGTCTCCACGCCACGTCCGGCCTCGCGGTGCCCAACCGCGTCCGGTGTCTCAGCCCGGCGGTCGGCCCCCATGAGGTCACGCTCGATCTCGATGCCGCGGCCGACGTCGGCTCGAGGGGGACGCCGGAAATCGCGTGGTGACGTGGAAGGACTTGGCCGCATCAGACGTGGCGTGCCCCGCGCGGCGCTGACGCCGGATAGCGGGACCGACCCGGTGGCGCACTGCGCTCCGTGCCGAGCACGCGGGCGCGCAGCGCGCCCTCAGTATTCGGGCGGAGCGTAGACCGTCAGGAAGAACAACGGGGTCGAGCCGGGATTGAGCACGTCATGGTTCGCCCCGGCCGGGATCGTGATGAGCGTGCCGGCCCCGATCCGGTGCTGCTGCCCCTCGACCCGCAGCACCGCTTCACCCTCGATCACGTAGACGATCTGGTCGCCGCCGTGCTCCTCGGCGGGCCCGCCGTCGGCACCGGGCGCCAACGTCATGACGGCGCACTGCGTGCGCGACGTCCGCTGGAGGACACGGAAGAACTCGCCGCGGTGGGCCAGGACGGACGACGACTGCGCGCGATCTCCGGTCTTCATGGAGTGAGCACCCCGTTTTGCCACAGCACCACCCCGAGCCAGAGCAGCTGTCCGGCCACGAAGACCGCCAGCCCCTGCTGACGCCCCTGTCTCACCTGCATTCGATACTGCCAGACGCCGCCGGCCACCGCGAGCACGGTGAAGAGCGTGCCGTCGTACGTCGTGAGCACGCCGGCGTGGGCGGCCAGCCCGCCCGCGAAGCCCCACAGCACCCAGGCGGCGAGCCACATGGTGACCACCGACACCAGCGTGGAGGGCCGTGAGCCCCGTCGTCCGGCCGCCCGGGCGGCGCCCGCGGCAACGAGGCCGCCCAGCACGAGCAGCCCCGCCAGCAGCCACGCCCACCGCTTCACGCGCGCCTGCGGTACTCCGGCCGCCAGCGCAGCAGCCGGGACTCGACCTGCTTGATGCCCAGCGCCATCACGATGCCGATCACGCCCAGCGAGATCAGCGCGACCATCATGTCGGCGGCGTTCAGCGTGCCGAGCGACTGGATGATCAGGTACCCGAGGCCGCCGCCCGACTCGCCGCCCAGGAACTCACCGACCACGACACCGATCAGCGCGAACGAGATCGATGGCGTCAGGGCCGCGAACGTCCAGGCCAGCGCCGAGGGCACGACGACCGTGCGCATGATCTGGCGGTCAGAGCCGCCCAGGAAGCGCGCGGCGTGAATGAGGTCGGCGTCGACCGAGCGGGCCCCCTGGAAGGTGTTGAAGAACACGATGAAGAACACGATCGTCCACGCCAGCACGATCTTGGCGAGCAGCCCGAAGCCGAAGATCATCGTGACGAGCGGCACCAGGGCGATGCGGGGCAGTGAATTGAACGCGACGATGTAGGGCTCGAAGATGCGGGCCAGCCGGTCGCGGCGGCCGAGCACGAGGCCGGCGACGAAGCCCGTCGAGACGCCGACCACGAACCCCCACAGGGTCGATTGCACCGTCGACAGCGCCATCTGCCAGATCGAGAGCCGCACCTGGTCCGAGGCGAGATAGACGAAGCGCTTGAGGACGAGCGACGGCCGGCTGATGAAGAACGGGTCGATCCAGTAGAGCCCCGGGGTTCGCGAGATGGCCTTGATGCCGGTGAGCCATTCCCAGGCGCTCACCAGCGCCACCAGGATGGCCAGGCGCCACAGCAGCACCCGCACGCGCTCGGTCATCGCGCCGGCCCCGCGAACTCTTCGCCCAGCACGTGCCAGATGGCGCCGTACTCGTGGGCGTAGGCCTCGCTCGCGCGCAGCGCGATCACGTCACGCGGGCGCGGAAGCTTCACCTCGTGGACGAGCTTCACCCGGCCCGGCCGCCGTGTCATCACCACGATCCGGTCGGCCAGCGTGATCGCCTCCGACAGGTCGTGGGTCACGAAGATGACCGTCTGGTGGCGCGCCTCCCACAGCGCCAGCAGCTCGGCGTGCAGGCCGATCTTGGTGTGGGTGTCGAGCGCGCCGAACGGCTCGTCCATCAGGAGGATCTGGGGTTCTACCACCAGGGTGCGCATCAGCGCCACCCGTTGCCGCATGCCGCCCGACAGCGTGGCCGGGAACGCCTCCTCGAAGCCGCCGAGCCCGGCCAGCGCGACAGCCTCGCGCACGCGGCGCTGCACGTCCGCCGGCGACACCCCACGGTACTCGAGGCCGAGGGCGATGTTGCGGGCCACGCTGCGCCACGGAAACACCGTGTCCTTCTGGAACACGTAGCCGACCTGGAGCGGCACCGTCCCGGCCACGCGAGCGCCGTCGATCTCGACCACCCCGGCCGAGGGCGCCACCAGCCCGCCGATCATGTTGAGGATGGTCGACTTGCCGCAACCGGAGGGGCCGACGATCGCCACGAACTCCTGGTCGAGCACCTCGAACGTCGCGCCCTGGACGGCCGCGACCTCGCGGCCGTCCTCGCGAAACGTCTTGGCGAGATCGCGGATGACGATGCGGGCGCGCTTCACCTCGTCACGACGGGTACTTGGCCTGGGCCTTCCTCACGAAGGCCATGTCGGCGGCCCTGGCGTAGGGGATCGGCTTGTCGACCGCCAGCGGCACCCATACCTTCATGCCGTTGTCGTAGTCCTTCTCCTCGATCAGGAAGTCCCAGTCGAAGATCGTCCGGTAATACCTTACCGAGCGCAGCACGATCTCCCGCGAGAAGGTGTCCATGTACGGCTTGTGCAGCAGCTCGACGACCTCCTCGTCCTTGGCCTTGCGGATCCACTGCTGGGCCCGGTAGGTGGCGTTGACGTAGGCCTGCACGAGGTCGGGCGACTTGTCGATCGTCTCCCGCAGCGTGTAGCCGACGGTGACGGGAATGGGGCCGCCGAAGACGCGGTTCCACGCCTTCTCGTCCTGCACGTCGTAGATCGCCTGGCCGAAGCCCTCGTCCTCCGTCGCCCACTGCCACTCGGGCACCGCCATGATCGCGTCGAATTTGCCGGCCTTGAGCCCGCCCAGCATCGTGGTGGAGCTTCCGCCGCCGACCCACTCGACGTGATCGTTGACCGGCTTGCCGTCGGGCGCCTTCGTCCCCTTGAGGACGTACACGCCGTACACGTAGGTGCCGGAGCCGATGGCGGTGGCCGCCACGATCGCCTTGCGGCCCACGAGCCGGGCGTCGGCGAGCGCCTCGACCGACTTCACGCCCTTGTCCCACAGCTCCTTGCGCACGACGACGTTGGCGTAGGAGCAGCGGGTGTCGGTGGCGAAGATCATCAGGGCGTCCTTGCCCTTCTCGGTGATCTTCAGCGGATGGTTGGAGTCACCCAGCGCGAACATGGCCTGGCCGGCCGCCAGCGCCTGGACGACCTTGGCCCCGCCGCCGGGCACGATGAAGCTGGGCACGCTGACGCCTTCCGCCTCGAAGAACTTCTTCTCCTTCGCCACCAGGTGCTGCCCGTAGACGAAGGTCGATACGCTGTGCGACGCGGTGATCGTCCGCCCCTGTGCGCGCGCGCCGCCCGGCCGGCCCCCGATCGCCACCCCCGTTCCCGCCACGGCCGTCGTGGCGAGGAACTTTCTGCGAGTCCAGGTCATGAAGCGTTCCTCCTGGGCGGATCATAACATATTGACACTACAGAGAATTTCGGCCATCCTGTGTCATTCGATGGTCCGAAGCATGACCGGGTTCGGGCGCGCAGAGCTGCGCGGCGACACACTCGTCGTCACGGTGGAGGCGCGCTCGGTCAATCATCGGCATCTGGACGTCGCGCTGCGCTTGCCGCGGGCGCTGGCGCCGCTGGAGCTCGAGGCGCGCCGCGCCATCGCCGCGCGGCTGGAGCGGGGGCGCGTGGACATCAACGTCCAGGTCGCGGCCGTCGCCGAACAGGCCAGCCAGCGTGTCGTCACCGACACCGCCCTCGCCCGCGAGTACGTCGCCCGGGCCCGCGCGCTCACCGCCGAGCTCGGCGACCTCGGCGTCACCGGCGGCATCACACTGGAGTGGCTCCTGCACCGGCCGGGCGTGGTCCGGGTCGAGGAGCCGGAGCTGGCGGACGCCGTGGTGCCGTGGCCCGTGCTCGAGCAGGCGCTCGGGTGCGCGCTCGACGACCTGATCGAACGCCGCACCGCCGAGGGCGAGCGGCTGGCCCAGGAGCTGCGCGGCCTGCACGCGGAGCTCGCGGCGATCGTCTCCACGATGGCCGGGCGGGCGCCGATCGGCGCCGCGCGACGCGAGGAGCGGCTGCGCGAGCGCCTGCGGGGCATGCTGGATGGGGCCGCCATCGACGAGGCGCGGATCCTCACCGAGGCCGCGGTGTGGGCCGACAAGGCGGACATCGCCGAGGAGCTCACCCGCCTGCGGGCCCACCTGGCCGAGCTGGGGCTCGCGCTGGACAAGGGAGGCCCGGTCGGGCGGGCGCTGGACTTCCTGCTGCAGGAGCTCGGCCGTGAGGTGAACACCGTGGCCAGCAAGGCCGACGACCTGGAGCTGAGCCAGGCGGCGCTGGCGGGCAAGGGCGTCCTCGAGAAGATGCGCGAGCAGGTGCAGAATCTTGAGTAGCCGGACGAACGGAGCGGCCTTGCGTCTCATGAACATCGGCCACGGCAACGTCGTGGTCGCCGAGCAGATCGTGGCCATCGTCGCGTTGGACTCGCTGCCGGTGAAGCGGCTGATCGAGAGCGCCAAGGGCAGCACCAAGCTCATCGACGCCACCAACGGTCGCCGCACCCGCGCGGTCATCGTCACGGGCAGCGATCACCTGATCCTCTCCTCGCTGGAGCCGGCCACGCTGGCCCAGCGGCTGGGCGCCGACCGGGGCCCGGCCGAGTGATCCGGCGTCGCGGCTCGCTCTTCGTGGTCTCGGCACCGTCAGGCGCCGGCAAGACCACGCTGTGCCGCGAGATGCGCCAGCGACTGAACGATCTCGCCTACTCCGTGTCGGTGACGACCCGGCCCCCTCGGCCCGGCGAGATCGACGGCACCGACTTTCACTTCGTGGGCGAGCCCCAGTTCCGTGCGATGCTGGCGGGCGGCGAGATGGCCGAGTGGGCGACCGTGCACGGCAACCTCTACGGCACGCCGGCGTCGCCGCTGGAGGCGGCCCTGCGCGAGGGGCGCGACGTGCTCCTCGACATCGATACCCAGGGCGCCGCCCAGCTGCGGGCCCGCTATCCCGAGGCCGTGCTGATCTTCATCGTGGCGCCCTCGATGGCCGACCTCGAGCAGCGCCTGCGCGAGCGCCGCTCCGACGCCGGCAGCGCGATCGCCACGCGGCTGGAGCGGGCCCGCCTCGAGGTGCCGCTGTGGCGGCGCTACGACTACCTGATCGTGAATCGCGACGTCAAAGAAGCCGTGGAGCAGCTCGCGTCCATCATCCAGGCCGAGCGCTGCCGCGTCACGCGCCTGGCCCTCACGTTCCCAGACCTGGAGGTATCGAACTGATGGCGTTCCCCTCACTGGAAGATGCGCTCAACAAGGTGTCCAACCGCTACCTGCTCGTGGTCCTCTCGGCCAAGCGGGCCCGCCAGCTGAACCGCGGGGCCGCGACCCGGGTCGACTCCAAGCACAAGAAGCCGACCAGCTCGGCGCTGGAGGAGATCGCGGCCGCCAAGGTCGAGTACCGCGTGAAGGAGGAGGGGGAGACGGCGAAGGGATGAGCGTCACCCTCGACGGCCGGGAGCTGATCCTCGGCGTCACTGGCTCCATCGCCGCCTACAAGGCGGTCTATCTGCTGCGCGAGCTGACGCGACGGGGGGCCCGCGTCACCGTGTGCCTGAGCGAGCACGCACGCGAGTTCGTCGGCCCCCTCACCTTCCGCACGCTCTCCGGGCGGCCGGTGCTGACGAACCTGTTCGACCCGCAGAGCGATGCCGCGGTCGAGCACGTGACGCTGGCCGAGCGGGCCGCCGCCCTGGTGGTGGCGCCGGCCACCGCCAACCTGCTCGCCAAGGCCGCCCACGGCATCGCCGACGACTTCCTGACGACGGTGCTGTTGGCGGTGCGCTGTCCGGTGGTGATGGCGCCGGCCATGGACGGCGGGATGTGGCTCCATCCCGCTGTCGTCGCCAACGTGGCCGCGCTTCGCGCGCGCGGCGTCACCGTGCTCGAGCCCGATGCCGGCGCGCTGGCCTCCGGCCTCAACGCCCGCGGCCGGCTGCCCGAGATCGACGCGATCGTCGAGGCCGTGCTCGGCGCGCTCACGCCGGCGCGCGACCTGGGCGGCGAGCGCGTGGTGGTGACGGCCGGCCCCACCCGCGAGCCGATCGATCCCGTGCGCTACATCTCCAACCGCTCGTCGGGGCGCATGGGCTACGCGCTGGCCGCCGCGGCGGCCCGGCGCGGCGCTCACGTGGTCCTGGTCGCCGGCCCGACCGCGCTGACGCCGCCGCCGGCCACGGTGTTCGTGCCGGTGCAGACGGCCGAGGAGATGCGAGAGGCGGTGCTGCAGCACGCCGCGCGCGCCAGCGTCGTCATCAAGGCCGCCGCCGTCGCCGACTACCGCGTGCGGCATCCCGCCGAGCAGAAGATCAAGGGCAAGCGCGATCTGACGCTCGAGCTCACGCCCAACCCAGACATCCTGGCCGAGGTGGCCGCGCGGGCCAGTGGGGCATTCATCGTGGGCTTCGCCGCCGAGACCAACGACGTCGTCGCCAACGCGCGGGCCAAGCTCACGGCCAAGGGCATCGACCTGCTCGTCGCCAACGACGTGAGCCGCCGCGACATCGGCTTCGACGCCGAGGACAACGAGGTCCTGCTGATCGACCGCTGGGGCGGCGGCCGCGCGCTGCCGCGCATGCCCAAGGCGGCGGTGGCCGACGCCATCCTCGACGAGATCCTGGCCCTGCGCAGCGCCCACCCGGCGCCGAAGGCCGTCCGCTGAGTGACGAGGCCCGGGCCGTGCTGGCCGACGCGCTCGGCGCGCTGGCCGCCACCCTTCGCTTCCATCGCGACCTCGGCGTGGAGACGGTGGCCCTCGAGGGCCCGTTCCTGACGACCCCGGCCGAGGCGCTGCGCGCACAGGAGGCCAAGCTGCAGGGCTGCCGCCAGTGCAAGCTCTGCGAGGGCCGCCACACGATCGTCTTCGGCTCCGGCAACCCCCAGGCCGAGCTGGTCGTGATCGGTGAGGGGCCCGGCGCCGACGAGGACGCCCAGGGGCTGCCGTTCGTCGGCCGCGCCGGCCAGCTCCTGACGCGGATGCTTGACTCGGTCAAGGTCTCGCGGGACGAGGTCTACATCACCAACACGGTCCTGTGCCGGCCCCCCGGCAATCGCAATCCCGAGCCGGACGAGCTGGCGGCATGCGCACCGTTCCTCGCCGACAAGCTGGCCGTCATCCAGCCCAAGGTCATCCTGTCGCTCGGCAGCGTCGCGACCCAGGCCCTGCTGCGCACCCGCGAGCCGATCGGCAAGCTGCGCGGCCGGATGCACGCCTACGGCAACGCCGTGCTGATCCCGACGTTCCACCCCGCCTTCCTGCTCCGCAACCCCGGCCAGGACTACAAGCGCATGGCCTGGGACGACCTCAAGCTCGCCAAGCGGGAGTACGACCAGCGCCGCACCCGGTGAGCGCTGCACTATCGTGATCGCCGAGGTCGTCTTCGACGCGCCGGTCGATCATCCGTTTTCCTACCGCGTTCCGAACGACCTGAGCGTGCTGCGCGGGCAGCGGGTGCTGGCGCCGCTGCGCGGGGCCCGGCGGGTCGGCGTCGTCGTGCGGCTGCACGACGGTGACGAGTCTGCCCTCAAGCCGCTGCTGGCCGTGAGCGAGCCCGCGCCGATCCTCACGCCGGCGCGGCTGGACCTCGTGGAGTGGATCGCGCGCGAGTCGCTGTCGTCCGTCGGTTCGACCTGCGCCGCGCTGCTGCCGCCGCCGGCCGCCGCGGCCGTGCCGCCGGCCGAGCGTCAGCCCGAGACCAAGAGCTCGACGGCTCGAGCCGGCGGGCCCCCGACCGCCTCGGTCGAGATGCTGATCGGTGCCGGACGCGAGCGGCGGCTGCTGGAGCGACTCGCCGAGGCGCCGCGCGCGCTGGTGATCGTCTCCGACGTCGAGAGCGCCGCGCGCTGGGCGCAGCGGCTGGCGCGGCGCGGGACCGCGGTCCGACTGGACTCCGGCGTCGACGAGGCC